>JALWYU010000085.1 GCA_026992635.1 Bacteroidota bacterium | reverse complement strand
GCCCCGCCCACCCACACAAACAAACTCCTCACCTAATACACCACTACCTTTCCAACCGCAACCCCTCCTTTCCTCTCACCGTTAAACAGTACCCGCCAGCTGTACACACCTGCAGGCAGGTCTACACGCACCGCACGTTCCGGCGCACGCATCCGCATATCCCGAACAAGGCGACCCTTCGCATCGTACAGCAAAATCCGGGCTTCATTCATCCCCTGCGGATATTCCGCCAATACTAAGTGCCCATCCCGATAGTACAGATTGGCTTGCATGAAGGGATAGATCTCCTTCGTCAAACCTGTACTGGGCATGGAACTGTAGATGATCACCTCATCGTACAGCATAGAGTCAGTAGGTTGTGGAGTCGTATTCACCCGGAGAAGGGCAAATACCAGGTAGAAACTGTCCGGATCACGTAAATCAAGCGTGTCCACAACGAAACGCACATAAACACCTGGACCTGCCGGATCCGCAAGCCCCTCCACAACCGTATCACCTGGAACACCTTGTTTGGCAAACCCAAATTCAATATATCCAATCGTAGCGGGATTTCCATCCCCAGCCATATAGAAGGCAATGCTATCTATCAGACCCCAGTTGTTCACATCCCACGGTAACGTAGGCGTCGCAATAAAGCTTGCCGCATAAATCGCATTGAATTGCACTGGATAGGTCAGCTTGGTTGCAAAGGTTCCGGTTTGTGCATGTGTCGTCGGCTTCGCCGTAACCTTTGAAGGCTGGTCCGTCATTGATAAATACGTATTCCCCAAGAATGGAACCAATGCATAGACGACTGGCGCCCCATACAGATCCGGCACAGGCGGAAGAACATCCCAGTGTGTAGGCCGCTGATACACATCCGATCCTGCCCACTGCTCAAAATCAAACGCAACCGGAGCATTGTCTACCACAGTCACCGCTGGCGAGCAATTTGCCAGTACGGCACTGTCCACCACCGTACTGGCACCCGGCGCTAAAGGCATCACCATCAGATATAGCCCTGTCAGCTTCCCTGTGTCCTGATAATTGGCAAAAGGTCCACTCAGAACAGGCACAGGAACTGTAATCACCCCCGGACTGGAAACCAGCGTATAGCCCACCCCTACATACCGGAACGTATCGTTCGTAGCGTTGGCTTTACCCAACGCGACAATGACATATGCCGGACCACCATTGATGCTGGCTTTCATTGCTACAGCACAAACCTGCCCCGTGTCATGGGCAACCAAGTTGAGCGTCGTATCCAGAAAAGTCGCAGCGTATGGCGTATCTATCGCATAAACCTTCAGCGAGGCATTACCTTCCAGCGCTTCCGCACCCGTTGCCTTAAGAAAACCACCCGCCGGCGTCAAACCATAAACCGTACCGGGCAGCCAGAACCAGCCCATCGGAAAATCCACCACTTGCGGCTGACCCCATTGTTCAAAACTGGGATCCATTAATGGCTGACCCCGTAATTGCCCCACAGCCAAGCCTGAAAGAACCAATGCTCCTGCCAAAACCAAATTTCGCCTCATTGCCCTCCGATTTTTCCTGTCTTTACTTTTTGCTTTTTCTCAGCGCTCTCTTTTCTGCTGAATGCAATACCTCTTACTCTGATTCCGCACTGAGCATTCCCAGCCCACCTCCCCCACACCTTCACTCACTATTACTTTAACGAAACAGAAGCCGGATTGAGTTCCCCAATTTTTCCAGATGGCAAAGTTGTGTCCACCACACCCGTCAAAACCACCCGATGAACATTGGGAAACGCATTGCTCACCACATAGACCGTCCGCAGAAACCTACCCGGCGGAAGATCGCCCGTGCGCACCTGAACCTCTAAAGAGACCATAGCGCCTGACGGAATCGTATCTCGCGGAATAGAAGTCACCACACAACCACAAGCACCAGGACTCCACGCCCGCTGAATAATTAACGGCTGATTGCCCACGTTGGAAACCGGTATCCGAACACGAACCACAGTGTCTGGCGGTAACACACCCAAATGAACCGTGTCCCAAGCCAGTCGCATCCGCGGTAAACGCGTCGTATCTACCCGCCCAGATGCCGTCAATGGCAAAATGCTCCCCCCATCCGAACGCTCATCATCCGCCTGACAGGAAAACAACACGCCCATCCAGAGACCCATCAATCCCAAACCCAACACAACTTGCCAGGACTGCCAAAACCCAGACATCCACCGACTCCCCAGCAAAAAACGCCAGCAACCCATCCACCTTCCCTTTGCTTTTGCCCGATTAACGTACCTTGAAAGCAAAAGGACGCTGTCCAAAACCCCACACCACCATGAAACTGGTCACCTTTACCTATAATAACTCGCAGGAAGAAGGAGGAGTTCTCTGGGGTGGCGCCATCTATCCATTTCGCGCCATTCATTCCTGCTTACCCGCCACAGTCCTGGGTTTACTGGAAAAAGGTGAGCAGGCATGGGATTTGCTCCGCAATGAATTCAGCAAAATCCAGGAAGGGAAGCGAGACGCCCTCCATTATCCAGTAGATCAGGTTCAACTCAAAGCGCCAATCCCCTGCCCCCCCTCTCTGCGCGACGCCTATGCTTTTCGTCAACACGTAGAAGCCGCACGTCGCGCACGCAACGCCCCCATGATCCCCGAATTTGACATGTTCCCCGTCTTTTACTTCACGAACCATCGGGCAGTGATGGGTCCCGGCGAAGTGTCCGTTATGCCCGACCACCTGCAAAAACTGGACTTTGAACTGGAAGTGGCAATCGTCATCGGTAAAAAAGGACGCAATATTCCCGCAGAAAAAGCACATGAGTACATCTTTGGCATGTGCATTATGAACGACCTGTCCGCACGCCAGCTCCAGCGCGAAGAAATGAAGTTGAACTTGGGTCCGGCTAAAGGGAAGGATTTCGCCACAGTCCTGGGACCCGCCTTAGTCACCATAGACGAACTGGAAGACCGAAAACAACCCGCTAAACCCGGACACACCGGCTATGTCTACGACCTGTACATGCGCGCGTACGTCAATGGCGAACAGGTATCCAACGGCAACCTGCGCGACATGGACTGGACCTTTGAAGAAATTATTGAACGCGTCTCTTATGGGACATGGATCTACCCGGGCGATGTAATTGGCTCAGGCACCGTGGGTACAGGCTGCTTCTTAGAACTCAATGGCACAGCAAAACTAAAGGATCCCCACGCCGAAGAACGCTGGCTCCAGCCTGGCGACGAAGTCATCTTAGAAGTGGAACGACTGGGCAGACTCCGTACCGTAATCCGCACAGAAGACACCACCTGGTCTATCTTAGCCCGGAAAAAGACACCTGCCCAATCTACATAACCAACCCCGAGCCCGGGCAAAGCAAGCGCCTACCTGGACAACACAACAATGACGCGAATTCACCTTGTGCTTTGAGGTGGCAAAGACTGCGGATCTTCCAAAAGGTAAAAATATGCTGGGACCCAGGACAGATCCCTCACGCCCCTGAGCATTGCCTGCCCATAAGGGGAAATGGTCCCCCACTGAATGTGCTCTCCACTGATGTGCACCACATGAAAACGAACAGGATAGGGACAACGATTCACAACACGCCAGATCCTCTCACCACTACCCATAGCCCCTCCCCAAAACGCTAGGCAAGTATGAGTAGCACCGACCTGAGCCCAACCATTCCCTGCTGACGCCTCACGATTACCGGTCACCCCCTCCCACCGAAGACGCAGGAAATAGGTTACGACCACCGCTGATTGCGGATTGAGTGAATCCCACAACCGGACACGCAGCACTGCCCAGCCCGTGTCCACAAACCCTGCACCTGCCGGCATGAAATACCCTTTAAGGGGCAATGTCCCACCTGGCGCTACTATCTCTGTACCACTGGTCACCGTCGTGGGATAGCAAATCTCTGTACAAAAGCCTGCTAAGAGACTATCTATCGTTCCAAAAACCGTGTCTATTTGCCAGTGCAGAAAAAGGGTATCGGCACTCTGCGCAACCAGTTGATTGTCCAGATAGATCATTGCAAAAGTGCCTGGCGCCATAGCAACGGTGGAGTCCACCAGGGTGTCCTGAACAAGGAACGACACAGGCTGGGCACGCACACCCACTCCCATACTGAAGACCGCTATCAATCCCACCTGGACCAGCCATCTTATCCCACCCGGGAGTCCACAACAACCATTCATAGCCAGCAATTGCACGCAATTTTGCCAACCGCCTTATTACCACCGGGTAATCTGAATAATCTGCGTACCACAGGTCTGTGTATCACATACACGCAAAAGATAAGTTCCTGCTGGCAACCAGGAAACATCCACACGTGCAACCCCATGCCGAAGCGCGGTCTGACGCATCAACACCTGTTTTCCACTGAGTTCCAGAATTTCAATTTGGGCGGGCGTACCCGGAAGGCGCACCCACAAAACATTGTTTGCGGGGTTGGGGTACACCCCCACGAACAACGCCTGAATCGCCTGATCCAGCTCTTCACCCGAAAGCGTACCCCAGAACCACTGGCAGGTACGCCGGGCAATCTCCACCGCCGCCACACTATCCTCAAACATTTCCAGCCCAATCCCCATATACACCGTCTTGTAATTGCCATGATAACGAACTGCGGCAACGCCGCCGGTATCCACCTGACCCTGCACCACATACAGCAACATAGGCGTAGAACCCGCAAACGTATCCAGATAGTCAGGATAGTAATAGGTCAGGGAGTCCGGCGGATTGGCACCCAACCCATATGGCGAGAAAATCTTATACGTTTGCCCGCTGAGCAGGGCTGAAACAGGATCGCCTCCCACACCCCGCACATATGCAAAATCCTGGGGATTCAAACCCAGCGACGGAATGAAATCACTCAGATATCGGGCATGCAGGTAATTCAGATAAAAGTTCTGAAGCGTGGTATCGGAAGAGCCTTCCCATACAGACCATCCCACGTCCTGCCCACAAATAAAGAGGTTGCCTCCCTGATTGAGCCAGGCACGCAACGCTGGAATCTCCTGCGGAATCAATGCCGGGAACGTCCACGGCACATTGTAGTAAATGTTTTTCATGCAACAGGCAAAATTCGCACCGCGCATTGCCAGCATACGAAATTCCGTGGAGGTAAGTAACCCAGCCGTCCCTGGCGTTGCCGACTGAACACCCAACCAGAGCTCCTCAATATTGTAGTTGGGATTCACGCTATTGTTCACCACCAGGTCTGTAATACCAGCAACCACCAGGATATCGGCAATGAGGAACGGACGCCGATCCGGCCCCCAGCGAACCACGAATTCTGCCCGACCAATCCCTGGCTGCCCATTGGGCTGAACCGTCACAGTAATGGACGTACTGTCCGAAGGTGCCAAAGAAAAAGTCAGCGTATCGGTCAGGGGTGCTGTTTGGCTGGCTGCCGACCATTGCCCACTCCAGGAAGCCGGCAAATCTACCGTATAATCTTCCAGCCAGACAGCAAACGTATTGCTCTGAGTGCCACGAACTTTTGCCTGGGTAGCCAACGTGACCGTTGCCGATGCCGTAGTCACCGCACCCAGCGCCTCAAAAAGCAACGTATGGGCAGCGTTCACGACCTCCTTAGTAACCGTATTCTGAATCCACGCAGCAATGTACAATTCCGAGGGAAGCCAAGCCGGCGTAACATTCCCTGGAATCTGATAGTCAAATGAATCCACACGGACACTGCCTACTGGCGGAAGTGTAATGGGATTACCGTTCGCCGCAGTGATAAATCCCCGAAAGATGAAGTACAGGTGTTCATTGTTAAACCAGACATAGTTCCTATGGCGTTCTACCGCCGCCACACGCAGGACAAACGTGCCGCTCACCGCAGAAACGGTCTTCGTATACACATAAATCCGATAGGTGGCATTCCCCAGATAACGTTCCCGAATCCAGATCGCTACTGGACTGCCCTGCGCCACATCCTGATCAATCGCCGTGCCCGTAATGTACGCCAGATGCCCCGTAGATTGCCCCGACCCCAACGCACGACCATTCAACCTGCCCTGCGGAGTAAAATTCACACCATAATAACTCTGAATGACATCCACGTCCGATTGAGAACTCTGATAAAACGGATCGGCAGAGGGGATCGGCACATGATACGCGACGACCACAACCTTGTCTTTTCGGGGCTCATAAACGAATTTGTGCCAGGCAGGTTCTACAACCGCACAGGCTGAACAGGTGGTAGATGTGAAAATTTCCACGAGGGCAAGTCGGGGCGCCTGTCCCCACACCCACCCCACTGTATGTGCACCCACCAGAAAACTCACCAGCAGTACTTGCCACTCCAGATTCCAAATCCTGTACTTCCTGACGCGGAACATGCCTCTAACGATTTGAACTCATGGATGTGTGTCAGAAGAACCAACGCTCGCTGGTTGACTCATTTTCTAAGATTAAGGTAAGGCATTCCGAACAAACTTCCAACTCTTAGCAACCAGCCCCTGATAATCATTGATGGTTTTTCCGGGCAGCTTCCCGAAGATCCTGCAGCAGTATGCCATCCCGTAAGTCCGCCCGACAGATTGCCAGGCACCGCCAGGACGCCACACCCAGCAACGTCCGAAAAATCATTGCCAGATAAGGGAGCTGCCACCGCCGATATTCCTCCACAAACGTACAGGCATTGGCAGGCAGATCACGCCACCTGTCCATCGCTTCGTACAGAAGCAATGGCGAAGTTTCCAGCCACACAGGGTAGGGAAGGCGCTCTGTATAAAAAAGCCTGCCCATCCGCCAGTTCAGCACCGCCACAAAGGGTGGCCCCACGCCAACCAGAGCAATCGGCATCGTAACCTTTCGTACCATAGTGCGTACGGCTGTGCGCAGTTTGTGAAGCAGTGGTTCGGGGTCCGCACACTGGCGCAGGCGTGTCGTGCCGACGGGCAGACTGACGCCCTCAAGCAACGTTTCGCCCTTAGCAAGCCCAACCTCCACACTCCCTCCCCCAATGTCTATAAATAAATAATAAGGTATCTGCCTTCGTCGCCAGGACGGCGCAAGGGCTGTACAGACCCCCTGATGAATGGCACGCAATTCCTCTTCGCCAGAAAGCACGCGAAACTCCATAGAAACCTCTGAAAAAGAGCCAAAAACTTCCTGGAGCACCTGTGCAAGGTGTGGCTCCTGCCGAAAGATCCAGGTCCCTGTCCAGACGATGTGGCGCACGTCCATTGTGATGATGCGCTGGATAAGGCGCCGGATCAACTGACGAAAATCCCGCAGGACCTGGTCTGACGGCTCCCGCGCAAGACGTAACCCCAGAAAAAAAGGGAAAGTATCCACGTAGCGCCGCCAAAAAAACGGCATCGCTGAGCTGACCGATGAATGTTCAGGATTAGAGATGGTTTCTGCTACCAGTACCTGAACGGTGTTGGTTCCCAGGTCTATGACGGCGTACCGACCACTGCACGTTGCAGCCATGCGAGGAGGATTCCGGCAGCCACACCCACATTCAACGAATCAATCGGATGCGCCGTGTATCGGGGAATCGTAACCTGGTGAGTGCACAGGCTGAGCAGGGCAGGCGCAACGCCGTGCGCTTCATTACCCAGGATGCAAATCCAGGGAGGGGTGGGGGGCGCGACCCGAGGAAGGGGTTGCCCCTCAAGCGTAGTGCCAACACAGGGAATTGCGTGCTTTTTCCGGATTTCAGTGAGGATTTCTTCCAGATTCGCATACAACACTGGAATGTAAACAATTGCACCCATCGTTGCCTGAACCACCTTTGGATTCCAAACGTCTACAGTGTGCTCCGAGCACACGACTACAGAAACGTCAAACCAGCAAGCCGTACGCAAAATCGTACCCAGATTGCCGGGCTCCTGAATCTGATCTAAGAAGAGCATGCGAGGCGGTGGACTCTCCACAATTTGCTCTATTGTGACGTCCCACTGGGGCATTTCCACCAGTGCCACCACTTGGTTGGGCGTTTCCATAGAAGAAATCTGCTTCAGTTCGCTTTCGCGAATCACTTTCCAGGGGATTTGCCGTTGCTGGAGCAAATCCGCATGCTTGCGCAACCAGCGCTGTACCGCATAGATACGTTCTATGCGCACCTTTTCGTTCTGAAGAATAGTGGCAATGGTTCGGGGACCCTCGGCAAGAAAAAGTCTGGTTCGTCGTCGGATCTTACGCCGGTATTTGAGTCCTTCAATGAGTCGGCGTTCGGCTTTCGTAAGCATGTCCTGGAAAAATTTGAAAGCGCCAATGAGTGGAAGCCATATCAAAGAGAAGGTAACAGGATTCTTCCGATGGTTGTGGTCATTTGCCGCTGTCAGGCTCCTCTGGGCAATGTTGTTGTTTACGGGTGTCCAATACACACTCTGGGGGCAGCCGCAGCGACAGCAAGCAGGGGCATACTCAGGCAGAAACCCTGACTATGAACTATGGAAGGTTCAGGTAGAGGGTGTCAAAGGCGTCTTGCGCCAGGATATTTATGCTCTGGTGTATCCAAAACCCCCTTCGCGGTTCTTGGGGCTCATACCTCTCAAACGCTATTTTTGGAACTGGCGCAAGGGCTTGCCCCGCTGGTTTTGCAAGCGCTTTTGCGAAGCACCACGCTTTCTGACTCCCGAAGATCTGCAGGGCATCCTGAGCGATGTCCAGCAATATTTACTGCAAGAGGGCTATTTATCCAGTCGGGTTACCTTGCACCTTGATACCCTTTCGCACAGGAAACGGCGCCTGCGCCTGCGCATCGTTGCAGAGTCTGGCGAGCCATTCCGCATCGGTAAATTTGTCCCGATTGACTCGCCCATCTCCCTGCGCTTTTTCATTCCATACCTGATGGATCACCCGGCACGACCACGCAAACGCTTTTCATACGATCTTCTGGATGCCGACCGCGAAACCTGGACAACCATCTTCCAAAATGAAGGCTATGTCTTTTTCTCGCCATCATTTATCCTGTATGAGCTGGACTCTTTTCACCGCCAACATATTGTAGATGTGTACATGCGGGTTCGTGCACCTCGCCAGTGGTTACATCCCTATCGGCTTCGCGCAATTCGGATTATAGATGGCGACCCCCTGTGTACGGAAGCGCGCTTTTCCGATTCGCTGGTTCTGACCCGCGGGCGCGTACCAGTCATCATTTACACGGATGACCCCAAACGACTGCGCTGGAAAGTCTTACTCCAGAAGATTCCCTTCCAGGATTCTTCTTTGCAGGACTATGCCCGAAAACAACAGCTCATGACCAATGGAATGGTCAGCCTGGCATTGTATCGCTATATGCGTCCGGTATTACGTCCTGTAGATTCACAATGGACGGATTTATGGTTGTGCTTAGATCGGGCACCTGCCCAGTCCCTGACACTGGACCTGTCGGGTGGGACAGGCACTGCTACTTTAGCGGGTGTCCGCCTCTCCGTCTCTTATACGCACCGGAATTTATTTCGGGGGTCAGAACAACTGGAAATCAGTGGCAATCTTGGTACGGAATTGCAGGTGCTTGCCCAGCAGCAGATCTTTCAGCTGTGGCGTGGTGAATTGCAGGCGAGTGTTCGCTTTCCCCAGCTGGCATTCATTCCAGAACGCTGGAAACGGCGCTGGCTAACTGCTTCTACACAAACCGCGATTTCTACACTGTTTGAACGCCGCCCCGAATTTTCCTACCTGCAACTTTCCGGTAATTTAGGCTATACGTGGAAAGCCCGCGAAGATTACATGTTCCAGAACAAAGCACTGATTCAACATGAAGTTCAGCCCTTTTCGGTTTTCCTGATCCGTACCTTTAACTTAGCACCTGAATACCAAGAACTGATCGCACGCACGCCACGCCTGCGCCAGAGCTTTGAAGATCAGTACATCTTTGCCGGGCGGTATACACTTCTGATTGATCAGGTATATCGGAAGCGGAGCCGCTACTGGTACCTGCTCAGCCAAATAGAATGGGCAGGCAATCTTCTGACCCTCTTACAGGACCTCACGAACCTGCAGGTGTTTCCCTATGCGCATGCGCAGTTCCTTCGTACAGAAGTGGATTTACGGCGGTACATCCGATTCTATTTCCCTCCTAAAACGGTTTTGATTTTTCGGGGTGTAGGTGGCATTATTGTGCCATATGGAGTCAGCGAAGTGGCTCCTTATTTGCGCCAGTTTTACGTGGGGGGGTCCAGCAGTCTGCGTGCATGGACTATTCGCTCGTCGGGTCCCGGAAGTACACCCTATGACACGCTGGGCACGGTCTCCGCCCTGTTGTTCAATAACCGGACTGGCGATATCCGCCTGGAATTCAACGTAGAGTACCGAATCGGCGTGGGCAACTTCGTAGAAGGCGCATTGTTTGCAGACATAGGAAACGTTTGGTTGCTCCGAGGGGACCGGCAAGAAGCCATCTGGTCATGGAACCGCTTCTGGCAAGAGCTGGCAGTTGCCGGCGGCATCGGCTTACGAATCAATCTGGTTTACTTTATCTTTCGCTGTGATTTTGCACTCAAGCTGTACGATCCTGCCTTGCCCCTTGAAGAACGATTTGTTTTGCCCCACCTGCGAGATCGGCAATGGCAAGCCCGGTTTTACAACCAGTACGGGTACAAATATCCGTTCTGGAATCTGGTGTTAGCCCTGGGCTATCCGTTCTAAGGGCAAGGGGCGAAAGAGCAGGACGCGTGCAATCTGCTCCCGGACATTCACGGCATCCTTCGGATGCTTGCCCAAAAACTGAACCAGAACTTGCAGAACAGGAAGGGCATTAAGCCACGAGGGTTGTGTCTCAGCCAGGATTTTCAATGTGGTCAGTCCTTCTAAGACGGGCATTGGTGGTTGTTGCATAGAAGCTGTGCCGGCGAGAAAGCCTTTTCCAATCACCAGTCCAAACGTCCGGTTGCGGCTCAGGTCTGTAAGACCGGTCAATGTCAGGTCGCCCAATCCGGCATACGTAAAAAGCAAAGATTGGGGCAACTGACAAATCTTGAGAAACATGAGGAGTTCCCGGGCGATGTGTGTCAGTGCAAGATACCGCGTGTTGGCAGTCCCCCACAGTGCATCAATAATTCCCAAAGCAATCGCATAGGCATTTTTCAGGACACTAAGCCAGTCAACGCCCATAAGGCAATCGGTAAATTCCAGCGTGAGAAAAGGAAGATCAAAGAGTGCAAGAAGGGGCTGTGCCCGATCGGCAGGACCTGCCAGGGTGAATCCCGTAGGAATTGCTCGTGCCAGTTCCATTGCAAACGATGGACCCTTCAACGTATAGACCTGCTCCGGGGTAAACACCTCCTGAAGCATTTGCGAAAGGACCTGACCCTGAGGCGTCAAACCCTTCGCCAGATGAATAACCGGTCCTGAAAAAGCACGCAATATGGATGCATTTTGCTGGAGGAACGTGTGGAGTCCGCCAGATGGAATGGCAAAAATCAGCACGTCAATCTGACGGAGAAACGTTGTGAAAGATGGCGTGACCTGAATAGCCGGATGCAAATACAAGCCTGGCAAATAGCGGGGATTTTCATGGGTTTCCTGAATTGTCTGGAGGAGTCGGGTGTCTCGCCCCCAGAGAAGTACCTCGCGGTTGTGCGAAGCGAGGATATGCGCAAGGGCAGTACCCATTGCACCCGCTCCTGCAATCCCAATCCGCATCTGTGGCATTTTCATCATTTCCTGAATAAAGTACACTGGTTTTTGGCACTGGTCTTGCTCTGGTCTGGTTGTGCCTGTAGCGTGTGGGGGCAATCGCCCATTCGCCAGATTCCCGATAGTGCCTGGCGTCAACTTTGTCAGCTGGAGGATTCACTAGTTCGGCTGGCATACCAGATGGTAGGGGATACGATTGTTCGGCGCCGACTCCCTGCCGCCCACCAATTTGTTCGTTTGCTGGTTCGCGCATTGAAGTTGCCGGGCTCGTACTGGTATCCTTTTGACAGTTTGCGCAAAGTGATTTCCATTGTGGATGCACCCGATGGACGCTTTCGGATCTTCTCCTGGGAAGTGTTGCGCTCCGATGGATGGTATCGCCACTTTGGCGCAATTCAGTTACGAGGCAAAAAACTGAAACTTATACCACTGCTGGACTACAGTCCATGGCTGCGCCAAGCAGAAGATACCAGTTTTTGTGCGCCGGTCTGGTGGGGATGTACGTACTACAACATCATCGTCAAACGCAAATGGTTCAAAAAATACTACTTTCTGTTTGGTTGGAACTGGAACAACCTGTTCTCCAACCGAAAAGTTGCAGAAGTCTTATGGATGCGCCGTCGCAAAGGAGAACTCCAGGTATGTTTTGGTGCACCCCTGTTCTGGATTCCAGACTCCGGCAGAAAACTCTACCGATTCATCCTGGAATACAAAAAAGACGCAGCCGTTACCCTGAACTACAACCCCGACAAAAAAATGATTGTATACAGTTACTTGGTGCCACTAAGCCCACTGATGCGCGGGAACAAACGATGGTACGTACCCGAAGGAACCTACGACGGATTTGTCTGGCGCTGGGGACAATGGAAACACCGCCAGATGGTCCTCCAGCCCAAAAAACCCATCACCCCACCTGGAACAAACAACACTGCCGCCACCAGACGAAACACCTCCATAGAAGAAGAACTCATTCGGAAATCCCGAAAACGCACACGGAAAAGCCGCCCCCCACTTCCAAAAATCCAGGAGGGACAGGTACAGTGAACAAGCTAAAGCAGAAACTACTTCTCTTAACACCCACCTGCAATTTCCACTACTTTGACACGTGCGGTATGTCCCCGAACAATTTGCACAGCACTGACTGACACGCCAAAATACCGCGCGAGGATTTGACGAAGCCGTTCATTGGCTTGCCCTTTAACGGGCTGGGCTTTGACCCGAACACGATAAACACCTTCACCAATGGGTTCTACCCTGTCCTGTTTGGCACGGGGTGAGACATAGACGAGGATTCGCATGGGAGTGGTTTGTTGTTCTTTTTTTTGGTTTTTGGGGCGGGGCGGTTGGCGCTGGCTTTCAGGGAGTTAGGGC
>JALWYU010000084.1 GCA_026992635.1 Bacteroidota bacterium | reverse complement strand
GGCACTGGCGATGTGTCATCCCTTAGGGGTTGGAGGGAGTACGTTTCATTATCGGGAGGAAGCAGGTCCGGTTCATACGGTGTACTTAGGTGCTTGGCGGGGCATTGTCTTTTTGAAAGCAGGGCTGTTTGATCTGGATCTGATTCGGAATCAGGACGATGAATTTCATGCGCGGGTTCGTCAGCAGGGTTTTACGGTCTGGCTGGACCCGGCGATTCAGTGCTGGTATCATCCGCGGGATTCGTGGCGTCGTCTCTGGAAACAGTATTTTCAGTATGGATTGTATAAGCCGCTGGCGTTGTGGAAGAGTCCGGCGGGCTGGCGCTGGCACCATCCAATTCCTGCGGGGTTTGTCCTGTATCTGGGGATGTTGCCGTGGTGTGTGCAGTGGCTGGGTGTCTGGTGTTTTCTTCCTCTGGCGGTGTACGGGATGCTGGTGTTGGGTGTGAGTTTGGGGTTTGGTCTGGGTTCAAATAGGGTGGTTCCCTGGCGAGTACGTGTTTGGTTGCCAATCGTTTTGAGCACGATGCATGTTGCGTATGGAACGGGATTTCTTGTGGGATTGTTTGTGTGGTTGTATCGGTTGTTTTCTCGTAAACGGAAGAAGGGCTGGATACGATGACAACGGTAGAGACGCCAGAAGGGTTGATTGAAGCGTTGCGTTTGGCGGTATTGTCCGGGTCTTCGGATCGGATTCGTGAGTGTGTACGGTTTTTGCAGAAGTTGCCGACGGTGGAGGTGGCGCATGCGTTATCGGCATTGCCTGAGGAGGCACTCCTTGCGCTTCTCCCGTATTTTACTGAAGAACAACAGGGTTTGATTGTTTCGGATTTACCCCGGGATAAGCAGCTGGCGGTGTTTAAGGGGATGGGAGCCGCCCGATTTGCCCGGATTTTCGTGCAGATGGATCCTGCGGAGCGTGTGGATTTCTTTCAGGCGTTGAGTGCGGAGGATCAGGCATTGCTGTTGCCGTATTTACCGTGGCAGGTACGTCAGGAAGTGCTGGAGTTGAGCAAGTATCCTGAGGAGACGGCAGGCGGAAGTATGACCACGAACTTTGCGACGGTGTCGCCTGAAATGACGGTTCAGGAGGCAATTGACCATTTGCGACGGTCAGCTCCCCGGAAAATGATTTACTACATTTACGTGGTGGATGCGGATCAACGGTTGCTGGGTGTGGTCACTTTGCGTCAACTCGTTTTAGCGGATCTGGATCAGCGGATTGCCGATCTGATGCTGCGGGACATTGTTGCGGTTCGTGTGGATGAGGATCGGGAGCAGGTGGCGCGTCTCGTGGATGAATATGACTTGCTGGCGATACCTGTGGTGAATCAGGCGGGTCAGCTGGTGGGCATAGTTACCCATGAGCAGGTGATTGATATTTTGCGGGAGGAGCAGTCGGAAGATGTGGAGAAGATCATGGGGATTATGCCGGAAGAGGAGGAAGAGCCTACGGAGACGTTTTACATTGGCGTGCCGTTCTGGACGCACTTACGGAAGCGGTTGCCCTGGCTGTTGCTTTTAGCGTTTTTGCAATTGTTGACGGCGGGGTTACTGGCGCGGTTTGAGCGGGTGCTGGCGAGTGTGACGGCGCTGGTGTTTTTTATGCCGTTGATTGCGGGGATGGGCGGGAATTCGGCTTCTCAGGCGTCGGCGTCGGTGATTCGTGCTTTAGCGTTGCGCGAGGTTACGCCACGGTTGTGGTGGCGGGTTTTGCTTCGTGAGCTGGGTCTGGGTTTTTTGCTGGGGTTGATTGTGGCGATGGCAGTGTTTGTTGAGCTGGTGGTTGTGGCGTGGTGGGTGGGTGAGTCGTTTCCCGTGGGTGGGGTGTTGCGCGTAGTGGTGATGGCATTGTTGTTGCAGACGACGATTTCTACGGGGTTGGGTGCGGGCTTGCCTTTGCTTCTGGATGTGGTGGGTGTTGATCCGGCGGTGGCATCCAGTCCGTTGCTGGCAACGTTGCTGGACGTGATCGGGATTGTGATCTACTTTGGTCTGGCGTCGGTGTTGTTGTTTTCGGAGTGGGGAGGGTTGGGATAGGGGTTGTGCCTGGGCAAAACCGGCTCGTTGCCAGCTGGTTCTGCAATTTTCATCGGGTGTGGTGATTTTTTTTGCAAAGGGGGTTGCGAAAATGTTTTCCAAATTGTGCATAACTTAATAAGGGGAAAGGTAAGCAGGAGAGATATGGATGAAAAAGTAAGCATGTCAAAGCATTGTTGGCGAGAACTCACAACAGGGGACAACTTCAAAATCGCATTTATCCTATCCGTAGTTGGCTATGTAGTGATGGTATCTACGGCGCTTAAGGTACAGACGATTGGTACCGACGGCACAAAGAATAATTGTGACTCCCAAGTAGTTTGTACACGTGCCTTGGTGATGTGTGTATCAAACACTCGGAGCTTACCGTTAAAATACCTTTCATCATGAAGGAAATTGGGGAAATACGAGGTGCGGGTGTTGCCAACATGGAAACGAAACACTTGGTACAAGCTGTAGCACTGTTCAGTGGGTTTCCTGTATACTGGACTATATATCCTGAGAAAGAAATAGCAAGTTACCATGCTGATGCAGTCGCGAAGTTAATAGAATGGATGATATCGTGGCCTCAGGCAACTCTTGGAGTAGACTTGCTGGGTCTGCACCAGATTCTGTATACAATCTACATGTTTCACGGCGAGAAAGTAAAAGCGAGTGAGTTGTTAAATAAAATGAACATACCAATAGATATTGAATCATCAATGTTACGAATCGCATGCAGCAAGGATGGGGAGGTTTTTAGCTCACGTTCTGATATGGAGCGTATGGAATACTTATCGCAGAAAGCGAAGAGCGCAAAGTCAGACAGTTATAGAGTATCCACTGTCTGGCTTACAGGAGAAGATGCAAGGTGGTGGATACAGAAAATCAGGCATGCATTTCAAAGTTATGCCGAGTTATTAGTAGGAGAAACAAAGGATGGAGACCTCTTTGAATTGTTCCAAAGATACAGGTGTACTGTGTTTGCACCTGTGAACGTGGATTATATCCATAGTGAGTTCAAACGGCTGATGGAAATTGTAGAGGCAGAAGAAGCCAGGAAACAGATTCTAGACTTGCTTAATGAATTAGCTAAAATGCCTAAGCAATTGTTTAGTGGTTTGTTTTTATCATGGAGACTGGTGAATTTTTCTAAGGTGGAGGATAACCTTGTTTACCAACCCATGCTTGCTCTATGGAATTACTGGCCGGTGCATGATCGGTGGGCTCCTCCAGTAAATGATAAATCTGCTCTTGAAAGGGGACCATTGTCACCCAAAATAGCATCTGAACTGCTGGAAAAGGTGATGCTTAAACTATGGCTTTTGTTAGCCGTAGCTCGGGATCACTATGGATTAGGGGTGACAGCGCCTGAGTTCAGCGGTAGGCAAGTTATGCCACCTGTCTTTTACTATGTAGCACCAAAAGAACTACCTAAGCAAGGAGAAGAATATTTGAACAACTATTCTTCTTTACTCTATCCGGTTGCAAAGACGTGTTTGGGTACCGATGATCCGTTTGCGCATGAGGTTGGTTGGGGTAAGTTTGAAGGTAATTTGCTCGTTCTGCGCAGAGAGCAAGTTGTAAGCGATAGGGTTCACACTTGGTATCTCCTTATGCCATTTACACCATGGACATCAAATGATGAAGTGAAGGCAAATGCAGTGAGAAGAGAACTTGAGCAAGACATTGATTTTGTAGTGGATAAGTTTAGCTTCCTGGAATTTTCTATTGGACGTGAGAGTCAACAAATATACAGAGACATAGCGAGATTAGGTCTCAAATACGCTACATATACAGGTAGTTTTCGGGTATTGCTTAGTCAGTTAGATGAACTATTGGTGGTGGCTGAGGAAGCAAAACCCGTAATACAGGATCAGGTATACTATGAGGTGATAAAACTTAGAACAATTGTTTCTAAATTGCGTATGAGAATAGAGAGCGCTGCCGAAGAAAGTAGAAAAGTCAAGAGTAAGTATGAGGGTTATCTTGATGCAACAGAGGATTTTTTCCGAAGAGCGTTTACTTACTCTCCTGTAGTCTCACACGGAATAAGAGTGCGAGACTTGAAAGAAGCAATGTTGGATACTTATCCCTACCATTATCTTAAGGATCCTGTTCACCAACTTGAAAAACAAAAAGACTCTGCTTTATACGAGATACAGGAGGTATTAGAAGGTGTTACAGGTGTCATGGAAGGTCTGCAGCATTGGGAGCGAGAGTCTCAGCGAGCTTGGTTGCGGGCTTTGAATGTACTTGCAGGTTTTCTCGTTTTTCTTATTGCTTTGCCTCAGTTTATGCCTGGTTCTGTATTAACTCCAGAAAATGTTCCGGATTGGATAAGAGGAATTATATCTATTCCCACCCTGGAATACTTTATAAGAAATTTGACCATTGTTTCTTTTATCATTTTGATTATACTTATTTTCGTTTTTCTTGGTTACCGTTTGTCGCGCCGCTATTTGTTCAAAGCCAAGGACTATATCATGCATAGAATCAACCGCTTGTGGCATCAGGTGGTTAAAGAGGCACTGTCAATAGTTGAGCAAATCTTTGAACTGGAAAAAGTTAGTGGGGAAATCTATGGGCTGGAATATTTCGAGAAAGTAATAGCGGGTATCTTGTCAGGCGAAAAACGTCAATTGGAAGAAAAGCTTGAGTACTTAGATGAAGAAGGTTCTCGCTTTCTTTGTGAGATTTTCGACTCCTTAAAAAAGTTAATTCCTGCAAAAAGAGACCTATCACAACGGAGGGACATAGACATAATTAGGAAGATGCGCTACTTACGCTACCTGATCGCGTTAATTGATCTGCGTCCCGAGATTATACCTCTACCGCGAACACTGTGTTTGTTTCATTTCAAAGTTACAGATTTTCAGTTAAAAAGCAATATATCAGACAAGGATTTTATAGCGTCTCTTCGCGTAGCGGGCTTCTCGCGGGAAGAGGCTGAGAAATTATATAATTGGCTTTCTGGTATTAAAGGGCAAATTCAAAAATTGGATTGCAGGGACTTTCTGGAGCTCTTGGAGAAGAAAGGAGTTACTGCTATAGGAGAAAAGAGGCAATCAGAGCAATGGACAAATTTCGTGTTGGGGGATACTCAACCAACCTAAAACCGAGGAAATCCGATATGATATAGGGAAGTGTTACAGGTGCAGCGATGGGTTTGTTGAAAAAGTGGAGTGGCGGATGTGCTGAAGGCGTGGCGGGAAATACGGCAGGAATCTAAGCCTACGGGTTGGCGACTCGTGCCCTGCTCAGGGCGGGAGGAATATGCTTGCCAGGTTGGGGGCCAGGGTGTTGCTAAAAGCGAGGCAATGCTAAAGCGGGACGCAGTCCCCGGTCTACCTGGACTGTCAGGGTGATCTCATGGACTGGTAGGACGGGAAAACTCTCTGCCAACTTGCCTGCCGGAAATTCATAACTGTAATAGAGGTCAACCCACCGGTAACCCAAGCCAATCCCCGCAAGGAACATCCGGCGTACACGATACCAGAACGCACCAAACAGATGAAAATCGCCATCCATCAAATCCTGGTAACGAATTTGTAGTCCGTATGCCTGCTCGCTAATGCCCCCCTCGTACCATACGTAGAGCCCTCCCCCAACATAACTGCCTTGGTCACTGATGGGAATCCCAATCAATGCCTGTCCCGAATAGCGGAATCGCCGAAAGGAAGCAGACGACTCCAGCTGACTCACATCCGGCGCATTCAAATTGTCCACAAAGATGCCCAGAACCCCGCTGATCTCACGAACGTTACTCCGAAAGAGACTCACGCCCGCTCCAATCCGGGGAAACCCCACCTGATCCCGACCAATCACTTCACGGGTACTCACCTGCTGGACAAACATCCCTGCCAGAAACTGATCACCCCACGTCAAATTCGCCGCATCAATTTGCCGGGTAATGTATCCACCCAATATGCTTACACTTAAGCCCACATCGCCCAAAAACCGCGTATAACCAAGAGCAAGGCGACCATCCATAGTCGTAAAGGCACCTGCCTGATCGTAAAGAACCGAAATCCCCACGTCCAGCTTGTTCTGATCATCGGCAAGGATAGGCACCATCCCCTCCAGCATATAAGTGATAAATCCACCATCTAAGGTCTTCCATTGCTGGCGATAATTGAGCGCGGCATAAATATCCCAGTTGGTGGCAAGCGCACCCGCCGGATTATAACGCAAATTCAGGTTCCAGAGCTGACCTGGACGATAGTCCTGGGCAACAAGAAAAGGAGAAGACCCCAACCAGACAACCAGCAACAAACGATAAAGATTCCAGGCGCCGATTCTAACCGTCCGCACTTTGCTGTTTGGATTTGGCATGGTTCGGGAATTTGACAAGCGCCCCAGGAGGTTACCGGATCAGATTGATAATTCCCTGCATTTCAACTCGTTTTCCATTGCTCAGTTCGCCTTCAAACCGGTAGATGTACGCACCTTCGGGACAGGGCTCGCCCGTACCAATGTGCCTGCCATCCCAGCGTATCCCCGGATCCTGACTGTAGAACACCAGACCACCATACCGGTCAAAAACCCGAAAATCATAGCGGACAAAGCCATAACCCTCCACGCCAATATCGTCGTTTAACCCATCGCCATTGGGACTGAACGCACTGGGAATCCAGACTTCCGGCTCACGAACGTACACAATCGCTGTATCCCAGTTGACGCATCCATAAACGTCCACAACCCGCACCACATATACTGTGGTGGTTTCAGGACTGGCAATGGGATTGTACACGCCACTGTGGTCCAGCCCATATTCAGGAAACCATTCATATTGCACACCACCACTGGCAACCAGCTGGACGCTTTCACCCCGGGCAATCGTGTCCACCTTCGGCACAATGCGTATATTGGGCAAGGGATGAACAATTACCTGAATCTCATCCGAAGCACTACCACACGCATACTGGCTGGTGTCTATCACCGTTACCTGGTAGATGATCGTGGAGTCTGGCCAGACATAGGGGTCGGGTACCGACACATCGCTAATCCAATATGCGGGCGTCCACACATAGGCATACCGTTCGTTGAACGTAGCACTCAATTGTACTGTATCGCCGTAGCAGATTTCCACGTCGGGCCCCGCTTCCACCTCAATGGGATCCAGCATGATGACGGTAATGCTGTCGCGATTCTGACAGCCATTGGCATCTGTGACGACCAGATGGTAAACTGTAATAGAGGCATCAGGGCTGGCAATGGGCATTGCACTGGTCGGATCATCCAGGTTCTCAGCAGGTGTCCACATATAAGTCAAGCCTGGTAAGCCAGGCGTACCCAGCTGGACCGATGTCCCAAAGCAAATGGTTGTGTCCGGCGGACCCGCATCGGCAGGAGGAAGCGCCCAGATCAAAATCGTCCCCGTATCTACCGCACTGCATCCTGTATAGACGTTTCGGACTTCCAGCGTAACCAGTTTGGCGCCACCCGAATCATAGACAATGCCTCCGGGATGTTCCTGCGTACTGGTTCGGGGTGTCGCGCCTGGTCCAAAATCCCAGTGGAACGCCCACGCCGACCCGCTCGTCCCGGAATTCGTGAACTGGACTGCCTCCCCTGCACAAACGGGCGCCGAACTGCTGAACTGAACAACTGGCGTGCTGTCTACCAGCACCTGCCCACTCACCGTGTCCGCACAGCCATTGGGATTGGTCACAACCAACTGAACTGTCTGCCAGCCCGTAGGACCAAATACGCTCTGCGCAATTGTGTCGTTGGTAACCGTGGACGGTACACCGGCAGGAATCGTCCATACATAAGTTGCGTTTGCCTGGGCTTCCCCATGAAAGCGAAACGTGGCGGTGTCCCCCTGACAAACCCGAACTGGTGCACTGAATTGAGCCACAGGTTTATCCTGCACCGAAATGTGTAACGTATCGCTGGCACTGCAATAAGGACTGCTGATCGTGAAAACGACCACTTTTTGTCCGGGACTCGTCCAGTAAACGCCTCCAGGATTTTCCGCGTTACTGGTTGTGGGGTTGGCATCCACGCCAAAGCTCCACTGATAGGACCAGCCACTGCCCGTACTGCCCAGATTGGTAAACTGGACAGGTTCTGTCTCGCAGGGCTGAGTATCGCTGACGGCAAACGCCACAGTCGGTGTCAGGTGCACAGTGATGCCCTCAGAGACCGTCGCACTGCACGAACCATCACGCACAGTTAAAGTAACTACTTTACTGCCACTGGATGTATACACAATACCTGAAGGATTTTGAACATTAGAGGTAGCAGGATTCGCACCCAAACCAAAACTCCATTGATAACTGAGCATACCCAGTGTATCGCCCATATAGGTAAAGCTGATGGACTCGCCTGTACAGGCATAGGGATCTGCCGTACTGGTAAATGCCGCAGTGATCGGGCAGTAGCATCCGTTAGTACCTGTTCCATTGTAAATTGTCGGTGAGGGTGAGGCAAACCCGGAAGGACCATTC
This sequence comes from Bacteroidota bacterium, assembly GCA_026992635.1. GTDB lineage: Bacteria > Bacteroidota > Bacteroidia > JAADEI01 > JAADEI01 > JALWYU01. Next base: position 4,842 of record JALWYU010000084.1, on the reverse strand, counting down.
TGGGCTGTCAAATTGTATGAAGTGATGCTGGTGTTCATGGTTTGTCCAGAGATATTCAGTGGGCGAACCCCACAGCGCAATACCTGTGGAGAATCTTTGAACGCCACAAAGAATGGATCGTCATTGACATTGTTGTAATCGGTAATGCCGCTCACGACAAAAAGCCGGGTTGCAGGCTCAAAATAAAGCTCCGCATCGGTTTCATTAGAAGTTCCCCTGCCCAAATTAACTATCTTGACTGTGGTGAGATTCACGTCGGTGGCACCTACCATAAGGTCCCGATCCCCAAAGTAGCTGTTGACGCCACTCCAGTGAAGCTGACCCAAAGCCGCTTCATAATGGATGCCATTCATATATCCGCCACCAGGTACAGAAAGATACATTCGTGCAAGTACAGAAGTCAAGTTGCCGTTAAGTTTCACGAGGGCAGGAAAAGTTGTACCATTAAAATCGGTATATTCGCCCGCTACGTAAATATTGCCGGCATTGTCTCCGGTGACATCCAGGGCTGCCTCGTCATTGTTTCCATTGCTTGGAAAGTCTATGTAGACGGAAGCAATGACGTTCAGCGTCTGGGGATCAACGCGAATGACCAGCCAATTCCAGGAGCCGCCAGCATCGGTTTCGCCCACAATGACAATATCGCCATTGGGCAGTTCACGGAGGGCGTAAGCAAATTCGTCGTTGTTCGTCCCGCCATCATCATAGTACACATAGTTAATAACGTTTCCTGCACTGGACAGGCGGACAAGTACCACTTCATCGGAGCCCCCGAAGCCCCCGATTTGTTCTTTCCCAACGAAGTAAAAGGAGCCATTTGAATGTTCAATGACATCAGTGAACAATGCACGAAACCCCTGGAGCTGTCGGACGAACACAGGGTTGCCCTGCGGATCTATACGGATTGCCAGCCCATCACGGATCCATCCCCGGATTTCGCCTGCAATAAGAATGCCACCACCGGTAACGGGTGCCACACCATGCGCCCGCTCATCATTGCCGAAATCGTAGGCATAGCTCCAAACCAGGTTGCCCTGGAGGTCGTATTTGATAACGAGGATATCCTGTGAGCCATAAGCGTCTGTCCGTCCTACCCAGTAATATCCGTCGCCAGGTACATAGACGGCGCCTGCCGCACGTTCGTTCCCTGCGAAGGGGTTGTAGTGAATAATGGATATGGTTTGGGCTGTTATCAGGAGGGGGCACAATGCAGCGGTCATGACTTGCAGGGCACGCATGGCTGTCGGGATTTTCTTTGCACCCGGTTTTTGAAGCTCCCCTTCATTAGAATTAAGTAGGGATTACTGGGCAAACTGCCAACTGAAAACTTTTTCGGTTTTAGAGTTTCCCTGCAATAATGCTGTTGTTCAGTAGATTAATGCTACTGATTCAGCTCTACACGCACACCAATTCGCTGTACATAAACTAATGGCAACAAGCATACTATTGAATCCAAATCTGTTTTTCGCGTGTCCTTTGCCCTTTGCAGTTGGTCAATTGATCAGTTTACCCTAACTTATGCAGTGAAAGGGTTTAAAAAACCAAAAGGACTTCGGGACAAATTGCATGAGCCATGGCAGGCAGGGGAACTCACTGGAGGAAAGCATATTTTGGACTGGCACTCAGTGCCGGGTGCTTGCTTACAGGCAGTCAAGCTTTTGCCCTGGGACAACAACCGGCATTCGTCATCAATCGCGGACAATGGCAGGCGCCCGCCCACGCCCGACTGGACCTGCCAGGAACAACCATCTGGATCACCTCCTGGGGGTTTGCCATAGACTACTTCCGGGAACTGCCCCTGTACACAACAGACAGCACAAAGAAAATCCCGAATCAATCTGACGCCAGCCACCGGGGAATTGTGGATTATGTTCGGAGTGGACAGGTCATCTACTTCCGATTTCTCACCAGTGAAGGAACGCCTGTTGCATTTTCAATAGAAGGAGAAGGACAGATGCCTGGCTATTTGAACTTCCTGCACGGCGACGATCCAGAGCAATGGATAGTGCGTGTTCCACAATTTCAGCGAATTGTGGCAAAAGCAAATGGATGGCACATCGTCTATTCACTGCACAATGGCAATGCGCTCAAGTACGATTTGATTGTGGAGCCCGGCATATCCCTGAATACAATCCGCTTTGCAATAGAAGGGGCGAATGGATGGAAAGTCACACCCAGTGGCATGCTCCAGATTTTCACGCGTTTTGGCACTGTGGAACAGGTATTGCCCCGCGTCTGGCAGGAAGATCAATCGGGCAATCGCGAACTTCTACCCGCACAGTTTGTCCACCATTCCGATGGGACAATTGGTTTTCAGGTGCAGGGGCGTAATGCGGCGTATCGCCTCATTATAGACCCCCTCATTGTCTCCACATATCTGGGGGGTTCAGGCAGCGAAGAAATTTATCGGATTGTTCGCGATGATGCTGGCTACGTTTACGTATGTGGATGGACGACTTCGTCTAATTTCCCGTTGACGCCCGGCGCATACGATCAGCAGTACGTGATTCGTGAAGGGTTTGTAGCACGGTTCACGCCCGATGTCCGTACACTCGTCTTTTCCACTTATCTGGGTGGAAGCGACGATGACTATCTGACCGCATTAGACGTAGACGAAGATGGCAATGTGTATCTGGTGGGCTTTACGGAGTCGTCCAATTTTCCGGTGGTCAACGCCTATGATAATACGTTTAATGGGGGTTGGCGAGATGCCGTCGTGGCAAAGCTCAGTGCTGACGGGACATTCCTGTATTTCTCCACCTATCTGGGTGGAACCAGCTACGATTATGCTTACGATGTGGCGGTCGCCCAAGACCGGTCCGTCTGGGTCTATGGAAACACCTACTCCAGCAATTTCCCAATTGTTAATCAACTGTACAACTATTCGGGATGGTATGACCTGTTCCTTACGCATATAGACAGCTCAGGGCAGAATCTGCTGTTTTCTACGTTTATTGGTGGGTCTGCCCATGACTATGCAACAGCACTTTACCTGGATGAAGTGAACGGTTATGTACTGCTGGTCGGCAATACCAGCTCCAGCAATTTTCCCACAGTGGGTTCTGTCTACCAGCCCAGCAATAATGGCAGTTACGATGGATTTGTAGTGATTGTGGATACGGGCGGCAACAGCGTGTTTCGGTCTACATACATTGGCGGCTCGTCGTATGATGTGGTGCGCGATATAGTGGTGACGCCTAACGCTGAGATTTTGATCGTAGGCAGAACTTCCTCTTCCAATTACGATGTAACGACGGGCGTATACGACAACGGGTACAATGGTGGGGATGATGGCTTCATTACGAAGTTGACCTATAACCTTTCCAGTTTGGTGGCTTCCACCTATCTGGGAACAAATTCAGGGGATGGGATGGAAGCCTGCTATGAAGATTCCAATGGCGTAGTTACAGTGGTGGGCTGGACATACTCCAGTGCGTTTCCGGTTACAGTGGGTGCGTATGATCAGTCGTATAATGGGAGTCGCGACGTGATTGTCGCGCGCTTCACGAACGACTTATCCACGTTGCTGTACTCCACGTATTTTGGTGGGTCGGGCGATGACTTTCCGTTTCCGGGGTCAGCTTCCTTTGACGAAACGGGAACAGTATGGTTTGCAGGTCGTACCGGGTCTGGTAACTTTCCTTTGTCGCCTGGCGCTTTTGACAGCCTGTACACCAACAATGAAGGGTTCATTGTGGGGCTGGTGGCATGTCCGCCCGTAGAACTCTACTATGCACCAGCCGATACAGTGTGCAGTGGCGAGTTTGTAACCTTATGGGCGGAGGATCCCCTGAATGTGTACACTTCGTTGACCTGGTCGCATGGCATTCAGGATAGTGTTCCCTTCCAGGTAACCAGTACGCAAACGTATTACCTGACGGCGACGAACCTGACGCTGGGTTGTATCTTCCGACTGCCCATCACGATTTATGCGGAGCCCTCGCCAGAAGTCCAAGCCAATGCCTATCCAAATGACACGATCTGTGCGGGTAGTGCACTGATTCTTTATGGGACGGGCACGGCGGACATCTATGAATGGTATCCGCCATTTGTTTCGGACGGCATACCGTTTACACCACTTGCCAGCGGTGAATTTGTTGTGGTGGGAATCAATACCGACAATGGTTGCAAATCCTATGATACGATTTTCATTCATCTGGTGGAAGTCAATGCTGGCGTGACTGTTTCGGGCGACACGCTATATGCCACACCGTCGGGTGCTGATTCATACCAGTGGGTGATGTGTACAGGTGGTGGGGTGTATGCCTGGATTCCCGGTGCAACGCAGCCGTACTATGTGCCGCAGTGGCAGGGCAATTACGCGGTGATTGTGGAGGATCAGGGCTGTGTAGACACGTCGGCGTGCATCTTTGTCCGGTTGACGGGCATGACGTCCGCAAAGGCAGATCTGAACGAGATTCAGGTTGGAGTACAGGGTGACCGGATCGTGATTATGGTCAGTCGGGACATGCCCGATGCCCAGATCCACCTTTACGGGCTGGACGGCAGGCACCTTCAAACAATCTGTCGTGATTTTTGTGCGGCGGGCGTTTATTCCGTTCCGGTCGTGCCGGGCGTGTATACAGTTGGGGTGGTTCGTTCCGAAGGTGCGAGTGCATTGCGTGTCCTGGTCATGGGTCAGTAAAGAAGGGGTTACGGCTGGAGGTGCGTGATCAGGGGTGTTGGGGAGGGGGCTTTTTTTACGCCCCTTTAATGACATTTTGTCAGTGCTATTAGGACATTTTGTCAGTATTGGGACGATGGCACACCTTTTGCTCTATGCTCCCAGTGCACACCAACTCCAAATCAAAGCGAACCCTCAAAATCCCAGAACCATGACAC
>JALWYU010000083.1 GCA_026992635.1 Bacteroidota bacterium | reverse complement strand
GGGAAAAAAGAAGTAAGGATTTTCTGCTTGGGTACAGCAAGAAACGGTTGTTTTTCTGGAGAATTTTCCAGAATTTGCAAAAAGCGGAAAAGATGGGCGCCAGCAAGCAGTCTGGAAGCCAATCCACTTCGGTTCAGGAGGAGGTTTTGTGGCGGGTCGCGCTCTGGTGTGCACGTCGTGAGCGGACGCGCGCGGAAGTAGAGGCGTATCTTCGTCGGCTGAAGGTGCCTGAGGTTGTCATTCCGGAGTACATTCGGATTCTTGAGGCGCATCGGTTTCTGGATGAGGCGCGGCTGTTGCGCACGGCTGTGGAGACGTTGTGGTTGGGTCGTCGGTGGGGTCCGCTTAAGATTGTGGCGCATCTGATGGCCCGTGGCATTGATGAGGAACGTGCGCGACAGGCTGTGGAGGCGTTTTTGCCGGAGTCGGAGTGGCGGGCATGGTTACGTGCGGAGCTGGAGGAGTTAAAGGCGTCGTTGTTCCGATTGGAGTCGGAGGCAGAGCGTGCTCGTCTGGTTGATCGGGGCATACGTCGGCTGGTTCAGCGAGGTTTTCCTGGGGAGGTGGTTTTGGAGGAGGCGGTGGCTTTGGGGCTGGTGGGTTTTTAGTTTTCTGGAAATCAGATGAATTTGGAAATGGGGTGGTTTGCCGCGCCTTCTACTTAACATAATGAACATTTTGCGACAAGTGCAATGGGGTATGTCCGCCCTCAGTCAATACACGGATTGCCAGCGTTTTTTTGCACGTGCTCCGGTGGCTTCCCAGCGGGTAACAATCACCATCGTGTCTATGCTCCGTGAGCGTCTGCATGGGATTCTACAGGGTGAGCCTGACGCGGGCATCACCCCAACCAGAAACCAAAAGTCGCTTATTATGAGCAATAAACGAACAAAAATCTGGATGCTTTTCCAGAATGAAACCAGCAATTGCGCATTACCAGTCCGCATTCCGTTGCTGCAGGTTTTTCTCTGAAAAAAAGTAGATTGCAAGGAAAATCTACACAAAATTCCAGCTTTGTAAAGGTGCGTTCCCTCTCTTCCCTGTCCAATTCGCTTTCTTATAGCGATTTACATTTGCTGGTCCCGTTTTGACTGGCCAAAAATCGGGCGGATCCGGGCATTTGACCACATTTCTATGGTTCTGACGCTTTTTGCAAAACAGCATGCAGTAATTTGCTTGTTACCAAAAAAGATTTCCATAAGGAGGCACAAATTGCCCGGGTAAAATTTCAAATTACAGGTTTTGTTATCTGGCTACATCTCTGGCAGAAGACCGATTGTTTCGCCTGGTTGTCTCTACTGGTTGTGTACGAATTCTGGCAACTTTTCGTTCTTTGTTTTGGCGGAATCCCCTATTTTAATCTGTAGAAAGGGTTGACGAAGGCAGGGTCATGGTGGTCGGAAAAAACGCGAGGAATAATGCAATAACAGGCTGGCTACCAGAGTTTTTCCTGATTGGATGGATCGGACAGGGTAGAAATTACTGGGTTGCGTGGTTCCGGTGGCTCCCTGTCGCTTTGCTGTTGCTCTTTTACCCGGTACGTGCGCAGGACCCGGTATTCAGCCATGGACTGATCAGTGCACCGCTGGAAAATCCTGCGTTATTGCCAGACCGGTTTTGTGCGAATGTGGTTGCCGTCAATCGGTTTCAGTGGTATCTGTTTCCGGATGTCTATCGGGCAAATACGATGGCATACCTGACAAGTCTTGTCTATGGGTCTGTTCCCCTGCGATACTGGAACAGTGCTGTGGTCCTGGCACTTTTGTATGACCGGGCGGGGGCTGGCTTGTTGAAGACCTATCGGGTGCAGGGCAATTACCTGTACGCCATCACAGTTGCGCGAAAGTGGCAGTTGCACTTAGGTGCAGAGTTCTGGGTTTGGCAACAGTATGCCGACCGTGAAAAGCTGGTCTTTGGCGATCAGCTGGATCCCATTATGGGTTTGTATCGGAGTACATCGCAGGATCATTTGCGGGTTTTGCGCTCGCCCCTAGTGTTTTCTACAGGTGCAGGTGCGGCACTTATGACGGATCGGCTCCTCATAGGGTTTGCCCTCCACCATTTGAACAAACCCAACCTGGGCTTTTCGCGCATCAACCCTGCGGGTGTTTGGGAATTCCGCTATTCTATCCAGCTGGTGGGGAGTTTTACATTGGACCCGGGTGCAGTTCGCCCTGTATTTGTGATGCCTTATTTGTTTGCCGACTACCAGAATGGGTTCATGCAGGCGCAGATAGGTGTCCATTTGCTGCGCGATTGGCTGGAGGGGCTCGTCAGCGTACGCCGTACGATCAATCAGACGGACGCGGTCATTCTGGGTGTGGGCGTGAAGAAAAATTCCTTTGGGTTGTACTACAGTTTTGACGTGACGGTTTCGCGTCTGGGTTTACCGAGGACGGCAGGCGTCCATGAATTTGCCTTAGTGTGGAAGATCTGTCCCAACGAGCGGCTACTGCGTATGCAGTGTCCGTTTGACGTGTGGGCAGAGCGGGCACTGGGCAGAAGCAAAACACCACGAAAATGGTAAAGAGGCGTGCCAGACAGAATACACTGATCAACGGGGTCTGGACACTGGTGCTTACCGTAGGCTGGTTAGCGGGTACTGGTCCAGGTCAGGTTTGGGGGCAGTGCCCGGTCAGTGCATCCTTTAGTTTGCCTGACACCATCTGTCAATGGAGCACTGTTACGCCCGTAAACAATTCCATCATTCCCGGGAGCGACACAATCGTTTACTGGGATTGGGGTGATGGCTCACCCATAGAGACGGAGTGGGCACCTTCGCATACGTTTACGAGTACAGGTTCGTACACGGTTCAGCTGGTCGTCGTGGATACGCAAAACAATTGTTCGGACACGGCTACGCAAATTGTGGTTGTGGACTCTGTGCCCCACTACCAGCTCTATGATGGGTATGGCAATCCATCCGATACGCCAGTCTGGGTGTTTTGTAAGAATCCGTGGGATTCTCCGTCGGTTACCGTGAATTTTCAGCCGGTCATTTCCATTACGGATAGTTTTATCCTTTATTTTGGGGATGGCGATTCCACAACAGGCAGTAGCTGGAGTAACCTGACGGTGATTTCCCACCTGTACGATACGATTGGCATTTATCACGTTACGCTGATTGTGTACGATTCTTCGGGGTGTGTCTACACGTTGACGGGTACCGTGTACAACTTGCTGTATCCCACAGCAACGATCATTGGTCCGCCAGCAGGCAGTAACAAAGGGTGTATTCCGTTGACGGTGTGTTTCGTGAACAATAGCAGTTATGCGGACTCTACCACGATATTCATCTGGGATTACGGGGATGGACAGGTAGATACCTTTGACATCACTAATATTGGCGATACAGTTTGCCATACCTACACAGACGACTATTGCAATGGACAGGTGAAACTGACGGCACAGAACATGTGTGGATATACATTTACGACGTGGGGACCTATTGACGCGATGGGTCCCGATTCGGCGGCAATCGGCGTGGACGATTCCATTAAATGCTGGCCGGATACCACCTTTACGTTTACGAACCTGTCGCAGTCTGTGGCTTGCGATACGGCAACGCGTCTGTTCTTCTGGGATTTTGGCAATGGCGTTACTGTGGGGTGGACCTCCTCTACGGCACCGATTACGATTTCCTATTCGGCACCGGACACCTACCGTGTCATGCTGATTGACTCCAATACATGTGGTACGGACACGGCTTACCTGCGAATTGTGCTGGACACGCCACCACGCGTGTCGTTCATTCCGATTCCAGATTCGGTCTGTTTGGGTCAGCCCATTACGTTTGTGAACACGTCGGATAGCGATGCTGTCGTCTTTCAGTGGAACTTAGGCGATGGCACGCAGTTTACCACGTCCTCTACAGCGCCCTTCACGCATGTCTATAACTGGCAGGGTATGTTCATTGTCCAGTTACGGGGTCGGGACATAGCCGGATGCTGGAGTGACTGGTATCGCGATACGGTTTGGGTTCTCCCCTGGCCCAATGCCGCGTTCAACTTTTGGCCGAATCCAGCGGGCTGTCCCCCCGCCACCATCACACTGAATAACTTCTCATGGAACGCCAGTGAATTTTACTGGGATTATGGAGATGGGCATACCGACACCACGTATAACACGGGTACACACACGCATACTTACGACAGTGGAGGCGTGTATACAATCACACTGATTGCCAGCAATGGCGTGTGTACCGACACGGCACAGGTGACAGTGACGGTATACCCGGAGCCCGAAGCGTATATCGTTGCACCTGATTCGTACTGTGTCAACGTGGCTGTGCCCATTTCCGATTCCAGCAAGATTGACTCAGGCTATTCCATTGTAAGCTGGTGGTGGGACTTTGGTGATGGGCATACTTCCAACAGTCCTCCGCCGCTCTCGCATACATATACTTCTCCTGGAACTTACGTGATTACGCTGGTGGTGAATTCCAATACGAACTGTCCGGATACCGCCTATGATACCATCACGATCATCCCGGACCCGGTTCCTCAGTTTACGGCGGTGCCCCAGTGGGGCTGCGACTCACTGGTGGTAACAATCACAGATTCCTCTGTAGGAGGTGTGATCTGGCACTGGGACTTTGGCAATGGCGACACGGCAAGTGGTCCGAATCCCCCGCCCGTCCTGTACGATACCGTGGGCACATACGTGATTACACTGACGGTCTATGGACCTGGCGGATGCTCAGCCCAGGCAAAGGATACGATCCAGGTGGATCCCTCCCCGATTATCTCATTCAATGCTCCGGACAGTTTATGTCAGGGCGAATCGTTCACATTGAACGCCAGTATTGTTTCGCCGTCGGGGAGTGCGGTTTCGGTTTCGTGGGATATGGGTAATGGCGATACGCTTACGGGCAATCCCGTCAGCTACTCGTATACGGTGCCCGACACCTATGTGGTTACGCTGATTGTGGTCAATGCAGAAGGTTGTGTCTCTACGGCTCAGGATACCATTATCGTGCATCCCGGACCTGTTGCCCACTTCACGGTAGATACTTCACGGGGATGCGACTCCCTGGTGGTAACCTTCACGGATAGTTCACAATTTGCTATTTCCTGGACGTGGATTTTTGGTAATGGTGATACGGCGTATGTTCAGAATCCACCGCCAGTCCTGTACGATACACCGGGCATCTATCCGGTTACGCTGATCATTCAGGGCACGGGTGGATGCAAAGGCTTTGCGTATGACACCATTGAAGTGTATGGAACGGAACAGGCGGGCTTCTTCGCAACGGACACCCTGTGCCTGAACGATACGCTGACCATTACTAACGTCAGTTCAGGAGGGACACCTCCGGTAACCTACACATGGATTTTCAGTTCGGGCGATACGTTTTACGGATTGACTCCCCCACCCTACACGTTTGATTCAGCAGGCACGTACACGATTACGTTAATTACGACGGCGGGTGCCGGCGGTTTTTGTCGGGATTCCATCGTAGATACCGTAGTGGTTCATCCTATTCCCAACGCCTATTTTGTTTCGGTGCCTGCAAGTGGCTGTGAATTGCTGACTGTAACCTTCGTGGACAGTTCCACAGGGGGGATTAACTACCACTGGGATTTCAACAACGGGAATACCGATACGACATCCACGCCACCGGCACAAACCTACAGTGCTGGCACTTATGTGGTGACACTTACACTGGTCAATGGCTTCAACTGTACGGATGTCTATCGGGATACGCTCCAGGTGTATCCGCTACCGATTGCTGGAATGGTGTTTCAGGACAGCGTGTGCGCCTACCAGAGCGTAACCTTCACCAGTACCAGTACGGTGCCTGCCCCTTCCACGATCATAGACTGGAAATGGTACTTTGGCAATGGGGACTCAGCAACAGGAAATCCAGTCAACTACACGTATACAGTGCCAGATACCTATACCGTTACGCTGGTCGTAACCACTGACGCCGGCTGTAAAGACACGATTCAGGATACGATTTACGTCTTCCCCTCGGCACTGGCGGACTTTGCGGTGGTACCCAAGTCCAATTGTGGTCCCTTTACAGCGACGTTCACCGACAGTTCCCAGGGTGCCACCATCTACCAGTGGAATTTTGGCAATGGGAATACGTGGTCGGGACCCAATCCCCCACCCCAGAATTACTCCTCGCCTGGTATGTACATTGCCACGTTGACGGTGTCCAATCCCGGGGGATGCTCCAGTACCAAAGCCGAAACCCTGTACGTCCATGCGATTCCGCAGGCGGCAATGCTCTTTGACGATTCCGTGTGTGTGTACGATACGGTTTCCTTCACAGATGCCAGTACGATTGCCTGGGAGACGATCACGGGCTGGTGGTGGGACTTCGGTACGGGGGACACTGCCATTGTCCAGCATCCCTCCTATGTGTACACCAGTCCTGGTGTATACACGGTTACGCTGATTGTAACGAGCAGTGCCGGGTGTAAAGACACCATTCAGGACTCCATTGAGGTCTTTCCGTCTGTGCTGGCGGACTTTGCGGTGGTACCCAAGTCCAATTGTGGTCCCTTTACAGCGACGTTCACCGACAGTTCCCAGGGTGCCACCATCTACCAGTGGAATTTTGGCAATGGGAATACGTGGTCGGGACCCAATCCCCCACCCCAGAATTACTCCTCGCCTGGTATGTACATTGCCACGTTGACGGTGTCCAATCCCGGGGGATGCTCCAGTACCAAAGCCGAAACCCTGTACGTCCATGCGATTCCGCAGGCGGCAATGCTCTTTGACGATTCCGTGTGTGTGTACGATACGGTTTCCTTCACAGACGCCAGTACGATTGCCTGGGAGACGATCACGGGCTGGTGGTGGGACTTCGGTACGGGGGACACTGCCATTATCCAGCATCCCTCCTATGTGTACACCAGTCCTGGTGTGTACACGGTTACGCTGATTGTAACGAGCAGTGCCGGGTGTAAAGACACCATCCAGGATTCCATTGAGGTCTTTCCCGGACCTGTGGCACAGTTCTCCTTAGTGCCTTCTATGGGCTGTGACTCGGTACTGGTCACGATTCTGGATAGTTCTACGGGTGCAATGACCTGGCAGTGGGACTTTGGCAATGGCAATACGTTTACGGGGACGCCACCCCCACCCCAATGGTATACCGATACGGGCTATTATGTGGTTACGCTAACGGTAGTGAGTCCCGGTGGGTGTGCACACACTGCCCGAGATACCGTATGGGTTTACCCACGTCCAGTTGCCGACTTCCTGATTCCTGACAGCTTATGCCAGCAAGATACACTCACTCTTGTGAACACGACCAGTTTTCCAGGGGGTGTGGGCAGTCTGTCCTGGTTCTGGGACTTTGGCGATGGCGACACGGCTTTGCAATACCAGCCTGTACACGTTTATGATACCAGTGGCGTGTTTACGATTACGCTGATCGTCAGCAGTCCTCAGGGTTGTGTGGATACGGTGAGCAAACCTGTGATCATTCGTCCGCTTCCCCAGGCTTACTTCACGTTTGCGCCACCTACAGGTTGTGATTCACTGACGGTTACATTTACGGACAGTTCGTCGGTAGGTTCACCTTCCTGGCTGATTTCCTGGTCGTGGGACTTTGGCAATGGGAATACGTGGAGTGGGAACAATCCTCCATCCCAGACTTACATCAATCACACGACCAACGACACGTTCTTTGAAGTTACACTGATTGTAGTTTCCTCCGGAGGATGCGTGGACACTTTCAAAGATACTGTTCATGTGTATGGCTTGCCTGATGTGGCATTTACCATGAGTCAGCAGGCGGGATGCGGACCTTTGACCGTTCAATTCACCAACCAGACGATTCCTGCCAATTCTTCTTATCAGTGGCAGATTACAGGGATGCCCACACAAACCGATACGCATATTACGGTGACGTTTCCGGTGGCGTACACCGACCCGGATACTTATACCGTTACGCTGGTTGCTACAACCCCCTCAGGATGTACCAATCAGGTAGATACTTACGTGGTGGTGTATCCTGAGCCGGCTGTGGACTTTACGTTATTGCCGGATTCGGGTTGCCACCCCCTGACCGTCTGCTTCCAGAATCAGTCTACGGGTGCTTCACAGTATACGTGGCTACTTCCGGATACAACGTTGCCCGATCCCTCACCCTGCTATACCTTTACCAACACGGGCGGAATAGATTCCACCTATGTGATTGGCTTGACGGCAGTTTCTCCATTTGGTTGTCAGGGCGATACCGTGTACAGTTCGGTGGTCGTGTATCCCTTCCCAGTAGCAGGTGTACAACAGCCCGATACCCTTTACTGGCCCGACAACACAGTAACGATTCCCAATCTCTCGTCGCAAGGCCCGGCATTTACGTGCATCTGGATATGGGGAGATGGAACCATTGATACGCTACCCTGCGACCAGGCAGGTACGCACACCTATGGGCAATGGGGCGTGTATGAAGGTACACTCATTGTGGTAACTCCCGAATGTCAGGATACGGTTGGATTCACCGTGGTGATTATGCCACCCCTACCATTGCCCGCTTTGACCTTTACGCCCACCAGAGGTTGTGAACCCCTGACAGTCTACTTTGAAAACCAGAGCATGTACATAGACAGTGCATGGCTGGACTTTGGTGATGGGTCAGGAAGCGAGTTTATGACGCCTGTGTCCCATACGTACTGGGCAGGCACTTATACTGTTACGCTGTATGTCTGGAATTTGACGACGGACAGTGTCCTGGTCCTGGAAGATACCATTGTCGTGTATCCGCAACCCGAAGTGCGCTTTACGTGCTTGCCTGATACGGTCTATGTACCCGATATGGTGGTTACCTGTACGGAACAATCCTCGGGCAATCCCGTCTATTTCTACTGGGAATGGGGGGATGGCACAACGGATACAGGAAGGGTAGTTCGCCACATTTACGCAGAAGGTGGTGAATACTTCATCACACTTATTGGAACGACCATTTACGGGTGTTCTGACACGTTTACAGCTCCGATTATCGCCATTGAAAGTGGTGATCTGTACGCACCCAATGCCTTTACACCTGATGGGGATGGCATCAACGACTATTTCTACATTGTGTCTACAGGTGTGGAATATGCGGAGTTGATGATTTTTGACCGGTGGGGTCAGCTGGTCTACCGCGAAAAGGGACAGGCACCTCGCTGGGACGGAACCAACATGGTGACGGGCGAGCCCTGCCTCCAGGATGTGTACGTCTGGCGGTACCGGGGTAAGTTCGTAACAGGCAAAGAATTTGACATCAGCGGATACGTGCTGTTGATCCGGTAGACGTTGCTTCCTCAAGGGGGGGTATCCTGTTGAATGTATGCGCTTTTTGCTATCTCGCTAAATCTTCTACTTTAAGCCCATAGGAATCATTGTTGTCTGAAAAAAAATTGACGAGTGGTCGGGACATGAACAATTTCATCACAGCAAGTAAGGCGTCATGAAAGGGAGAAATCCAACCCAAAAGCTAAAGCCAGGAATGTGCAGAGAGTCTGAGAGTGTTTCAGCAAGTCCAGAAAATCTACAGACCCGATACAGAACTGCTCAGGGTGCGCAGTTGCTGGCATATACATAAGTCCTTGTCTGCTATTTCGGTAGATGTACCGTTTCCTTGTGCAATTTACTGTACCGGGTTGTACCGGGCGTTCCCGCAATCCTCCGCCCCTTTACTGCCGATGCGGATGACGATGCTGCTGACGACGAAGTTTTTTAACCAGTTGAATCCGTCTTACCAGTGTTGGCGAGCTTCTGCCCGCCCGCCTACAAGCACTTCTTACTTCCCGGAAGAAATCATGTGGGCATTCACAAATTGCTTACGTGCAGCAATATAGATCAGGCACACTTTTGAGGAACTTGCTCCAACCTTTCCCTCTATCTTCCGATTTTTTTTCCTTCAAAACTTACCTTATCTTACGTATAAACAAACTGACATGCATTACCCAGTAAGCAAAATCAGCCAACAATGAGGACATTAGGGAACATCCTCTGGCATGTGCCTTTCCTGGGTTTTCTCTCCTCATTGTGCACACTACTCGCAGGACTCCTGTTTCTGCTTACAGGCATTGGCATACCAATCGGCTTAGGACTCATCCAGTTAGCACGTTTTCTGCTCACGCCGTTTTCCTGTGCCATGGCCGGTAAGAACGACTTGCAGGTCCATCAAAATCAACTATGGCTTACCTGGGGATGGATTGCCCGCATCCTTTATTTTCCTGTTGGATTGATTCTGAGCGTCATGATATGCCTGCAAGTCGTCGCACTTGTCCTGGCAAAATCCCTGAGTACCTTATGGAATCCAGTGAATAAAGTTTGTGTTCCACAGGAAGTTGCATAGGAAATTGCGCGCAGGAAAGCCAGAAATCAATTTCAAAGATATCTTAAACCGTAGAAAAGCAAGCAAACACAAATCCGATGCACAGCCCCGACCAGTTTTTATTCACCACGCCCATCCAGGGAAACGAACATACTATGTGGCGCCACATCACCACCCTCGCCGCCCTCCTGCATGATATAGGTAAGGTGGGACAAAGGGGGGAGGTGCCCGCAAGCGGCAAACTGCGGAAAGAATTTCAAGACAAACTTCAGCTAGCACCCATCGACCAGCAAGGTAATCCCTACAACACCCATATATGGTGGACTGGATGGTGGATACAACAATACGAAGCCACTTTTAAGAGGCTCGGGATCTACGGAGAGGGTAATTTCAGCCTGTTTCGCTTGGCATGTACACATCACCTGAAATGGGAGGATCTCAACTTCTTAGAAAGGCTGATTGTACTTGCCGACAACATCAGTGTGGGCTTTGATAGAGAAGAGGCAGACCGGGACAACCTGCCTGCCGGCACGGAAGGCATCGCCCAAAAGTACGACATCAAATTCTCCGAGAAGGACCCCAAACAACAATACAAATGCCTGCCCCTCCTCAGCATATGGGAAACGGTTTCCTCCCGTTATGGCAGAAGGAAAAAACAGCGATACTGGCATCATCCGCTCAGACCGCTTTCGCTGAGGCGCAACGATGTATTTCCTGCGCCTCCAGCTAAAGAATTTGGCAAAAGAGTAGAAAAGTTCAAAGAACTGTGGGATGATTTCACAAACGAAAGTGACAATTTCTTAAGCAAGTTGGTGCGCTGGCAGGGTTCACCCGAAGACAAATTCCGCTCTCTTATAGATACCCTCCTCGCCCTCATCCACAAGTATTTCTGGTGCGTGGTCTCCTCCGCCTACGATATGGAGCCCATCACCAGCCTGTATGACCACCTCAAAACCACCGCCGCCTTTGCGGTCTGCCTCTATGACTGGATTGCCGAAAAGCCCGCTGAAAGATACAGGCTTGTCGGAGGGGCACTGCCTCCCGACCTTGCCAGCCAGTGGGGAATTCCAGAACATGGAGAGCAGACAGACAAAAACCTGCAACAAATCGCAGAACGACGCCCTTTCCTTCTTGTAGGTGGTGACCTCTCCGGCATTCAGTCCTTCATCTACGACATTTACAGCTCCCGCGCTAAGAAAGCCCTGAAAGGGCGCTCCTTCTACCTGCAACTGCTCACGGAAGTAGTCATAGAACGCATCCTGCGAGCACTGGGCTACTGGCGCATCAATGTCCTTTTTGCCTCTGGTGGGAAGTTCTACCTTATCCTGCCCAACACAGAAGAGGTCAAGTCAAACCTCAAACAGCTCACGCACAACCTCCATAAATGGCTATGGACAAAGCACGGCAACGACCTCTATGTGGCAATTGACTGCGTGGAGTTCGGCTTTTATGTTGACCAGAACAGACAATTCATAAAACGCATCATCTGCCTCAACGAGCAAGATGAAAACCTGCTGGGGAAGCTAAAGGAAGAGTTGAAAGAGCACCAGCGAGCCCGGGTTTACTTTCCGGACAACGATGGCGACCGGAAAAAGTTTCACAATGAATGGCGCCAGCACGCCACGCTGGGCGACCTCTGGTGGCTCCTCTCAGAGAAGCTCGCCCACCATAAGCAACGCCGATGGCTTGATGTGCTTGGCAATGAGCCCCTGACCTATCGCAACCTATTTGAGCGTGCCGAAGAAGGGGGTGCTCACGGCGGCGAAGACCGGGAAATCTGCGCAGTAACAGGCAGGTTCGCACACAGAAACAAAATGGACCCAATTGAAGAGGGCAGTGGGATTTTTGTCCTCAAACAGGTTAAAAAGCAAATTGAACTGGGCGATAAGCTTCACGACGCCGATTTCATAGTGCTGGAGCCCCCTGGGTGGAAAGGAACCCTGCCCGCACCCCAGAGCAGTATTGAAATCTGGGGGTGTAAAGCGCATATCTACATGAAGAAGGGTAGCATCATTACCATCCCTGAGCCTGGCTTAACCATCTGGCGCCTCAACGACACCAGCAACTTCATCGCACCCAAACCCTTCCAGGTACAGGCAGCCGCTTCCTGGGGCTTCTACTTCTACGGAGGAAACAAAATGCCTGTAGTTAAAACACGCCTCGCCACCTTTGAAGAAATCGCCCAGATATTTGACGATGAATTCTGTGAGGATGGAACACCAGAGAGCCTCGCCCTTATAAGAGACCTGCTAAACCAACCAGAAACCTCCGCAGAAAAGGGCACCAAGAGGAAATCCACTCCGTGCCACAAGACATGGACAGAGCAGGGTGCAACAGATGACGAAACGACAGACACTTCATCCGATGAACTCTGGGAAATCCCCGGCAGTAAGGATGCCACAGGCGAGAATGTCCCCTGCCCCACCACCTACCTGGGCATCCTCCGCTGCGATGTAGACAATCTTGGCGAACTTTTCATCTACGGGCTACCTCCGCAAAACCAGTCCTTCTCGGCGCTGTCCACACTCTCCTGGCAGCTCGCCTGGTTCTTTTCTGGCTACATCAACACGCTTCAGGCGAGCCACCGCCTATTCCGCCGCCACATCCAGATTGTCTATGCTGGCGGTGACGATGTCTTTGCCGTGGGCAGGTGGGATGTGCTCCTTGCCTTTGCGCTCCTGCTCAGAAGGGAGTTCTGCGCTTTTGTCTGTGAGCGCCCCGACATTACACTCTCTGCAGGCTTGCCCTTCTTCAAACCCAAATACCCCATACAGCGAGCTGCACACATCGCCGGAGAACAGGAAGAAAGGGCGAAAAAATTCTGTCACAACCCACTGCAAAAACACTTATCGGGTGAAGTACTTGGCAAGGACGCTATTACCCTCCTGGAGCTGTCCGTTGGCTGGAATCCCGCCGCACCTGCAAACTCTTTTTCACTCAATATAGGCAAGGACCTCCACACGCTCAGCGAGCTTTCCTTCATCATGCTTAACTTTACCTCAAAAATGGTCAACCTACTGCAAAGCGGAGCGCTCGCCCACGGCTTCCTCCACCTGCTCAACGAGTACTACCTCTCTGCACAGCAAAACCACACCATTACACACATTCCTGACACCTCCTATCAGGTGCTGGACATCTCCAGGGGTTCTCCCGCCCTTCGCTGGCTGTGGCACCTCACCTACCAGCTGGCACGCATGCGAAAACCCGACCCCAACCACAAACATATCAACGACTTCCTTACAAAAATACAGAACTTTGCCTGGACAGGCGAACCAAGCGAAAGCATTCCTCAGTGCCGTTCCCTGCCTTTGCTGGCGCTCGCCAGCCAACTGGCAATTCTGTGGGGGAGACTTGTGCGTTCTAAGACAAGCAAAAATGCAAACCCTAAAATCACCATACCATGAGCTATCCAGGAGCATCCAGGCATTACGGTTCAGGAAGCCATTCAAAACACTCAGGTGCCCAATCACATTCATCTCAATTGCCGGCTAACATGTTGACTACCATTCAGGATTGGATGAAAGAGGGACCCTCTCTCGAACGAATCCAACAGCTAAAGAATTGGGTACAGCAAGGAGGTCTGCAGAACCTGTCCAAATCCAAGATGCGGCGCTTCTATGAGGTAGTGGCTACCCACCGAGAACGCAGCAAATACAGGTGGAGCCAGAAAAACTTACAACATATCAAGAATGAATTGACGAAGATTACCGTACTGCTGTCTTATGATATAGGACGCGCCAGCAACAATGATAAGGTTATTTTGCGGCAACTCCAGCAGGCAATAGATACCGCTATCCAGCATGTACACGATCTGCAATCCCTCTCCAATCTTTTTGATTTCATGGAAGCATTGATAGCGTTTCACTACGAAGTGGCTAAAGACTAACCTTCAAAATGCCAATAGCCATGACACGCCTGAGCAAGAAAATACTTCTCAGGGGCAAAATCCACCTGAAAACAGGACTCCACATAGGCGCAGGAAAAGAACGGGTTAAAATCGGTGGTCTGGACAACCCCGTGGTAAGAGCACTGCTCCGGGATGGTGAACCCTACATTCCCGGAAGCTCCCTCAAGGGAAAGATTCGCTCGCTCATAGAACAGGCTTATGGCTATGACTGCATGGGACAAAGAAATGATCCAAGACACGAGAATGGCAGTTGCAAAGTATGCCAGGTTTTTGGTGGAGTTCTGGCAAACCAGGCTAATCACGCTTCAAGGGTTATTTTTAGAGACGCATACATGACTGCTGAGAGTAAAAGACGACTGGAAATACTGGACACCCCCCTCCCCTACACGGAAGTCAAAGCAGAAACCGCGATTGACAGAATCACAGGTCGCGCACGAAGCGGAACCCTCCGACAAACCGAACGCGTACCCGCAGGCACCGAGTTTGAATTTGAGGTGATGGTGAATGTTTTTAAAGGTGAACACGAACCTTCTGAACCTTCTGAAGAGGAGCTCAGGGAGATGCTGTGTGAAGGTATCTCCCTGCTTAACAAAGACTATCTTGGCGCTTCTGGCTCACGAGGCTATGGGCAGGTCGCTGTATGGTTTGAGGAATGTCAGGCATGGACCATCAGCAGTCAAAACGGAAAGGTGGATATAAAAGGCGACGACGAGACGAAAAGCAAGTGGGAAAAAGAGCTTCAAAATAAAGGGCTTTGGGGACGTCCTTCTGAGCTCATAGCCGATAGAGAAAGCAAAGAGCAAGGAAGCAAACCACAATGAAAAACATGAACGTTTCAGTCTTTCTCCTCTATCCCCGCTCTCCCCTCCATCTGGCACGACGTGGCAGGGGCGACCTATCCGACCCCGATGAAATCATCCATTCCGACACGCTGGCAAGCGCCCTGGCTTCCGCGCTCGTCCAGGTGGGCATCCTCAAGGACTCGGATGCAGTCCAGGAATTTCTGGAAAAAATCGCTTTATCTTCGGCTTTCCCCTTCGTGGAGAAGAGGAGCTCCGCTCGCGAGGTAATACGGCGCTTTTTCCTGCCCCTTCCTAAGGGAGTTGTTTTATCGCGCGACCCCACCCACCGAAAAACCTTCAAAAAAATACGATGGCTGGAAAAGCGACTCTTTGAGAAAATCATCTATAAGGAACCATGCAACAATAAGCCCCATCTGCAAGTCTCTGGACCCTATGCCTGGACGTCCAACGAGGAATGGATAAGAGACGCTGTCCGACTGATAAGTGAAGGCGAGCAATTGCGCGTGCAGGTGCCCCGCATCCGTACCGCTGACCACGAACCCCAGCCCTACTCCATCACCTATAGAGTGTGGAAAGAGGCGCCTGAAAGCGGGTTGCGAACAGGACTCTTCTTCATAGCGTGCGCTCCGCAGGAACGCCTCCACCAGATTAAACAGGCACTGGAGGTGCTCAAAGACCTGGGGCTGGGTGCCGACCGCACCGTCGGCATGGGCACCTTCACCTGGCAACCGCTGAACACCGCTAACGAAGCGCTGCCCTCAACTTCCAAAACAAAAAGCACCGCTCCTCACTACTGGATGTCCTTGGGAATGTATGTGCCTCCCGAAGAGGTATGGAAAAAGTGGCACAAAGAAGGACTCTCCAGGCACATCATCGCGCACGAGCTGGTACTGCGCTCGGGGTGGGTGTCCATCCCTGGCTTCCTGAATGTGCGCAGAAATGGCATCTATATGTTTGCGGAAGGAAGCGTATTCAAGGATCTTTCGGCAAATACTCCTCAGAAGTGCATTCATAATCTCATGCCAGCAGGAAAGGTGGTTGATGTAACACCTGACGAGCCCGAAGAACTCCATAAGTCAGGCATCCGTATTTACAGGAGTGGACAAACACTTTTTATTCCTGTGCCCGCCACCTGCTTCGCCCATTTAATAGCCAACCATTGCACAAATTTCATGACCGATGCAAAGGAGTGAAACTGAAAGCTCAACTCCAGTTACAGGCATCCACCATGCAAAGGTGCGCATAACCACTCTCACGCCCGTACATATCGGCACAGGCGAAAAACTCAAAAAAGGACTTGACATTGTAGAATCCAACAACCAGCAATATTTCATTGACTGGAAGCAACTTATCGGGTACATGAATGAACGCGACATTAAACAGGCAAGTTCAGAACTTGAAAAAGGGAAACTTTCTGACCAGTTTATACGCCATATCATTGCAAACTACCGCCATAGCGGAGCCATAAGACCCGTTTCTGGCAAAATCTACGGAACTGATATTTTCCCACACATCAAGCTCCCGCTCCCGAATGGACGCCCCTACCCGCCCGGCTCCTCCCCGGACGGACGCCCCTACCTGCCCGGCTCCTCCATCAAGGGGACACTCAGGACTATACTTATGTGGAAGCTAGGGAAACAGGTGTTTGATGCATGGCAAAAATCACAAAGAAGATTACAACAGGACAGGGGCGACAGAGGAAGAAGGAACCCCTATGGATATGTAAGAGATGTGCTTAGATTTATCAGTTCAAACCGAATAGGACCACACCCGGACGATGCACTGGTTGGGAAGTTTGAACAGGCGCTGACCCGGCACCTCCGCATCCCTGATATCGTTTTTGAATCCACCGAATGGTGGAATGCAAAGGTGTGTGGCATAAACAGAATAAACAGAAAACGTATATTGCAGTGGAAGGATCGCAAGAATGGTGGCTATACCTCTCATTTCTCGCCAGATAAGTTCGTTACCGGTGTGGAGTGCATACCAATAGATGCCAAAGCAGAAGATAACTGGGGCGTGGAACTGGGCAATAAACTCTGGGAAAACTGGTGGGAAGACTATAAACAAAAGCAAAAGGAAGAAGACAAAATTCAGGTAGCGCTGTTCCGCAAGGAGTGGCAGCGGCTTTTCGGTGGCGTAAAAAATGCATGTGATTTCTGGAGGCAAGTCTTCCGCTATTGCAACGAGTGGATGGAGGAATATCTTAAAAGAGAAATTGACTTTTTCAACAAACATTTTGACGAGCATGAATCAGCCGAGTACATAGAGGACATATGGAATCCGCCAGATGGCTACATCAACGACAGCCTTTCAAAGCTTAAATTTTTGCAAGAGGAGCTGCACAAATGCAAACAATCCGATGGCAACGCCTGCCTCCTCCGCATAGGGTGGGGCTCGGGCTTCCACGCCATGAGCGGCGACTGGCAATATGCCGACCATCTGGAACCACTTAAGCACAAAGGCAATGTGCGCATGAAAACACGAAAAATTGCCTTTCGTGAAATCTCAGTGAATGGCAAACCCGACTTTGAGTTTTCTCTCTTTGGCTTTATCAAAGTTGAGCTGGTATGACTTCCGTTGCGAAGCGCCGCCCCCTCCGCTACCGCCACAAAGTGCCTATCCCTGAAAAGTGGAAGCCCTATCTGTGGGATGAGCAGGGGGAGGCGCCCGTGGAAAAGGTGGTGCTCCGCGTGCTGATGTATGGCGACTTTGAGGACTGGCGAGAAGCGTATGAGCGCTATCCGGAGGTGTGCCGTTATGTGATTGAGCATTACCCGCACCCGCAGGTACACCGCGGCGTCAAGTTCTGGATTAAATGGTGGGATGGCAGGTATGAAGAAAGCGGAGAACCTTAGGGGCATGCAAGAGGTGGAGCAAAGACTGGCAGCGCTGGCGCAGCATCTGCAGCCCCATCTGCGGGGCTTCTACCTGGCTGGTGACACCGCCATTATGTTCAGGCATCACCACCGCCTCAGTACCGACCTTGATTTTTTCTCCTATCGGTGGTTCATCCGGGAGCGACGCCTCACCATGCTTCGCCAACACTTCCACATAGAAAGGGTTCATCAGGGTGAGGACAACCTGGACATCTTCATAGAAGGCGTGAAGGTCTCACTGGTCTATTTCCCCTGCAGGAACATAGAGCCGGTGAAGCAATGGCAGGGGGTCCGCATAGCCTCCGACAACCAGCTCTCTCTAACAAACCCGGCATGTAAGCAACTTCTTACACACAACAGGGGATGTAGCCCTCAGGGCATACATGGCAAAGTTACATCACACATCGTCTTAGGTGGACACGTGCACAAACCTTCCACCATGATTGTCGGAACGGATCGCCTGCATCGTATACCAAACAAGAGAAGGGCGCCTTCCAATCCGAGACGCCCTCCAGTTCCTTTTATCAGAGACCAACAGGAGAAATCTCATACAATATCGCAGCGAGTAGAGACAAAAGACGCTGTGGATGTGGCATTTCTCCACAAGAAGTACCGGTGGAACATCAAACAGGTGGAAAAAGACTTTGAGCAAAAGTTTGAGGGGCAGCGCTTTGCGCTGGCGCTGGGCGCCCTCAGCCATTTTGACGACTATCCCGATCTACCCTGCTGGGCAAAAACGCACATTCTTAACATGGTGAAAGCGTGGAGGGATGAGAGAGCATGAGTGCAATGTAAGCAAGGCTACTGAAAATTCATCATCTCCGTCATCAAATCCTGAAGCCATGAGCAAACACGAGCACATATTCATCACCGTTCTGGGTGCAGGCAACTACCAGCCCACAGCCTACTACATGCAGGACAATCCTCAGCACCACTACCATACACGCTTTGCACCCATCGCCTCGCTCAGCCTGATGACAGAGCGCCCCGACAAAGTGATAGTGCTCCTTACGGAAGAAGCCGAACGCAAAAACTGGAAAGGTACAGACGACAAACCTGGCATGGAGAGGGAACTTAAAGCACTGGGATATAAATACGAAACAGAGCGCATACCTGCAGGTTTTTCCCAGAAAGAGCTGGAAGAGATTCTTGACCGTGTGTTTAAGCGCATACCCGATGGAGCTACAGTTCACTTTGACCTCACCCACAGCTTTCGCCACCTGCCCATGCTCGTGATGCTCCTCCTGCACTATGCGAAGGTGATAAAAAATGTAAAGGTTGGAGGAATATATTATGGTGCCTATGAAGCAGATGGACCCAAGTTACAAATCACCTGCTCCGAATGCCAAAAAACGATTGGGGAACTCGAAATGAAGCCCATCCTGAATCTCGCCTTCTTCAGTGAACTGCAGGACTGGACACGCGCAGTGGCAAGATTTGTCCAGGCAGGAGATGCTTCCATGCTGGCAGAAATCCTTGATGAGTGGGATTGGAAGCAAAGGAATATGCGCAAAGGACCGTACCCCGGCATGCAACAAATAAGAGAAATAAGAAGGTGCTTGCTTGAACTAACCGAAAATATCAGAACCTGCAGAGGGCTTGCAATAATAGACAACAGCTGTGGTGTAAAATTGAACCGGGCACTAACTAACCTGCATCAGCAACTGCAGAAGCAGCTCATGATCTTCCCCGCACCTCTCATTCCATTATTAGACCTGATAAAAGCAAAAGTGCAAAAATTTTGTACGCCTCAATTTGTCGGCAACCTCATTTATGCCGTAGAATTTTGTTATGAACATGGGCTCACTCAGCAGGGATACACACTGTTACGAGAATTCCTGGTGTGCAGAATCCTGGAAGATTATTTTCGTTCTCAGACACAAAACGTTAATTGGGTAAAATCGCCCGAAAGAGAAGTGGCTGATGCACTCCTGGGAATTATTTCCAGCAACACATTGAATCAGCCCAGCCAGTGGCAAAGAACCGCAGCACAAAACACCCAGCTCACTCAGTATATGATAAACACTAAAGCAGTCAGTAACCTGCTATCCAGACGACACGAACTCTCTCGTCTCCTTGAAGCCCGAAACGACATAAACCATGCCGGATTCCGTCAAAACCCCAGAAAAAGCAAAAATCTGCAAGAAGAACTGAAAGAACTCCTGGACACTCTAAAAACCATCTGAAGCCCATGCTCATCAACCTCACCAACCACCCCTCCGAACGCTGGCAGCCCGAACAGATAGAGGCTGCGCACAGGCAGTTTGGCAAAGTTGTAGATATGCCCTTTCCGGAGGTGCCGCCCGATGCTGATGAAGAGTGGATCCTGCAAACCGCACGCCAGATCACACAGTCTATACTAACCCGCTGGGGAACAGGCGTCACTGTTCTGGTCCAGGGCGAGTTCACCCTCACCTACGCGCTTGTCCGATTCCTGCAACAGCAGGGCATAACCTGCGTTTCCACAGCCACAAAACGGGAAATCCTGGAAGAATCCAACGGAACAACCATTCGGCGCTTCCGCTTCCTGGGCTTCAGAAAATATCCCTCAATTTGAAAAAATCCCAAGATGCAGGAAACGACAAAGCCCACATCCGAACCCTTTGAATGCCCACTGCTGACCGTCCAGTTCAACCTTTCGCTTCGCCCCCATGAACTGGACTACTTCCGCCAGGCAATCATTGAAATTGCAGGACGCGAACACATCCTGTTCCACAACCACCTGAGCCGAAACACCTACCGCTACGGCTACCCGCTCATCCAGTACCGATTGATCAGGGGCAAGCCCGCAATCGTCTGTCTGCGTGAGGGCTGCGAGGAACTCATCCACTTTTTTCAGCACTGCGGCAGGACACTCCGCATCAAAAACGAATACCGTGAGTTCAGCATCCACAAGGTAACCTTTCGCCGGTGGCACTTCTTCTTAGCCCCTTATCCGCAATTCCATTACAGGCTGACCAGCTGGCTCGCACTCAACGAAACCAACTACCAGACCTTCAAACAGCTCAAGCAACAGCTTCGCACCACCAGCACCAGCCACTACCACCCACAGCTCCTCAACTTCCTGGAACGCATCCTCACAGGCAACATCCTCTCCATGGCAAAAGGGATCGGCTGGACGATTTCTGAACCCATTCAGGTGCGCATCATCCGTGTTATTCACGAAAAAACCGTCCATTTCAAAAAGCGAATTCCATTAATTGCCTTTGACATACTCTGGCAATCCAACGTCTGCCTGCCACCACATATAGGTCTGGGTAAAGGAGTCAGCCGCGGATACGGCTCCCTCTCCAGAATAACCCTCCATAATCCCACCACTAGCCATGCACATAATACTGAGCAGTAGCGGATCATCAATCATCGTGGAAAACGGACAGTTCCTCATCGTTACGCCCGACCAGAAACGACGCATCCACCCCGCACGCATCTCATCCATCAGTATCGCACGGGGAGCACGCATCACCAGCGATGCCATCCTCCTCGCCTTAGAACACGAAATTGACATCTTCTTCCTGGATCAGCGGGGTGAGCCCCGTGCCCGCGTGTGGAGCATCCAGTATGGGTCCATTGCCACCATCCGCAAAAAGCAGATTGAATTCCTCTATTCGCCCCACGTTACCAGCTGGGTGAAAGACCTGGTCATCCAGAAGATCAGGCACCAGAAGGGCGTGCTCCGAACTATCAGCATCCGTAAGCCAGACCTGAAGACAAAGGTTCAGGCAGCGCTCAACGCCCTCTCAGACTATATCAGTAAAATCCAGGCACTCCATAGCGAATACCTGCACGATATCCTGCCAGAGCTCCGTGGATGGGAAGGACAGGCTGCACGCCGTTACTTCCGCCTGATCGCCGACGCCATCCCCACCTACTTCCCCACGGGCGAACGTACACGCCACCCGGCACGCGACCCCTTCAACGCCATGCTCAACTACGGGTACGGAATCCTGTACACACGCGTGGAAGGCGCACTCATTCGGGCGGGACTCGACCCCTACGTGGGCATCTACCACCGGGACGACTACAACCGCCCAGCCCTCGTCTACGACATAGTGGAGCTCTACCGGCACTGGGTTGACTATCCGCTCCTGACACTCTGCCTGGATGAAGCGATCCCCCAGGAGTGCTTCCGCTATGAGCCGGACGGCACCTGTATGCTTGAACCTCTCGGAAAACGCATCGTTGCCCAGGCAGTGATTGACTACCTGTCGGAGATCGTCGCCATAGACGGAGTGAAGCGCAGCCGCGAAGAACACATCAACCGGTACGCACGCCATCTGGCTAAGCAATTCCTCAAAACTGACGAAGCCAACCCATGGAAACCCTGACTTCCACACTGGTGTCAATCCATGAACAGTTTGCCAGCCCATTGAAAAAGCTGAACCTGGCGCAGGTCAGTGCACTCATCCGAAACCCATCCAGTACACTCTGCCAGGAGTCGGAAACCCTCACGGAACTCTACCAGCTGGACCCCAGACAGTACTACCGCGAAATCAAGCGACTGCCCGCACTGATCTGTCCACTCTTTTACCCGCCCCTACCCAACGAAAGCAACTTCTTGAGTGCGTCTGTCGTGGCAGTCCAGTTCACCAATCTGCACGAAAAAGAAATCCAGCCGGAAACACTCAAAGAAAAGCTTCATCGTGAACAGTCCGTGATCCTCGCATGGCAACTACCCTCAGCAACCGAGGTCATCGCACTCCTTTTGCTTGCCCAGCCCATCCGGGATCAACACCTGTACAGCGTGCTTTGCCGGGCTCTGCCCATTCATCTGGCACGAAAACTGCATTTGATGGATCATGTCTTCCTACCCTCCTCCAGCATTGTTACCTTCCGGTGGATACTTGCCCATGACCCGCACCCACTCGTCAACCCTAACCCCACTCCCCTTGACCCCTTTAGCATCGTGGACCCCACCACCCTCTCCGTAGAAAAGTCAATCCAGCAACAAATCAAACAAATTGAAGAAAAACACCGAAAACAGGAAAAACAATTGAGAGGTCCGGACGAGGCAACCCTGCGCAAAATCAGAGCGCTCCTGCGCGATACACCCACCTACCGCAGACAACCCTTTAAACAGGTGTATGTACCCCCTGCGCTGAAACAGCTCATGCCCCGGCTGATGGGCTTCCTCAAAGAGGCGGGCTTGCAAATCGTCTACGTGCGGGACATCCATTATGGACAGCAGATTCAGGTGTCCAGTGGTACGCGCCTCGGCGAAGTGAATCTCTACCTGGGTAAAAAGGGGTTTACGGTTGTGCCCACCACCCGCTCCCGTGTAGACCGTGAACTGTCTCATCTCCTTGCCCGTCTCATCCTGAAGTTCCTGGATGAGCACTCTTCCTCCCACTCGTCTCCAGAACAAAACGCACATGATGCGTGAAACGACCAGCTCCGACTTGCTCAAGCCACTGCCAGACCGCATCCGTCAGCTCATCGGCATCGTACAGACCCACCCCAAAAAGCGACGCACCATGCTCTACCTGGTCATGTACGACATTGAGGATGACCGGGTCAGGACGCTGGTTGCCCGTTTCCTGGAGCGAAAGGGCTGTATCCGCATTCAGAAGTCGGTATTCATTGCGGAGACCTCCCGGGAGGTTTATTACGAAATCGTGACCAAACTGAAGGAAGTCAATTCACTGTACGAGAACCACGACTCCATCGTGATCATCCCGGTATCCATAGACGAGGTGCGCGCCATGACCATCATTGGCAAAGACCTGGACCTGGAGCTGATCCGCGATAACCCCAACCTGCTATTCATTTGACGGAGATGCCGGTCCGAACCTTCTGCCCCGACAAACCTGACAAACCTCCAAACTTTTTCGCCCACACTTTACGTTATTTTAAAGGGGTAGGGAGGGCGTTCTACCCCACCCATATTCGCAAATGGCTGGTTACCAGTGATCTGTGAAAAGCACTGTCCTTGTGGCAGGTCCAGCAAAAGAAGGATTGCGACTCTTTACACCCCTACCAAGTAGCCTGTTCAGCCACATATTTTGTCCTTGTGGCAGGTCCAGCAAAAGAAGGATTGCGACAAAACAACACGCACACCAGAGCCAGTACGTCTTCATTTTCACAGTCCTTGTGGCAGGTCCAGCAAAAGAAGGATTGCGACCTCCCCTTCACCCCCTTTCCACAACGCCCTGACCTTCGTCCTTGTGGCAGGTCCAGCAAAAGAAGGATTGCGACTCGCCGGCGGGGGCGGTTCCGGCATCCTTTGCCACCGTCATCTGTCCTTGTGGCAGGTCCAGCAAAAGAAGGATTGCGACCCGCAATTGCACGCCTCCACCCAGGCGTGCACTATTATCTTACGTCCTTGTGGCAGGTCCAGCAAAAGAAGGATTGCGACTTCATAATGGCTCTCTCGGTCCCATACCTCTATTTCAGTCCTTGTGGCAGGTCCAGCAAAAGAAGGATTGCGACTGGTGTTTGAGGAGAAGGAGAAAGTTCTAAAGTTTGGAAACGGGTCCTTGTGGCAGGTCCAGCAAAAGAAGGATTGCGACCAATCCCCGCGTCCCACGCTGACGCGGGAATCTGCTTTTGTCCTTGTGGCAGGTCCAGCAAAAGAAGGATTGCGACTCTTTCATCAACTTTTCGTGCGCTCTCACTTCTAGCAGCGTCCTTGTGGCAGGTCCAGCAAAAGAAGGATTGCGATGCATATGTCTCTAAATCAATATCTCCCTCGTCGCTTGCTTCTCCGTCCCTGTGGCACGTCCAGCAAAAAAAGGATTGCAACCAGACCAACATACAGGAATGCAATTCCACTTCACACCGTAGCTTTACTTAAAACAGCACGCTGATGGATGGCTCGGATCTGTTATGGCTGATTGCAGGCATTGCTGCGGGTGTCCTGATCACTTACCTGTACATGCGTACGTGGGTTGCCTCCCTCAAGGACCGCATTGTCTACGCAGACCAGGAAATCAAAAGCCTGCGAAAAGAAAACACACAACTGCGGGAAGACAATGCCGCCCTCCGTTCCACATTACTCCACGAACGCGAAAAAGCATATAGAGAACTGACAGAGAAAATGGAAGGAAAGTTCGCCAAGCTGGCGCAGGACGTCCTCCACGCCCAAAGTAAAATCTTCTTTGAGCAAACACGGCAACAACTCAAACAGGTGGTAACCAGCCTCAAAGACTCGCTTAGCACCCACCGGGAACAAATAGACAAAATCGTTGATCCCCTCAAAAAAGACCTCAATAAACTGGAAGAACTCGTGCAGGACATAGAGACAAAGCGCCAGAAAGCCTATGGCGAACTCACCGAACGCCTCACCCACCTCATGCAACTCCAGACAGAACTGCAAAAGAGTACTACTGCCCTTGCTGAAGCATTTTCCCAATCCTCTGGTGTGCGAGGTACCTTCGGCGAACTCCAACTGGAACGCATACTGGAACTGGCAGGCTTGCAGGAAAACATCATCTACATCAAGCAAAAGCAAATGCAGAATCGTGGTAGACCAGACATAGTCCTGCTCTTGCCCCAAGGAGGTAGCATCCCCATAGACGCCAAAGCACCTCTGAAAGCATACTTTGAAGCCATGGCTTGCAAGAACGAAGAACAAAAAGCAAAACTGCTGAAAAAACACAGCAACAATGTAGCAAATGCTATCAAAACATTGAGCCAGCGCAATTATGTAGAAGACCAAACACCCTTCGTAGTCATGTTCATCCCCCATGAAGGTGCACTCTCCGCCGCCTTTGAGCACAACCCCAATCTACTGGAATATGCAGTACAGCATAATGACCTCCTCACATCGCCTATCACACTTCTCGCATTCCTGAAAACAGTGCAGCTGGCGTGGACGCAATATCACGCCTACAAAAATGCCCAGCAAATCGTTACTTACGCACGTGAACTGATGAAACGTATGCACACATTCATAAAACACATGGTAAAACTCGGCAATAACCTGCACCAGGCAACCAAAACCTACAATGAATTGGTGGGTTCATGGGAGGGACGCCTCCAACCACAACTAAGACGCTTTGCAGACCTGAACCTCCCCGAAGCACAACAACTCCACCAACCACAACAAATCCAGACATCGGTAAGGATACTCAAGCCCTCTCCCGAAGAAGAAGAAAATTAACACACAGCGTCTGCAAAAAGTACCATCTCACATACCTTTGAAAATGCGAAAGCATGGCTGTGTACTTTCAGGGAGACCCGGAGTTTATATACAGAGCTGGTATTCAATATGTTAAGGTGCCCGACCCGCTGAGAAAGAAAATCAAAGAAGCTGGCATTGGCGACTTTGAGGAGTTCCCACCTATCCCCGATTATAATACCCTGATTTACTCGGCGCTGTTTTCTTCGCGGGGTAAGAAAAACCTGCGCGTGATATTGTTCGCGCCGCAGGGTGCCGGGAAAACCGCTCGCGTAGCACACTTCACCTCTAAAGTCCTCCAGGACTTATTCAAGATTTTTTCAGATGAAGGGGTACATAGTGAGGTGTCCAGGTTGTTTGAAGAAGCGGAGAAGGAAAATGAAGCCTGGCGGGGGATAGCCAGGTTCTTCTTAGGTGTGTGGCGAGCGGTACGTTACGCTTCTTCGGAAGACATAGACGAGCATGCCTTAACGCTCGCCTGGACAATCTTCTGTGGAAGTTACCTGCTCGGGCACATCATCGTGGGAACTGGACGCGAAGACCAGGTGGCGCTGGCGCGAAAGGTCATGGGCAGACTGGCAGGCATGGAAGAAGCCACATTCCTTACGGGCATTATCGGAAACATGACCCTTATCCCTAAATACGATAGCCAGGAAATCCGTATCCTCCTCCAGACTTTACAGAAGGAGGATATCCTTGGGTATCCGGCGAGTATCCCCTTAGGCGAGCGGCGCGTAATAGGGATTGCCCCTGCGCTCTGGATTGAGCGTGTCGTTAACAGCACAGAAAACCATGTGATTTTGTTTGACGAGCTGGACAAGCCCAGCGAAGGAGCAATCTCCGCCGTCCTGACATTGTTCTATGAATACCGGTTGCCAGACTCAGTGATTAACCCGCGGGATTTACAGACGGGTGCGCCTACGTTTCGCCCGGTTGAATTCCCCGACGACACCATCCTTGTCGGGGCTATGCAAGAACGGTTCTTGATGGGGGCGTCGTTAGCGGTGGAAGCCCTCCAGGGTAGAAGCCTATTCCTGCCGGTAACCTACTCGCCCGAATTCGTAATGAAGTCCTTACAGGATGAGCTTGCCCTGAACCTTGAAGGGGAAAGAGAGGCTAAACAGACAATAGAGGGGTTGTTAAAGACGAAAATTGCGGAGTTTTTGTCGGCGCCCGGGGTATTGCCCGCGTACACGTCCCAGCGCCACCTCCACGAGTACATCAACCTGATTACCACGCCTCCGTTAACCTATATGCTCGCCTACAGTATCATCTATACGTTCATGCTTAATGTGCTGAGACCTGTGTTTGCCGAGTTGAATGTTCCCTTAAGGGATATTCTGGAGGCTGGTCAGCCGACAATGGCGACTAAGCGCGGTAAGAAAGGTAAAGGAGGTAAAGAGGAGGAAGCCCGACAGGTGGCTGAAGAGATTGCCGAGCAGCTTAGCGAGCTCGGGGAAGCCGCCCAGGAGGGCGAACCCGCGGAGGGTGAACCCACGGAGGGCGAAGGCGGAGAAACCACTGTGTTCCTTCGTCAGGTGAAGCGCCACCTGGACTACTTTAGCGTAAACGCCGTAAAGGTGGTTGCGGCAGGCGTTTCCCCCTACGGCGAACTTGAAAAATTCGTCAACCTGACACAAACAACCATTGGCAAACTGTTTAACCTAAGCAACGTGGAGGGGGGAGAAAGTGTGGAAGGAGTGGAAAGATTGCATGGGCTTGTTTGAAATAGAGCAACCATGGCCAAAGTCAACTACGAGGAACACTTGAACACCTATCGGGCTTTATTCAGCGAAGCTTCAATAAAGATTGACAAGGAATACAGGGGATTGGCAACATTGGCGGCGGAGGGTTTAATTGTAGCACATACGCCTGCCAGACCATACGAAGTCGCACAGTACGCTGTCCTCCCCATGATTGTCCGCCTATTCAAAGACATCATCAAGGCAAAGACAAATGGCGCAGACAACTACTATGAGGCAACCCCTATTGGCGACATCATGAAGCACTTCATCAAAGTCTGGCAAATCGCCGAAAGAGAATACGCAAAACTTTACGGGAAGAAGAACGTGATTGACATTGACCCGGCAATCCGCTACTACAATGAAGTATTTTCAGAAACCAACGTCAACAACACCATAAACGCCATCTTCACTTCTAATCGCGCCTTTGAACTGCTTGTCCACTTCTGCTACCTGTTTGCCTTCAGTTATGTGAACTTCAACGAGGCGATGTCCATCTACATGCTCTACAAGTTGATGGAGAACGTGGTGGGGAAGAAGATGGCGGTGTTCTACGCCCGCTGGATGTTTGACTTCAAGACTGACATCTACGCACCCGACAGACTGTTTTTTGACAGGCGCAAGCATAGACTGCCCTTCCAGATGATTAACATCAACTATGTGGCGGAACGTGTGGAAGAGCTGGAAAAACGTGGAGTTGAAGTGAGCATGGACAACTATACGGGGATGCTGGCTATGTCGCACGCCCTCCACCTTTCATTTAACATATTCACGTGGTTCGCCCTGTTACGTAAGCCGGATGAAATCGGCTGGCATAAGCGCTCTAGAATGGACTGGAGCACCTACCGGGCAAAGGAAGAAACAATTGTCCGGCGCGTGTTCAACCTCGCTAAACTAATGATACTGGCAACGGAAGACGAAAACCTTCTTAAGCCCTACGAGGCAATCTACGAACCCAAAGTAGAGGGGTTAGAGTGGAGATCTGATGAATGGCGCAAGACGTACATAGAGGAAGAAGCCAAATGGGATGAAAACACTAAGATCCTTTCCACGAACGATTACGATAAATGGTTTGACTTAGTCTGGCAGCGCTACGAGTTTATTAGGCAATTTATACTTGCATTGAACTCGTACATGCGGCGTATTGGGACAACTGGCTATTACCAGTGGTATGGACATATTTACCACGACTTCTACCGGAAGTTTATCAGAACCAACAATCATATTAAGGGAATCAGGGAGTTTCGCCGCGGGTTAGCGGAAACCTTCATCTTCTACACGATAGCACGGGATTTAGTTCCGCGCCATCCCTTGTTCTGGAGCGTACAGGCTTCCCATATTGCTGGCGAAATAGAGGAAAGATTGGGCAATATACGCGATGACAGCGGAGATATAGACCAGCGCAAGCTGGCTATCGCCGTAAGCAAGTACGTAATTAAAGAAGTGGATTCCTTAGAGGCTTACAGTCGTTTGTTCAAGCTCAGCGATGAACTACTCAAATTCCTGCTTGCCTCTTACGATATCACTATGCGCAAGATGGCAGGGGTAAAAGACTATAGCCAAGAGGACTGGTACGAGCTGACAGATGAACGCGTGGTGCGCATGCTGGAACGACGCCTGCACTTCTGTTTGACACTTAATAACTGACATGGCGTACATTGTAAATAGCGGAAACGCAGGACATGGGGCGTGAACACTTGATACCGGCGCACCTCAGGTACTATGTCCTTTCAGAGGATACGCGAGAATTCATATCGTTCCTGCAGCAGGTCCAGCAAACGAAGGATTGCAACCACGCAAGCGCACGATTGCCTTCCACAGCAACGTCAAACAACAGTCATTCAAAAAATTTCAAACTTTTCTGAATCAATTGCTTGCAAAAATTAGCGGTGACAGATTACATTCAAAAAGCAAAAATACAGATGAAACAAACAACAGTGGAATACGCTACGACTAAGCCCATCAACTGACAACCGGTAATCACCACCCGTTAACCGCTCTGATCATTCGCGCAAAAAAAAAAAACGAAGGCATCAAAACCGGAGCACCTCAACCATACAACTGAATCCCCCACTTTAAGCCCATAGGAATCGTTGCTGTCTGACAGAATTTGCCATGATTAATAAGGCGCCTTGAAAGGAAAAAAGGCAACGTCAAAACCTATGGAGGGATTAATTGACGAGATTGATTGGATCTTTACCATGAGCTGCCTGCCCCTCCCCCGTTAAAGCGACCGCCACCAAATTTGATAAATGGTTCCTTTGGGGAAGAAGAAGTTCCAGAACCCGAGATGACCGTGGTTCCAGAGCCTCTGCTGCGTGCTAGAATGTCAAAAACAACCATTAATATTGTTATTACAAAAGAAGTTTTATGTACAAGGGCTCTGGCTATTTTCGGTTGTTTGCCCAACACCACTGACCCAATCAGTTCAGACATCAAGCCACCGACAAATACCAATCCAGCCCATGCAATACTTTGCATAATCAAAAACACGATTATTGCCCATGAAAAACTAATTTTAAAGGAATTAATAATAACACTAAATAACCCTTTTGCAGACAAACCAAGATTTGCCCCTTGAACGCCTCCCTGTCCCAATAAGTGTAGATATACAAAAAACCCGTAGATGAAAATAAAAAATAGTCCCACATAATACCATATTGAAGTAGATTCAGTCTCCTGCCCGGTTTGAGGAGCTTCCTCAAATGTTGCCTGTTCTTCAACGACTTTGCTTGCCAGTTGTTGAGTAATCCAGATTAACCCTTCTGTAAATTCTCCTTTTTTGAGAAATCTATCTACAGTAGCAGATGTTAGTCTCTTAACGAGTGCATCGGGCAATGCCCCCTGAATACGTCTCCCTGTAGCCACAAACAGGGCACCTTTATTTGTTTTAGTTTTTGGCACCACAACTATTACCACCCCATCGTCCCAGCCTTCTGTCCCCACACCCCATTTTTCTCCAATTGTGTTTGCATACATAGCAATGTCCATCCCACAAAGCGTGTCGGTGATTATGACCACAATTTGAACCTTTTGTGAATAAAAATTCCTCAGATGCTCCTCTACCCTTACCTCGTCAATATAAACACTATCCGAAAGCACATAGACCAGTTTGTCCTGTGAGGAAGGAAGACATGAAGCATATACATATGTTTTAGCAAAGCCCAACCATACCAGTGCAATGAAAACGAATGCCTTTATCAAGCCTCCGACATCATTACATAACACCCTGTCACCATGAACTGCCTGCTCCCCCTCCATTGAACTGTCCTCCACCAAATTCAATAGCTCTTCCTCCACCGGAAGAAGAATACTCTTCACGGGGCGATTCGTCATAATGTCTGCTCTCTTCATGATGATGGTCATCGTGATGATGCCTTCTACGTCGCGATGTGTCAAGATATGGAATTAATTTCACAAACACCCATAATCCAATGATGACCAGTGCCAGCGGTAAAAGATACCACTCCACTTTTTTGGTCAGCATAACCAGAAGTCGTGTGTTTGTGTAGAGAAAGAAATATCCAACCATTACAGCAACTCCTAACACAGCAAATATTATCACTCCCCACATCCAGTTCCATGTGATAAGTCCAACCACTGCCGACCAGCCAATAGCCGTTAACACTGCTTCTTTCCATGCATCAATGGTCCTTGCAGGATTGGCGCCCTGGAAAAACCGTGCTATCCCGGCATTGCCTGTAACATACATAAGAACCACGGTGGAATAAGCAACGATAAACAGCCATAATAAAATCTTCAAAGCAGTTCCCCAGAAAGACTGTCCGGACGATTCCTCCGCTTCCCCGACAAACTCTTCAAGTGTCATCGTTTCTCTTTCCGACAGTTGCCGTTCCTCTTTCACTTTTTGAGCCAGTTGATTGACAAGTGAAAGCAAGCCCTCTGTGTATTGCCCATTCGCGAAGAATTCACGAACTGTGGCATCTGTAAGTCGCTTTACATATGCATCGGGCAGGACTCCCTGCACTCCCCTACCTGGCGCCACGAACAACTGCCCTCTATAACTTCCCCTTTTGGGAACCATCACAATAATTACTCCATCGTCCAATCCTTCTGTGCCCACTCCCCAATTTTGCCCTATCCTGTTGGCATACATAGCAATGTCCATTCCACAAAGCGTGTCGGTAATGACCAGAATCATCTGAAGCCCTTCGTCGTAAAACTGTTGAAGTGTGCTTTCCAACTGGGACGCATCAATGTCAGTAGTCTGTGATTGCACATAAACAAGCTGGTTTTCCTGTGAAGGGAAACAATCTGCCCAGACAATATCTGATGACTCTACAAACATGATAATATAAGCAACAAATAATAGCCACCTTCTTCCTATTTTCCGTATCATCGCTTTTACTTTTACCATTCTGCCCCTGCTCCTCCGCCGTTGAAGCGCCCTCCACCAAAGGTGATTGAGCCACCACTACTGCCACCACTGCTATAACTACTACTGCTACTACTACTGCTGTAATCGCTGCCACTATAACTGCTACCACCTGAAGAAGATGTCCCCGAAGACGCCCCCACTAAAGAAACCTTCACATCTGTTTCCCCTAAAAAGATCCACTGAGCAATCATTTTGAGTAGCATTGCGACAGGTAAAATTTGTAGTCCGACCGGCAATAACGGAAGTAGAAATAAATATGTTTTGTCACACAAGAAATCTATGAATTCAGGATACTTCCATAGAACCAAAAATCCCGCCAAAAAAGCGATGAGAGCAATCACAAAGGATGCAGGAATCCACAATTCATTTCCTGAGAAGAGTGCCAGCAGCGAGATAGATAATGCCCAGCTTATACCAGTCATGAAAGCTTCATAAAATCCCTTGATGACACCCCGGGTGTTGTGACCAATGTTGCTCCGTGCTTTTCCTGCATACCCCATGATATACCCAAGAATGGGGAGAGACAACAAAAACAAGAGCAATCCCCAGAATGTAAAAAGCGGCTTAAGCAACTCAGTAATGATGCTGATGGCACCGGATAAAAGGCTTTCTTCGGCAGCTTCATGCTCATACGTATCTGTATATAGCTCCTCTGCAACTTCTTCTTGTTCACTTAAGACTTTTTCTCCCAAACGTTGAATAAGAATGGTTAAGCCTTCTGTAATCTTACCCTTCATGAAATAGTTCCGAGCAGTTTGTTGAGCCAGGCGTTTTACATATGCATCCGGCAGCACGCCCTGAATCCCTCTACCCGGTGCTATGAATAATTTCCCTTTTCGGTTTCCTGCTTTGGGAACCATAACAATCACAATACCATTGTCCTTTTTCTCTTTGCCCACCCCCCATCGTTCACCAATTGCATTGGCATACATGGCAATGTCCATTCCGCAAAGTGTGTCGGTAACAATCACCACCATCTGTAACCCGCTGTCATACCACTTACGCAGGCTGGCTTCTATCGTAGCGGCATCAAGTAAAGAAGTAGCTTGCGGACTGAGAAGATATAACAGATGCTGAGAAGAAGGTTCGGGCAGACAATCCTCATAATTTGCCATGGCATATTGATAGAGCCCCACGCCCACTCCAAGAGCCAGACTAATAAACCACCTCATCGGATAGTTCATTAATATCTCCTTCCTGCCATGGGAAGTATTTACTCAAAACTTCCCCGACTCTTCTCACCCCTGCTTTGATGCCCTCTACGAATTGCCCTTGTTGAAACAGAGTTTTCATCTCCTGTGCCACTTCCTGCCAGAACACATCTCCTACATGTTGATGAATCCCTTCATCTCCGATGATTGCGAATTTTCTACTTTCCCTCGCCACATAGATGAGCACTCCGTTTCTCTGCTGTGTTTTTGTCATTCCCAGTTTCTCAAAGAATTCCACTGCCTTCTGGTAGGGATCTCCATCCAGATGTTTTTCCACCACCACACGAATTTCGGCAGATGTTTTCTGTTCTGCCTCCTGAATTGCCTGCTTGATGGCTTCTGCTTCCTGCCGGGTAAGGGCTTTTTCCTTCTCTTTCCTGTTTACATTTTTTCTTTTAAACCCTGACCATGGCACCCTCTTCCACAATCCACGCATCACTCAACAGCTTTTAACCATTTCTTTGCGGGAACCACCCACCGTAAAGCCCTTTTACCCACAGAGGCATGGAGGAATAAGCAAGCACTCTGCCAA
This sequence comes from Bacteroidota bacterium, assembly GCA_026992635.1. Classification (GTDB taxonomy): domain Bacteria; phylum Bacteroidota; class Bacteroidia; order JAADEI01; family JAADEI01; genus JALWYU01. The sequence goes on along the minus strand of JALWYU010000083.1, from coordinate 9,813 downwards.
TTTTAAAACTTCACTGTTGGGGCTTTTTCGGCTCCCTTCTCTGCCTCAAAGTATGGATATGGTTGGAAATCAAAGAAATTGGCAATAATGTTGTTGGGAAACCGTCTGAGATAAGTATTAAATTGCTGCACGGCTTCATTATATTGATTTCTGGCGAAGGCGATGCGGTTTTCGGTACCCTCCAGCTGGGCTTGCAATTCGGCGAAGCGCTGGTCCGCCTTGAGTTCTGGATAGCGTTCCACTACGACCATCAGTCTGCTTAATGCCTCGGTAAGCGCACCCTGAGCCTCCATAAATTGCTGAATGGCTTCGGGCGTGATGCCCTTGCCTCCCCCCATGTTGAGATTCACCTGCCCAACCCTGGCTCTGGCTTCCGTAACCCCCACCAGCACATCCTTTTCGTGTTTCGCATATCCTTTAACCACCTCAACAAGATTAGGGATGAGGTCTGCCCGCCGTTGATACTGAACCTGCACTTGCGAAAAGGCTGTTTTGACTGATTCGTCCATGGAAATGAGCTGGTTGTATGTTCCCACCACTGTGCTGTATATCCACTGGATCAACAGAAGCAAAACGAGGAGGGGAATGAGGATTTTGAGCCATTTGAGTATCTTCTTTGGCATGACACCCTGATTTTCAGTTGTTTAAAAATCAGGCTCCAGGAGATTTTGCAGTACGCAACATTGATGCCATGCAGGACAGGACCGGAATGTGAGAGATGTGGTGGCTGGTAGCATGAGCCGTCCGCATTGCATGATTGCCTCTTCACTTTAATTTTGGTCGTTTCAGGAATAAGGTAAGCAGGGCAAATGCAGAAGCCAACCCACGAGCACCGCAAAGTTTTATTTGCACAGACAAAAAGGCATGACCTATACACCTTTCTAACAGGCATTTAAGTCAATCAGCCATGAATTTGCACGTTGTTGACCATTCCACTGTACCCTGATCTTGGCGTCCCCGCGCCCTTTTACCACTCATGCTTGTCTTCAAGAATACGGCGGCTTCGCTTACGGTGGTACGGACGGTTAGACAGGATTGGCTGTGGTCAGCCTGAACAGACCAATTAATCCCTATGAATTCCTCTGAGTTGCTTGCTTAATGGTTACAGGTTCTTGCCCCTAAGGAAGGCAGACACCTGTGCTGAAGACAGTCCTGACCCACACTTTGACACAGCAGGTTCAATTGCTCAATAGGGAGCTCTTTGCGTCACGGTCTAATCTGCGAAGTGGGCACCTGCCAGTTAATCCCTATGAGCCAATTTGTTTAACAAGTTGCCATTTCAAAGCATATAGCACGCATGTGAAGACGTACAGAGACCTGTATTCACGTGTTCAGAGCCACTTTCTGTCTTGCTGACACACACGGTTGTCTCAGTCGCGTAGCATGAATTTGTCGGCAATCCAGTACGCCAGAATAGCACAGCACAAAGAAAAGGAAAAAGGATGCCCTATCAGAAAAAGAAAAGCTGTTTGTTGGGACTTGCTTCTTCATTTCATATGGATTAATTGAGGCAATCGGATAAAAGGCTAGCACCTTCGTCCCCTCACCAGAAAACAAAAACCCTGATTGAGAAACCGGGGTTGATTGGTGTAGTTCAGGCGGTTGTGAAGAGGCAAATCCGACCGCTGACATTGTCCCCTCACGAACTCCGATCCCACGCTTAGAGACCACCAAGAAGCGCAAGCAGTAATAACAGATACATCAGAAGCAACAAGGTAAACATAGTCCAGTAATAATTGCGTACGCCGGCGGGGGGCTCCATTCCATACAATTGTCGCATAGCGCGTACATAGCCTATCCAGCAGACGATGGTGAGCGGGAAAAGAAAGGGGATGAACATAGAAGACATTGCCAGTGCAAGCCAGCTTTGAACAGCGTTGACGCTGCTGGGGTCAAGCCCTGCAGAAGATGTAGTGCCTCCTGTTTGGGGGGCAGGATGGCGGACCTGTGTGCGCCTGGCTTCTTTTTTTCTCTGCTTTCTTTCTGTTCTGGAGGTAGTGGTAGGAGGAGGAGGTGCCCTTTTGATGTCTTCGCCAAAGAAGATGATTTCTGGCACGTCAGCAGGTGGAGCTGGCTTACGCTGACCAGGGGGTGTATCCCGAGCAAGAAGGACCCGCAGGGGGAAGATTCTGTTTTGCGAGGCAAGGAGTGGGGTTTGCGATAGGGAATTTTTGCTGGTGGACATGGTATGTGCACGTATTGAATTTAAGTCATTTGTTTTTATTCTGTTTATTGATTTTCCATGTTTTTGTCTCAGATAAGAATATGCTGGAAAGGTTGTTCTTTCTGAATTTCTACCAGATAAGGGATGCTTTGTTTGAAATTGAGGGCAGGATAAACCTTTTGAGAACCGATGTGCCATACCACAGGCAACAAGAAAAATAACAGTATAGATGCATGCAAATATGTTAATTACTGTTCTTGTTCTTATGTATCCAATGGATGCCTCCATGATTGCTCACCCTTTCCCCCCTTCAATACCCTGCAGACTGATAGTAGTTCCAGTAATAGCGTGCATTGTAAGGATACCAGGCAATGGGAATAAAAAAAGAAAATCGCAGAGGAAAAGGAATCCTTTCGTCATATCTCGGTAAAGTAGTAAGGGGCAAAAGATCCATTTGAAAAGCCAGAAATTTACTTCGGACCGCAATGCGCATCCCGAAGTTTAAGTATGTCGTAGAATAATCATAATAATATGATTCGTTCTCATCGTAATTACCATTATAGTATACATAGTGGACGCCATCGCATTCCGTTACTTCAAAACGTAATGCAAACCCTGCTTCCACCTGAATACCTAACTTATTCAATTTTGACATGTCAAAAGAAAAAGAATGGATCTGACCAATTGAAAAATAGGGGTAATAGCAGACCTGTGTTATACGGATTTTCTCCCAAGTGCTACTGCTAATGGGAAATGTCCGAATTTCCTCATAATAGTAAATTGGAATGTCAACAGCAACACTAGGACCAATTATACTAAACGAAACCTCATGCTGCAATGCATATCGTGCTTTCTTGCCTTTTTTCCATCCTGGGCGCCAGTGCCATGCCAGTCCAGAACCCAGCGGCGTGACAAGGAGTCCAACCCGTGGATAGGTGAAATACTGCCTGCCCACAGCATCCACCAGAGTAGTAAAATACCTCCTCACAACAGGCTTTTGAACCGCATCGCTTCCCTTCATCCGGGCAGACTTTTTTACTGTCCACGAATTCTCCCTGCCAAAAAATGTGGAACTGGGCACTAAGGACACATTGCCATCCAGACCTATGAACACACTGCTCACCTCACCCCTTATCACAATACCATGACTAATATGAGGTACAGAACCTGGCACATCAGCACTGCCCATCATCATGGTTTGCAGCTGCCCTTCTTTACTCCACGCACAAATTCCCACTTCTTTCCGCCTTCCTTTTTGCACCAGAGAATCTTCTACATAACCCTTTGCGAATGCCCCTCCACTGGCTAATCCCTGCTTTTTCAGATAGTGGACGACTTCCCTGCAGTGTTCAGGGGCTTTCCCCTGAAGAACTTTTCTCCTTGGATAAAAATAAAGAAACAGTGTATCTGGACTTTCATACATCCTGACCTTTTTCACAACTCCCCGGACAATGTACACCCTTGCGTTTTGCAACACATGCCTGGGCATAAACGATACCAGGTTGACGCCCGCTATCCTGAACATTTCTCTTACTTTATGCAGGCTACCGGTATAATGGGCAGTGGCAAGCATTTTGTACCACAAATATTCCATCAAATACCTGTGTTGATCAGGGTCATACTCTTCCAGAATGTAGATGGGGCATGTGCTATCGGCACAAAAATTCCTCAAAAACTCATCGCCATTCACCCGCTGTTCGCTTATGCGATTTGCGAAGAAATCGGGGAAGTCCCCTTCCGATTCCATTCTGTATTTGAGTGGATTGATGAATTCTGCGGCGACGCGCTTCCATAAATTGTTGATGGCGCCGTTGGTCGCATCCGTCAAGGAGATTTCGGAAATCTCCTCTTCGGTGCCAAAATAGTTGACTTTTCCTTCTACTTCGTTTCTGTATTCCATTGTCCATTCGCCATCCTCTTTTTTATAATATTCCACGAAAGCCACGATAGAGACCGTCAGACGGATATATCGCCGTTGAACGGTCTGGGGAGTACTGTATGCGCCTGCCGCTTGCTTCGCTGTGATTTCCAGAGACTTATCACGAGCGGCTCTAAAGAAGGTTTCACTCATCTCCACATCTCCTTCATAAGCAGAGACCAGCCCCTTCATGAAGTACTCCGTGAATTGTGCCCAGTCCTGCCTTTTCGCTCTTGCATCCACCACTTCTACCACTTCCTCAATGGTTACCGGCACCTTTTGAGACTCTACGCTCACAATCGTGATGTGAATCACATGTCCGACGGGTGGCAATCGCGTACTCAGACACTCCAGAATTTCTTCTATTGTACCCTCTCTGCACTGGGTAGTGATTACCACACGCCTTCCTTCCTCTTTAAGAAACTGATGAAAACGCCCTTTTAACATCCTTGCCACCCACAATCCACTGTGTAAGTCCGAAGTACGCAAGGTGCCGCCGCCACCGGGCGTACCCATACCTGTACCAAGCATTTCTACAGAGATGAACCATTTGTCTGCCTCTACACCCTTTCTTACCTTTTTCTTCTTTACGGCAAGAACGTCGCTTATCTGTTCTTTGATGACGACGGCTTCCTCCGCCGCCATATATTCTGCCGTTTGATCCCAATTCAGCCACGAGTAGGTAACCTCCACCCTTCCTAATTTCTGTTTAGGTTCAATGGCGGCAGGATAGAAAATTTGCGCTTTGTGTTCGCGGCCAAAGTAATCGGGTATTTGAATCGTCGTTACTCGCCAGGCATCCTGTGACTGTGTGTGCAGGACGTTCACGCATGCGGCAACCGTGATCAAGCATGAAAACAACAACGCGTCTGTTTTTGACCCACCCATCTGAAACCTGATTTTTTCCAGGTCAGTACACTTCAAAGACGATTCGGGCAGGTACGATGTCCAGGGCTTTGCCAAAGTCCTTAACACCTCTCTTCAGCGAGTTGACCAGTGTGGTTTCTACCACAATACCGCCACATATCTTGGCGCCCGCTACCGCCCCTGCCGCGGTGCCAGCACCAGGTACTATTGAGGCTGCCACGGCACCCGCTACAGCACAAACAGAAGTGATGGTGATTGCCCGGTCAGCGTGAGTGCGGAAATAATATGCCACTGCATCCACCATTCCCTGGTACGCCTGATGGATATTCGCCCACACGCATTCGCCCACAAATACTGACGACTCATAGGCAATCACCCGAATCCTGGAACCGTCAACGCCCAGAACATCATTAAGTCCGCAACGGGCACCTGTCGTGTTAATGATCACCGTTAGAGTGGGATCTGTTGGATGGTATATTCTTGGTAAGTATCCATACACGAGCCATCTGTACCATCTCCTTCTGGCTTCATCTGGCGCTTCTCCAATCACAAGGCTAAGTAAATAATTCTTAACCGCATCAGATATAAAATAGGCAGCAAGATTTATCGCCACTTCCTGGAGTACTTCAGGGTTAGTAATCACCTTGTGAATTGCCTCGGCTACTTTAACGATTTTCTCCCCATTATCTATCAAAATATTTGTCATTTCGCTCAAAAATCTATATGTTTCAATGTTTTTTAGAAACATTTCTGCCAGCTGTCTCCTGCACTCTTCTTCTCTGCCAATCCCACATATGACATATTGCGTTCCCAGACTCCTTTCTGGATAGCACGGGGCAATTGCCCCCTGAAACATGCCTGCCAGATGCGGCTCCCTCTGCACATACACTGCCTCGTATCCATTGCCATAGAGCCTGCGTATACGGTAGCAGCCCCATGGACCAATAGCGTAAGTGCCTGCAGGGCAACTATGCTGGCAGAAGTCAGAAGGCGCAGCAGAACTCCCAGAAGGTGAGGAATTCAGTCCGGCAAACCCTCCCCAGCCAAGATGCCCACCCCAATCGCGCACTGCACCTGTACCGCCAGCAGTAAACAATGACGTGTAGCCAGAAAGGTCTAAACCCCGCGCGTCAAAAAGGGAAAACCTTAACGAAGATGGTAAGGTCTGCTGAGGGTCAAGGCGACCAGTAGAGCATCCAGAGAAGAGAAGAGAAGAGAAGAGAAGAGAAGAGAAGAGAAGAGAAGAGCTTCCGGCTTAAAGACCGTCCCTGAACCGCACACATTGCTCAGGGATTTCTTGCTCTTGCTCTTTCCCTATATAAGGTAACAAGGTTTTTCCAAAAAAACTTTTCGGTTGCTGGCGTAAGTTATTCTAATTAGGCACCCAAATCTCCGGTCACGCTCCCGGACACCTGCGCACCTGTCCTGTTTTGCGTACACTTTTTTAGTGTCTCTTGACCTGAATCTCCCTCACTGTGCGGACCCTCCGCCTGTCCCCGAGGCTTCGCCCAGGATCTGGTCCAGGAGCCGGTCTACTTCCTCTTCGGTTTTCTGGAGGCGTTGCCGGAGCTCTTCACGCATGATCTGGCGGGCAACCGCAAAGGCATTGCGTACGTTGTACGCCAGGATGACCTGGACCTCCACCTGGTCTCCCGGCAGATAGCGAATCATCTGAACTACCGGCTCTACATAGCCCAGGCGCTGAACCAGTATATCCCGCGTCGCACTGAGCATTTCATTGATGGAAACTGCTGTTTTCTGATCCAGTTGCTGATTCGCCTGCATATCTTTGACGATGCCCACGATTCGCCCCTGAATCGTTTGTGCCAGCTGCACCTTTGCCACGTGAATGGCATGGCGCATCGCCACTGCTTGCTGTTCCGCCACTGCATTGCCCGTCGCAAAAATAAACAGGTTCATACCTTTTTCGTCCACCATCCGGGATTTGACGCAGCGCTCATAGAACTGGTCGGCTAAGGGCATGGAGCCTGGGACGGGCTCCCACCCTCGCTTGCGCATTTGCTTTGCCTGCTTCTTGGCAGATTTGTATCGGCAGGCTTTTTCTGCCTGGCGCCGACTCGCCTCCGTCACGCTCTGACTGTAAGTAAGTGAAGTAATGGTACACAGAATGCCCACGGTTGCTCCAATCAGCAGTGTCTGCCGGAGAAGGCGCTCTACAGATTGGTAAACCATGGTTCTACGCATTTCTTTTCTGTTTCATTCAGTTTGAGCCCTGAGGAATCCCGCCATCCTGTTTGGACTTTTTCTCGGGGGCAAGAATGAAAACATCTGGGAACTGCAAGAAGTTCCCAACATGCAATTTGCTCGGATACTGCGAGCTTTTCAACCCACTCAATTATGAAAGTGAAAGAGAAACAGGGAGGTAGAGCGCGTAAACCACTGGAGGACCGAAAATGTTCGGGCGGTGCCTGTGCTGGAAAGCGGGATCAGGGAGAAGGTGCATCGTCTTATCCCCGAAACTAGCTTTTTATCAGCATCTTTTGAACTGCTGCCCTTTTTCTTATTTGGAGACAAATTTGAATTGGACGAGGATTCCCGATGGATTTCCATTGCACCGGGTATCCTGCATTCCTCTGAATCTTTTGCTGGTTTACAGGTGATGTTGTTCAATCCGTGGAACCTGCCTTACCAGCGACGAAGCGTTCGTGCCCGACTAAACGAACTGCTTGCTTCCCGAGAAGAGAAGAATAAAATAAATCCAGGGAATCATGGGGAGGATGAGCTTCATCAATGCCTCACACACAGCAACATATTCCACATACGCAATGACGCAATTTGGGGAAATTTCTCTTCCTGTGGGTTAAGATGTACGTCAGTCTTTTTGTCCTGGCGAAAGCAAAAGTATTTCAGGAGGTGGGGTGGTTCCGGGTGAAAGGTCCAGCCAGTGTTTGCCCTCAAGCTTACCGATGCCAAACAGTGTTACTTATTTCTACTTTTTGCGTCCCAAAAATTTTTGCTTAGTTATTTCCCCGGAGTGCTTTATTTTGTATAATAGAAGAAAGCGAGGGACCGCAATTCTGTCCAGCCATGAACAAGGAGGGAAAGAAAATAGAACGCAGAAAGTCAGAAATTCTGTTGGGAAGTATGCTTTTGCTGATCCTGCAGGGCTGCAAACTGTTTCAAAAGCCAGAACCCCAAATTTTCCGGATAGATGCCACGCCGGCTGTATTGCGTCAGGTAACCGTCACAGAACAGGGTGTACTTACGCCTGAACAGGGGGCACACTTAGCGATTGTCGGCTGGGATGTCCGCACTGGTGAGGCACGACTCCTGCCTATGGAAGGACCCACAACCATTACCTGTGCCTGCGAAGGTACAGGCAGTTGTGAACCGTTTTATGTTCCGGACAAAGCAATTTACGGCTGTCAAACCACCACATGTACTGCCTGCCGGATGACAGCACAAATCGCAGTTGGACAGCCAAATGATACACACCAGATTCGCCTTAAGGATATCTCCTTAGTAGATCTGTCGGATGGTATCTCAATCCCTTCCAGCATGGAAGAAATGGCGGTGTTACCGGTCTCTGAGGTTATTGCCAGTACGCTGGCATTTCGCCAGGCATTGTATCAGTTTCTTCTGGACACGTTTTATGGTCCTCTGTTTGCCGATAGTGCGTTTTTGCCGGAGTTTTTTGTGAAGTGGGTGCCTCCCGAACTCGTAGAACACATTGTGGTCAATGTATGGGGGCGGTGGGTGATCGTTCCCGTTTTAAAGCCTTTAGGCGCAAAGCATTCCTATATCATTTTCAATCCCCGGAAAGGCGAATGTGTATGCAGTTGTGCTGGTGAAGGGACAGGATGTACCACATGCAAGAGACACTGGACAGGTGTTCGTTACTGCGCGCCGCCGGGATGTACGGTATGTCGGATGACGAACGCCATAGTGGTTCCGCCGTATCAGATGCTGAAACCCGGGATGGAAATCCGATTTCAGCAGTTAACAGCGCAGTCGGGTATGTTTGAAGTCCAGCTACACACGGACACGCCCACTCAGGGTAAGCTGCGGGTGTATTTTGTGGAGGCGTGGGGTGTGAAGCCAGGCTTTGCAGAATTGAAACGGTATGACAATGTTATCCTGCCGGATACGATTACAGCTCGGTTTCAACTTCCCGAAGGTATGGCGTGCGATGACAACGACAACGACTGGTTCCTGTTCTGGTATGAAGATACGGACAGGCGTATTCTGGATGTGGAAATCAAAAGTCCCTGTGTGTAAGAAATGGGCGTTGCAACTGCGACATAACAGCATGTGTACAAATGCAGTACTCAGGTACTCAAATGTCAGTGTTTTTAATCCCGGCGAAAGCAAAAGTTTTCGGGAGGGTGGAGATTGGCTCCGACTGAAAGATCTGGGCAGTGTTTTAATCTCAGGTTTTGCTGGAGCAAAGCAGTCTCTCTTTTTTTCTCCTGGCTATTTTGAAGCCATCTGGTATGGTGTCCTGCCCTTTTCGCCCCCGAAAAAACCGAAAAAATTTGCTTGTTTATTTCCCCGGAGTGCTTTACTTTGTATAATGGAAACTCCAGAAGGCGAAAGAACGCAAATCCACCCAGCCATGCAAGAAGGCAGGCAGGCAGGCAGGCAGGAAGGAAGGAAGGAAGGAGGTACTCCCAGCGTGCTGAAATGGTGCTTGCTGGCTGGAATGGGGCTTAGTCCGGTTATTCTTGCACAGTCCACGGTTCAGTGGGTCGCCATCATGCGGGGATTTGCGGATCCGGAGCGCTCACCCGACTCACTGGGATACTTCTACATTCCTACACCCAACACCTACTGGTCAGGACAGCTCTTTGAAGCCTATCGGGAGCTTTCCGGCGATACCCTTTCACGGTTCGTACGCCTTCGC
>JALWYU010000082.1 GCA_026992635.1 Bacteroidota bacterium | reverse complement strand
AGGCAGCTATGCCGTACAAATCACCCAAAATGGCTGTGTGGATACTTCTTCATGCCATTACGTAGAAATCCTGGCAGATACCACCACAGATAGCAGTACCACCACCATCTCGCAAACCCATCCCAGTACCAATATCTCCATTATCCCACAACCCAAGGGGGTAGGCTGGTTGATCATATTCCCTGAAAACCAGCAATATGTTGAAATCCTCCTCACAGACCTCACAGGACAAATCCTGTACCAAACCAAAGCCCATCACGTACGCCAGCTACCTATTCCACTCCCTCTATCCCCCGGTATCTACCTCTTAACCCTCAGACTACCCACTGGAACCCAACACATAAGCCTGCTTCCTTCACTGCACTAGCTACACGAATTGCACATTCCCCCAACCCTCACAACACCTCCGCAAACCGCCAGCGCAACCACCGGAAAAACAAAAAACCCAGCACCAAAACCACTACTGTATACACCACTGCAATACCCAGCCACGACCATTCCACTATCCCCTCAAGATAAATCTTCCGGTATAGCAATACAAACGACGTCATCGGATTCAAAAACAACAACCACGACCAGCCCCCAGGCAACATATCCAGATCATACAAAATTGGCGTCAAATAAAAACCAAGATTCAACGCAATGTTCACCATCCATAATGTATCCCGAAAAAACACCGCCAGCGCCGACGTCCCAAACGATATCCCACAAATCAACAAATACTGCAACGGAATCAACAGCAACAACCCCAACCAGGACCACGCCGGTACAACCCCCCCTGCCAGCAACAATCCAATCAACACTACCTGCGCCAGCAAAAAATGCAATGCCTCGCCCAAAACACCCGTCACCACAACTAACTCCTTGGGAAATACCGTCTTCTTAATCAACGGCGCACTGGACACAATCGCCATCGTCCCAACCTGTAAACCACTCGTAAACCACTGCCACGGAAACAAACCCGTCAACAAAAAAAACGCATAATTCTCAATCCGAACACGAAAAATAAACTGAAACGCCACATAAAAAACCAGCGCCTGCGAAAAAGGTAACAGCAACGACCAAACAAATCCAAGCAAATGATTCTTGTACTTGAGCTTCAAATCACGCTCCGTCAACACCCACACCAGATCACGATAATACTCCCACCGACTGACCATACCCCAGCCCCCTCCCATCACTTCGCAAATACCGGCGAAACCCCTACTGGCTTACCCCGATCATCATACACATAAAACCCCTCTCCACTCTTCACACCCAGCTTCCCGGCACGAACCATATTCACCAGCAACGGACAAGGCGCATACCGCTCCTGACGAAACCCTTCATACAACACCTCCAGAATCGCCAAACACACATCCAGACCAATAAAATCCGCCAACCCTAAAGGACCCATCGGATGATTCATCCCCAAACGCATCACCGTGTCAATCTCCTCAACACCCGCTACACCCTGCCACAACGTGTAAATCGCCTCATTGATCATGGGCATCAAAATCCGATTGGAAACAAAACCCGGATAATCCCGAACCTCCACAGGCGTCTTACCCAGCGCCAGCGCAAGCTTATACACAGTCTGCGCGGTCTCATCCGAAGTCGCATAACCCCGAATAATTTCCACCAGCCGCATGACCGGCACCGGATTCATAAAATGCATCCCCACCACCTTCTCTGGACGACCCGTAACACTCGCCAGCCGTGTAATAGAAATAGACGAAGTATTCGTTGCCAAGATCGCCTCACCCGGCGCATACTTATCCACCTTCCGAAACACTTCCTCCTTCAACGAAACCGACTCAGGCACCGCCTCCACCACAAGCCGAACATCCCGAACTGCCTCTTCCAGCGACGTCGTCAACGCAATCCGACGCAAAATCTCCTCCTTCTCCTCCGCCGACACAATCCCCTTCCGAATTTGCCGGTCCAGATTCCTGGAAATCGTCGCAAGCGCACCCTCTAACCGATCCTCAGAAATATCCATCAAACAAACCGGAAAACCAAACTGAGCAAACACATGTGCAATCCCGTTACCCATCGTCCCCGCACCCAGCACCGCAACCCGATACTCCGCCTTATTCTCCGGAAAATCCACCGCTCGTTCCTCCACGCCAGACATCTCTCCGCGATTTTCCTCCCACAACACATTTCACCACAAAAAAGTTCAACAAAGCGCCAAAGCCTTCCAAACCCAAACTCAATGTGCTTCCGACCAGGTACTTCCCCTGCCCACCGTAACCTTCAACGGAACACGCAACGGATACACCTCCTCCATTATCCTCTTCAACGCCGGAATCAAATCCGCCTCCTCACGATGCAATTCAAACAACAATTCATCATGAATCTGCAACACCATACGTGTTTGCGCACCACGCTCCCGCAAAAATCGGTGAATCCGAATCATCGCCAGCTTGATCAAATCTGCCGCCGACCCCTGAATCGGCGTATTGATCGCCGCACGCTCCGCATGACCACGCACCGCCGGATTCATGGAATGCAACTCCGGTAAATACCGACGCCTGCCCAGCAACGTCTCTACATACCCCTTTTCGCGCGCCTCCCGCAACAACTCCTCAATATACGCCTGAACCTTCGGAAACGTCGCAAAGTACCGCTGAATGATCTCACGGGCTTCCGACCGCGAAATCTTCAACTGCTCAGCCAATCCATGTGCACTGATCCCGTAAAAAATGCCAAAGTTCACCGCCTTCGCACGACGACGCATCTCAGGCGTAACCTCTCCAGAACCCACGCCAAATAACCGAACCGCAGTCTCCGTATGAATATCCCGGTCCGCCTCAAACGCCTCTATCAACCGCTCATCCCCACTAAAATGCGCAATCAACCGCAACTCAATCTGCGAATAGTCCAGCGACAGCATCTCAAACGCATCATCCCCCGCAGTAAACACCGAACGAATCGCACGCCCCCACTCACCCCGTACAGGTATGTTCTGCAAATTGGGATCCGAAGTACTGAGCCGACCCGTGGCTGTCCGTACCTGATGATACGTGGGGTGCAGCCGACCCGTAACCGGATGCCGACGACTCAACAAACCCTTCACATACGTACTGCGCAACTTCTGAATCTCCCGATACTGCAATAACAGCGGGATCACCGGATGCTTATCCGCAATCTTTTGCAAAACCGACTCCGAAGTAGAATACTGACCCGTCGCCGTCTTCCTGCCCGGATACGGCAACTTCAAGTGAACAAACAACGCCTCACCTACCTGCTTCGCCGACGATAAATTAATCGCCACACCCAGCAACCGGAAAATCTCCTTCTCCAAACGCTGCGCCTCTCGCGACAACGCCTCATCTAAGGCACGCAACCGCTCCGCATCCACATAGATCCCCGTCAACTCCAGATCCACCAGAACCTCCAGTAAAGGCATCTCCAGATCATAAAACAACGTTTCCATACCCAACTTCTGCAACTCCAGAATCAACGGCTTGCGCAACCGAAACGTCACATCCGCATCCTCCGCCGCATAATCCTTAATTTGCTCAGGCGTCAACTCACGCATATTCCGCTGCTTGTCCGGACCCAACAACTGCTCAATAGGTATTGGCTCATACCCCAGATAATGAATCGCTAAGGCATCCAGATTGTGCTTGCCCTCCGGCGAAACCAGAGCATGCGCAACCATCGTGTCAAAATACGGACCTCTCACACAAAACCCATGACGACGCAAAACCACCAGGTCATACTTGAGATTCTGACCAATCTTCTCCTTATCGCTTGAAAACAACGGATTCAACAAACGACGCCAAACCGCACGACGCTCCTCCTCCCGAGGATACACCACATAATACGCCTTCTTCTCCTGACTACACAAAGAAATGCCCAGCAACCCCGCACGATGCGGCGACACCGAATCCGTCTCCACATCTACACTGAATCGCGGTGCATCCGCCAGCGCACGAACAACACGCTCCAATCCCTCCACCGAGTCAATCAACACATAATCTGGCTTTTCTGTCGCAATCGTCCGAACAACCACTCGCTCCTCCGCACCCACCGACTCAGACGAGGGAACACCCACCCAAACATCAAACAAATATCCCGTTTGCCCACGAACACCACTACCACCAGCACTCCCC
>JALWYU010000081.1 GCA_026992635.1 Bacteroidota bacterium | reverse complement strand
TGGTTTTCAGGGAGTTGTGGCGCTTTGCAAAGCGCCACAACTCCCTGAAAACCAGCGCCGAACGCCCCGCCCCAAAACAACCCCCAAAAAACAACCACAATTCGGAACCCATCTCCCTTCTTCCCCTGTTCTTCTTGTTCAGAGTGCACTGGCGCCAGCAGGGATAAGGCAAGCATCGTATGGGCACCAGGTTGTTGACCAGATTGTTGGGTGTTGTCAAGCAGAATCCTTTTCTTCGTCGGTTATTGGGCAAGCCTTATGTGGTCAAGCATCGGGCGCCACCGCAGGTACGGAGGGGGAAACCGCTGGTTTCCGTGGTGATTCCCTGTTACAATTATGGTCGGTTTCTGGAAGAAGCCATTCGGTCGGTGCATGCACAGACGTTACAGGATGTGGAGGTCATTGTGGTGGATGATGGGTCTACGGATTCTTATACGTTGCAGGTTTTGGAGCGGGTTCGGGAGCAGGGTCTGGCAAAAGTGATACGTCAGGTGAATCGGGGCTTGCCGGCCGCGCGCAATACGGGTGTTCGGCATGCGCAGGGGATTTACGTTTGTTGTTTGGATGCGGATGATACGATAGCGCCCACCTATCTGGAGAAGTGTGTACTGGTTTTGGAGCAGGATCCGCAGGTGGGCTTTGTGTACAGCTGGGTGCGGATTTTTGGTGATGAGGAGGGTGCTTGGAAAATGCCCCTTTTTGATCCGGGAAGACTCCTAGTGGAGAACATTGTGAGTGTGGCGGCAGTGTTTCGCAAGCGTGCCTGGCAAGAAGTGGGTGGGTATGACGAGCAGATGCGTTCCGGCTATGAGGATTGGGAGTTCTGGATTCGGCTTACTAAGCGTGGGTGGGCAGGGCATCGGATCCCTGAGTTCCTTTTCAATTATCGGCGTCATGGTAAAACGATGTATCATGATGCGTTGAGGAAGCACCGGCAGCTTGTTCAGTTTATCAAGCGGAAGCATCCTGAGTGCCAGAACGTCGCGCAATTTTGGGATTGGTGGCATGAACGGCATGTGCGTCCCCGACGTGTTTATCGGAGACCTTTTGCCAATTACTGGCGTGCATCAATTCGCCATCCTTCGCTGGAAACGCCGCCAGTGTTGCTGGGTGTGAATCGGCTTACGCCAGGGCGAACAACCCGCTTCGCCTTGGATCTGGCACGGGCATTGCACCCCGCTTATCACGTGCATGTCGTAACATTTGAACCCAATGTGGTGGACAAGCCTGACAACGAGCAAGAGCAGGAACTTGCCCATGCCTGGCAATCTCTTTTCTTTGCCACCACGCCATGTGTCTATCAGCTGCCTTATTATAGTTTGGAAATGCATCGTTCTGCTTTGCTTCGGGCTTTGATTGCTCGGCATCACATCCGTCTTTTGATCAACTGGAATGCCCACTTTTTGAATACACAAATTGGTTTCATTCGGCGACAAAATCCTGAGATTCGTGTGCTGGGTTTTCCAGAGGAACTGCTGGGAGGAGAAGACGGAAAAGAAACAAGGAAGCACATTCAAGAATGGGATGAGTGGCTTTGTCTGACGCAGGCATGTACCCATTGGGCTCGTCAGACTTTTCGCTTGCCCGCAGAGCGTGTCCACGAGTTGTTTCCTGGCATAGACATGCAGAACATGTTCAATCCTCAGCAGATTGCCCGGGAAGATCTCCATCGCCTTCAAAGCCAGTATGGGCTTGCCAGGCAAAGCAACCCCTCAACCTGGATTGTTGGCATTGGTGATCCGTTTGATGTCCTGCCATCACTGGAAGTGGCTTCGTTTGTGGAATTACTGGAGGAAATGGCAATTCCGGTTGTTGTGCTGGTTATGGGCATTGCGACCAATCGGGAGGGATGGACACGCCTTCAGCCTTTATGGCGTCAGCAAACGCAATTTGTCCGCTGTATACCTGCGAAAGTGTTGTCTATCCAAGACGCACTTTTGCATTATGCGCTGTGCGATATCTGGCTTATTCCACCTGCTGCACGGCAAAAGACCGAGCGAAATCACTATTGGCTTGCAGCGCTTTGTGAAGCGCTTGCAATGGAAACCCTTGCAATTGTGCCGGCAATGGAAGAGACCCGGCAAATCGCACAGTATGGACAGGCGGTTTTTCTTGTTGGTAAAAACGAAAGGCAAACCTATCGGCAAGCACTGGAGCACGTGTTCACGCTTATGCCTTCGGAGCGTGCACGCCGAAAACGGGAAGCAAGACAACAATTGCAACGGGCTGGCTTTACCTTAGAAACAACACGCAAGCGCTTGCAAGTCCTTTTGGAAAAGGTTCTCCAACCTGCAACAACGCAGGGCAAATAGTGGAATCCTTCAGGGATGGGTACTGTGCGTGGGCGCCGAATCGTATGCCTTATCGCGGGCATGCATCGCAGTGGGACCAGCATGATGAGCAGTCTGGTTCAGGCACTGGGTTATTACGGCGGCAGAACAGAGGGGGAACAGCTGGGTCCTGCGCATGATAACGTTCGGGGATATTTTGAACATCGGGAAGTGGTTCAGGTCAACAATCAGTTGCTGGAACGGTTGGGTGGCTCCAGTGCACAACCGCCATCAATACTCACCGAAAATCGGACAACCTGGTGGGACAAGCCAGATCTGGCGGACTTCCGCCAGCGCGCCTATCGCATTCTTCAGAGTTTGTTTGCGCACAGTTCGCGTATCGTCCTGAAGGACCCCCGTCTCTCTCTGACGTTGCCGCTCTGGTATTTTCCCGAGTACACGTATCGGGTAATTGTGATGGTGCGCCATCCTTTGTCGGTCGCCCGTTCTTTGATTCGGCGTGGCGATGCGTTTACGCTGTCGGAAGCCCTTACCCTGTGGGAAACTTACCATAGCCTGTTGCATTCGTATCTTGAGCAATTGGAACTTACCCATATGGTGATTGAGTATGAACGCTTTGTTCGGGCGCCTTTCTCGTGGGTTGTCCCATTGTTTCGGTTTTTGGATATTCCGGTTGATTATCAAGGAGTTCGTGCGGTCTTCACGCAGGTGATGGCACCTTTGCAAACTGTGGACGCTCATCCCGACACTGCCGCGTCATCCTCAACACCCAATCATCCGCCACAACAATCCAACCTGCCTGGAGCCGTTCAAAGCCGATGGGAACAGCTCCAGCGGGCAATGCCCGACCCTGAACCATTCCCTCCCTTCACCTGGGGAAACCAGGAACTTCAGGATTTGTATTCAGCGGTGAGTACTTCCTATCGGGCAGTGATCACGTTTTTGCAGCAGGCTTATCGGGAAGAGAGAACACGAGCACGTACCCTCCAACATGAGGTAGAGCATCTTCGCAGGCAACGGGATACTTTAGAAGCACGTCTCCAGGCAATTTACCAATCTCGACTCTATCGCCTGATGCAACTTGTGTGGAAGGGGACGCGCTGGTTTCGTCGCCCTCGCCCCAAATGAACAGAGCCCCAGAAAACCTAAGGTCTTAAGGTATCACAACTTTCTGGGCTGCGAGAAGCTGCTCCTCGGGGTGCGACACCAGCCGAACAATGTACAGGTATCGTGGCGCAGAATCCGGGACCGGCAGCAGATACCGGGTTGTCAGTCCCGGCACTACTGGGACTGCAATAAGCCGTTTTCCTGAAATGTCTTCCAGGACCACCTTACCGGGCACGTCCAGATTTCGTACGACCACTTCTAAGGCATGCTCCCGAACAATCACCCTAAGCTCAGGAAGAGACGAAGTGGAAGCGAGCATTTTCGGAATGGAAACGGTTGCCATATCCAGGACTTGCCAGTGCGTGCGCAGGGCAGGTAGTCCTTCCAGTCGGTAAAGGTAGATTTTGTCTGGTTGCACTTCTGTGTCGTGAAATGCCCACTGTGTGGACAGCACTTCCTGTTCAGCCAGGACCTGCCATGTGGAGGCAGGGGCTTCGGCTTTGAGCAAGCGCACGCGCTGAAACATTTCTGTGGCGCCAGGCAAAAGCTCAGCCTTCAGGAAAATGGAAGAACGCTGTTCATCCAGATAAGCATGTAAGCGTCCGCCCGTCAAACTCAGCAGGTTGCAGGCAGCCGGCGTAAAGTTCAGCGCCACATTATCAATGAACAGGCTGTTGCCCCAGTCATTGTACGAGACAAATCGGAACATAATGGTCTGTCCGGCATAGCTGGACAGATTAATCGTGATGGTGTTCCATTCGTTGGGACTGGCAGGTCGGTAAATAGCGGTGGTCTGTCCATTGGGGCACGTGGCTAAGGAAGGACCACCTGCTGCCCATACGCGTGTCCAGGTCGCACCACAGTCTGTAGACACTTCCACGATGAGCGAATCCCGTGTGGTACTGTTATACTGGCAATATGCCACGTCAAAGGTAAGGGTGATAAGTCCGGAGACACCGCTCAGGTCAAAAGCCGGAGAAATCAGATAGTCTCGTTGCCCTATTGACGAGTACCACCACAGGTCCATAAATGCCGCATAAGTGGGTCCGCCGCCAGCACCGGTAACTTCCTGAGGAATGAGCCGGACCCAGGTTCGGGCAGGTGAATTATTGCCGACGGCACTGGATGAAGTTTCCAGGTCAGGATTGACCACATCCCAGATAGGACCAGGTATGCTATCCCGAACACTGCTCAATTCAAAGTCTGAAGTGAATGGACAGCGATACACGCTGGCGAACTCCACACCTGCCGTATCGTTCAGTGGGAAGGGATCATTGGTGCCATTGGGATTTTCTGTCCATACCTGTAAGACGTAAGTATTGCTGTGCAGGACGGTGATGGGTGGCAGCGTAACAGTTGTTTGGGCGTTGGGTGCCAGGTTCCCCGACCAGTTCAACGTATACTGAATTGCACCATTGACGGCAACGACGATATCTACCGAGGTCAAGGGGGCAGTCCCAAAGTTTTTCAGTTCTACCTGGGGAGAAAACGTGGTCGTACACAGGTGGACGCCCGGCGAAAGAATTCGCGTAATACCGGCATCGCTGGCGTAAAGTGCACAGGCTGGCGAACGTGTCAACGATTGCAAATAGGGGACTGCCCGGAGGAACGCCCACATGCGCGCTGCCTGTCCCTGCGTGAACATATGGAGGCAGGCATCATCGCTGTAGTCCATATAATTGACAAACATTCTGCTGGTGTAGCCACAGGCAGGTTGGGGAAAGTTGGGGCATCCATAGGTGGGGCCATCCTGGGGTGGGGTATCGCCCACTTTGTCGTCGCCGCATTGGGGTTGGGCATCAGCCCAGATGTGTCGTAGTCCTAAGAAGTGTCCCACTTCATGGACGGCAGTTTTGCCTTGATTAAAGGGCGGTGTGCCGCCGGGAAGTGTGGTATAGTCAATGGTTACGCCGACGGAGTCCGTCGTCGTGTAAGGAAACGTTGCGACGCCCAGGCCACCTCCACACATATCCACGACCCAGATATTCAGGTACTGGTTGGTGGGCCAGGGTGCCATTCCGCCTAAAGCAGGGTCGCGCTCTTCAAACAGGTTAAAGCACGTTCGGTTGGTGAATTGCCTGCGGATTCCCGTAGTGGGATTACCCTGGGGATCGCGTTTGGCTAAGCAAAACTCAATTCGGACGTCTGCCGCCACGCTGGCGAAATACGGTGGGAGCTGCGCATAAGGAAGGTTACGCAGGCGAAACAGCTTGTTGAGGGTGTCTAATTGGGCGAGTAGTTGCCAGTCCGGCACGTTTTCCGCCGGCGTGTTCCACACCACATTGAACACAACAGGAATGCGCAAAACATCGGGAACTTGCCGGACCCCCTGGGCAAAATATTGTTCCAGCATATGGCGGACAATAGGATAGATGGCAGATTCCACTTCTATGTCCAGGTAACGGCGCTGTTCCGGTGTGAGAACCTGCCAGGCACCACATTTTTCCTGTTGGGCAGGGTAGGTGGCTGGCGGTTGGCTCTTGAGGAAAGATGGTCGCATACTGAGTCCTGCGAGTACTATAGCGGGTTGGAGCAGGTGCCAGACATGCTTCGCAATTTGGGTCTGGGGCATTGCTTCCGGGATTAAGCAGACCCTTTTTACGAAGCTAGGGGGCTACTAAAGGAAGTTAGTGGTTGGAGCAGTTTTACGGAAGTCAAAATGCGGGCACCTGATCAGAAAAGCAGGATATGAATTGATGCGGGAAATTCGTTGATTGTTTTGGGTTACGAATGGTCTGCCAGGCAATCGGAAGGGTCATGATAGGTGGGCGATACAGGGTTTGGTTTTGGAGTCCGGGCATTGTATTTGCTGGAGTTGTGGGTGGGTTGCTCCTCAGTGCATTACAGGGTTGTGGGATTGGTCGCGTGTATTTGCCGCAGGGCTATACGGTGGCGCCACTTCATCCTGTTCCTCAGCAGGAAACGCAAATAGATGTGCATGCGATGGGTGGTGTCCTTCAGGATTTTGAGCCGAACAATTATGGGTATTATGGGCAGGTGGGTGGCACGGTGTCTGCCCTGAGTGACTGGTTGCTGTTTCAGGGTCAGATGAATCTGGGCTATGGTGGCGTGACCCATTATGGGTTTGCCCCCTATGGTAATGTGTATTTGCTCAGTGGGCTGGCTGTGGGTGAGTCGTTTCGGTTTCAGGCGGGGGTGTGGGCAGGGGGCTTTCTCCATCGGTTTCAGCGTATAGAAGTCGTGTCTGATGGGCGTGGGGGAGTGGATACGTTGACGCGTGTTCAGTGGTTGGGCTATCCGGTGGGTGGCGTCTATGTGGGTGTCAGCTGGGTTGTGGACGGTGAGCCATCCTGGGGTGGTTTAGTTCGGTGGTTGCCCGGATTGGGAGGGGGACTCCAGATGGGGGTGTTCGTAGGTCGTGTTCAGGTGCTGGCGGGCGTACCCATTTACCTTGCGTTGAATGCTATGGAACGAGGCTGGTCTGTTCCGTTTAATTTTGGTGTAGCGATTCGGCTGAAGTAGAACGATTATTGGCAGGCAGTGGATTGGAAAGCGAAAGCAAGCGTGTTGGGCTGATGGGTATTTGTTGCGGGAGGTATGCCAGGGACGTGATACAAGAGGTGGTGATCTGGGAGTAATTGGCATCCTCTCCTCAAAATCTTGGCTGGTCTTTTCTTACTGAGGTGGAAGGGCAAGTCCATGAAATCAGTGGTGTAACAGGTGGTTCAGTTGGTATGGGCTTTAGGAAGGTGTATACCGGCTTGTACTGAAAAGATTGCGTGGAGTTCAGTGCGTGATAATAGTACCTGGATTTTCTCCGGACTGGTAGCCTGCCGTGGTGGTTGTCAGTGCTTCTCGTAAGTTGCTTTTTTCCACTGCCGCATGAATCAGTGTACAGCTTACTTTTTGGGCATCCTGATACAGGTTTACTGGAATTGCCTGCAGGGTTTCCTCAAATGTGGAGACACTTTGTGGGTCTACCGGACCTGACAGGACAAGTTTATACTCTTCCAGTGCGACATCCTGCCCACTAAGAAATTGAACCTGTACAACTACTTCTTGCGCAATTAATGTGTAAGAGGTATTGGCTAGCTGGAGATACACTTTTGCGTCCATTCGCTTTAACTCGCCCCAGAAATTGTATGAAGGTTTAAACTTTACATCGCAGTCTGCGACATAGATATATCGTTGTGGTTGTTTTTGTTCTTCCTCATGGAGTAGGGACAGGCAGGTTGAGTAGTCACAGGCTGGTGTTCTATGCTCCTGTATCTGTGCCTGCGTAGCGGGTGGAGAGGTATTTGAAGAAGTAGAATAGGTGTCTGAAGAAACAGGTGAGGTACAAAAAGAAAAGGTTACAGCAACAAGCAGAAACAGCGCTATGGGTCTTGTTTTCATGATGTCCAGGCGCATTTTTATGGATTAAGGTAAGCCAGATTCGCGAGAGGAAGAAACGAAATGGCATGCTGGTCTCGTTCATTTTGATGGAGTGGTTGTGGTAAAATTGTGTGGACGATGGGTGAAATTGCCACGCGCGTCAAGCAAATTCTGAAGGACCGTGGTGTTCAGGATGCCATGGCGGACTCTCTTGCTTCAGCAATAGAGGAAATTTATTACGAGTTGCTGGATCGGGTTGCCAGTAAGCAAGATATTCGTGCGGAAGTTGAGCCAATTCGTGATGACCTGAAGCTCATTGTGGAATTGATGAATAAGCGATTTGAAACTCTGCAAAAGTACATGGAGAAACGACTTGAACTCCTTCAACAGTATATCGCTAAGGAGGTTGCAGACATCAATCAGCGCTTTGAATCGGTGGAGAAGCGCTTTGAAGCGATGGAGAAGCGTTTTGAGATGATTGACCGGCGCTTTGAAGAGATCAATCAGCGCTTTGAGGATATGAATCGGCGCTTTGAGGAGATCAATCAACGCTTTGAGGATATGAATCGGCGTTTTGAAGAGATCAATCAGCGTTTTGAGGACATGAATCGGCGCTTTGAGGAGATCAATCAACGCTTTGAGGATATGAACCGGCGCTTTGAGGAGGTGAATCAACGTTTTGAAGCGATGGATAGGCGATTTGAGATGGTTGACAAGCGCTTTGAAGATATGAATCGGCGCTTTGAGGATATGAACCGGCGGTTTGAAGATATGAATCGGCGCTTTGAGGAATTGCTTCACTTTATGAATCGCCGATTTGAGGATATGCAAAAGCAATGGCGTGCGTTGTTGTGGTGGATTGGTTTTGTCTGGCTAGCCCTGTCTATCCTGATAACTCTATACCGATTCTTCATGAAGTAGGTGCCAGGAGGGGCATTATTGCTGGGTCAGTGCTTGCTGGACGGTCTCGCCGATTTTGGCGGGGTTTTCCACGACGTGCACGCCGCACTGTCGGAGAAAGTCCATTTTTGCCTGGGCAGTATCCCATTTGCCGCCGATGATGGCACCGGCGTGTCCCATACGTTTTCCAGGCGGTGCTGTGACGCCGGCAATGAATGCAATCACGGGTTTGGTGCCGTGTTCGGCGATGTATTTTCCGGCTTCAATTTCCATTTGTCCGCCAATTTCGCCGATCATGACGATGGCTTCGGTTTCGGGGTCCTCCATGAACATCTGGACGACTTCCTGGAGGGAGGTGCCCACGATGGGGTCGCCACCGATGCCCACGCATGTGGATTGCCCCAGTCCAAGCTGGGAGATCTGGTGGACCGCTTCGTAGGTAAGTGTTCCGGATCGGGAGACGATACCAATGGTTCCTTTACGGTGGATGGCGCCAGGCATAATCCCCACTTTAGCGATGCCTGGCGTGATGACGCCGGGACAGTTGGGTCCGATGAGGCGAGTGGCTTTGCCTTTTAAAAATGCCATGACTTTGACCATATCCTGTACGGGAATGCCTTCTGTGATGGCAATGATCAGTGAGATGCCTGCGGCGGCGGCTTCCATGATGGCGTCGGCGGCAAATGGCGGGGGCACGAAGATGACTGAGGTGTTGGCGCCCGTCGCGCGTACGGCTTCTTCCACTGTGTCAAAGACGGGTACGTTCAGGTGGGTGGTCCCGCCTTTTCCGGGGGTTACGCCTCCTACAACCTGCGTGCCATACTCTATCATTTGCTGGGTGTGGAAGGTTCCTTCTTTGCCGGTGATACCCTGAACGATGACGCGTGTGTTCTGGTCTACGAGAATTGCCATGGCAATTCTTTTTTGTTTCAAGGTAAGCCGTTCAGGGTGAATGGTTGTGTGCGGGGTTTGGGTTGGGTTACAGGTGGTGGATAGCGAGTAGGAAGCCTTTGAGGTAGGCACCTTCCGGATGGAAGACGTGTTCAGGATGGTCGGGGGCGGCGTGGAGTCGCTCCAGGATCTGGGCGTGGGGAATTGTGCCGGTTACTTTTCCGCAGGTGTGGACGGCGTGGAAGAGCATTCGTCGGAAGTCTTCGGGGCGAATGACTTCTGAGCAGGAGAAAGTTGCCAGGAATGCCGTGTGGTTTTGTGTGGTGGATGTCTTCAGTCGTTGCAGGCAGAGTCGGTTCAGCGTGGTGTAGGCGCGTAGTGCGCGTGCACGGTGTTGTTCGTGTTTGGCGAAGGCGGGTGGATCGCAGATGATGAGGTCAAACTGTTCGGTGGTCTGATGGAGGAAGTCAAAGGCGCGGGCACGGAGGCAGGTAAGTCGGTCTGCTACGCCGTTGATTTTGGCGGTTTCGCGAGCGAGGTCTAAAGCGTGGGCAGAGCTGTCTATTGCGAGGGCGTGGGCGTGGGGGTTGTGTTTCAGGTAGGTGATGCTGAAGGGTGCGGAGTAGGCGAAGAGGTCCAGCAGGCGGTGGGCAGGCACTTGAGCGATTCGCAAGCGATTGGTACGCTGGTCTAAGAAGAATCCGGATTTCTGTCCTTCTTTCCAGTCGGCAAGAAACGTAATGCCGTGTTCTTTGAAGGGGTAGGGAGAGGGTCGTTCGGGTCCGAAGTATTCGGTCTGGTTTGTTGGGACCCATAGGAAGCAGGCTGCCTGGATGAAAGAGCAGGCGGTTCGCAAAGCCTGGAAGAGCAGGTTTCGTGCTTGCCACATGCCCGCGGTGTAGCAGAGTGCGATGGCGAGGTCTTCGTAGACGTCTATGATGAGTCCGGGCAGGTGGTCGGCTTCGGCGTGGGCGAGTCGGAAGCCTGTGGTTGGGGTTCCGGGACCGATCTGGAGTGTTTGGCGCAGGTTCCAGGCAGTGCGCAGTCGTTGTGTCCAGAAGGAAAGGTCTAAATGTGTGAAGGGTTTCCACGTGAGGATGCGCAGTGCTAAGGTGGAGGAAGGGGTATAGTGGGCGAGGGCAATGGGCATACCCTTTGCATTGAAGACGCGTACGGTTTGTCCTTCCTGGAGATTGGCGGGATTGGTTCGTGCGATGTGGTGGCGGTAGATCCAGGGGTGTCGGTTCAGGATGATAGGTGCGGCATCTTCCTTGAGATGGACTTCGCCCTCTACGGGGATGGTTTCGGATGGCATGGTCGTGGCGTACTTCCCTGCGCACGCTGTGTGTATATTGGGGTGGGGGAGGTATCGGAATGTCTCGTGCTCAATCGGGGATGGTCTGGAATCAATGGGGTGTGTGCTGTGGGGGTTTATATCAGGCGGGTGGTTGTGTGTCTTTGGTTTCTGTTTCTGGTTTGGATTGTTTCTGCTGGAACATTTGCTGAAGTTGTGTGTAGATGGGTTCTACGAAGTAGGTTTCGGACCAGTCGCGAATATCCATTGCGTTTTTGGGGAAGTCCCGTACGTAGGGGTGGAGGATTCGGTAGGTTTCGCCGTACCAGAGGACGATCGTGACTGCCTGGTCCATGAGGAACTGGTCAGCCTGAACCAGGTATTTGTAGCTTTCTTCCAGGGTTGGGGCTTTCAATCCGGCTTCGTACAGCTTGTCAAACTCAGGATTTTTGTACCGGGCGAAGTTGGGATAGGAGGATTGGGCGGGGTCGTCGGGGACGAATCCTCCGTAGAATAGGCTCAGGAAGTTAATGGGGTGGGGGAAGTCGGCATTCCAGGTTACGCGTGCCAGCTGGAATTTGCCTTTTTTGATGGCTTCAATGAGATCGTCAAAGGTTACCGGCTTGATTTTGAGGTTGATCTGGTAACGGGCGAAGGTATCGCGGAGGATCTGGGCTAAGATTCGGTTACGGGGGTCGCGTGTGGTGTCTACTATGTATTCCAGCGTGATGGGCAGCTGGATTCCTGCCCGTTTCAGGAATTGGCGGGCGCGTTTAGGGTCGTACTGGTAGCCCTGAATAGAAGCGACCGGATAGTGGGGGAAGACTTCGGGTGGTACGACCCCATAGATGCCAGGTGTCACTTCGCCGCCCATTACCATGTCGGCGAGGAGCTGGCGTGGGACCATTGCGCTGAGTGCGCGTCGGAAGTCGGGGTTATCCAGTGGTGGATAGTGGGTGTTCATCAGGAGAAGGGTTACGTTCATGCCGGGGGTACGTTGTGCCTCGGGTGAGAGGGTGTCGCCATCTATGACCCATCGGTTTTCCAGCAGGGAGATGATCTGGCTGGTGGAAGGGTTGAAGACCATGTCCAGGGCACCGGCGGCGAAATCCTGGACTTGTGCGTCCAGTCCGGGTTTGTGGACGATCTGGATCGCCTGGAGGAAGGGCAGGCGGTTGCCGTGTTCGTCTTTTCGCCAGTAGTGGGGGTTTTTGACCAGGATGATCTGGCTGGAATCGCTATAGGCAAATCGGAAGGGTCCGGTTCCGATGGGTGTGGTCATGGTGTAGATGGTCTGGCCGCCTTGCTGGTGTTTTTGGATGGCTTCGTGGGGAAAGATAAATCCGGCGGGTCCTGCCAAGATGTGGAGGATCAGTGAGGTGGGGATTCGCAGGTGGATGCGTACGGTGGTGTCGTTGAGGACTTCCACGGCTTTGAACTCCTGGGTTTTTCCTTCGTAGTATTCCTGGCAACCTGCGAAGTAGTCTTTTGCCCAGGATACGTACAGGTCGTTGTTGGGGTGGCGTGTGCAGAGTAGCTGGAGGGAGTAGAAGACGTCCTGGGCGGTTAGGGTTCGTTGTCCTTTTTCACCGAAAATCGTGGAGGAATGAAAATAAACATTGTTGCGCAGGTAGAAGGTATAGGTGGTTCGTGAGGTATCCACTTCCCAGCGTCGGGCTAGGAAAGGTTCTGGTTCTAAGGTGACAGGGTTGAGCCGGAAAAGTCCTTCAAAGATTTGCGAGGCGATGTACCATTGTCGGACACTGATGATGGCGTGGGGAAACAGGTTCTGGGGCAAGGAGGCTTCGCCTACGCGAAAGATACCGCCGTACCATTTTCCGCCGGCGGCTTTCTGGAACTGGAGTTTTGGGAGGGGCTGGGGTGGTTCGCCTGTTTCTTTTTCGCCGCAGGAAGGGAGTGTGGACAGGGCAAAGGTCAGTGTCAGGGCGAGGATGGGTATGGGTGCGTGCCAGCCTGTGGGTCCTGTGTTCAGCCGATGCAGTTGCATGATGGTTCCGGTTTGATTTTCGGTGCGGTTGTTGCGGGGCGTTGTCCCGTCTGTAATACAAATTACGCGTGCGCCCGCAATTGAAAGGGTCTTTCCCAAGAGAAGTTAGGGCAAAAAAGGAAAAGTTCCGGGTAAAAATGGAATTTGGGAAGGCAGAGGTTGTTTGGGTGCGAAGGGTAGCCATCTCCGGTGGATGTACAGCCACACGTGTGTATGGAGGCAGGTGGTCTGGTAAAGGAGGTGTGCGGTGTTGGGCAGGGGTGGTGCCTGTCTTGGTGTGTTCGTTCCCGTGTGGGTTGTGCCCTGGAGGATACGGATTTCGTCCCATAAGTCGGTTTGTAGAAACAGGTTGTGGGTAGAGGGTCCGCCCTCCACGAGTATGGAAAGGATTTCGCGGTGGGTAAGGTAGTTGAGCAGGTTGGGTAGCCAGTGTGGAGCGCTGTCTTTGAGGGGTCGGCGCATGTCTGGCAAATAGAGGACTTCGCTATTTTTTGGATATTGTGTTTGGGGCTTGCCGGTGACAATCAGGATGGGGGCTGAGGTCTGGAAAAGTTTCAGGGTGGGGGGGATCTGTCCGTCGGGGTCTAAGAGGATGCGGAGTGGTTGTCGCCACAGGGGTGGGTAGCGTGCGGTCAGCTGAGGGTTGTCGGTGATGGCGGTTTGGAAGCCGATCAGGATAGCGCTTTCGCACTGGCGCCACCAGTGCAGTACTGGCTGGAAGTGGGGCGTGATGACCAGGGGGTGGGT
>JALWYU010000080.1 GCA_026992635.1 Bacteroidota bacterium | reverse complement strand
CCTCCAAAACCACCTCCCCACCACCAACCTCCAGCACATAGGGGTATCCGTACCAGAAGGGCAGGTGCATTGGAACGTGCCCCCCCGAAAATCCGATGACTATCGGACCCCTGACCGCACTCAGGTGATCCAGCAGAATTTCCTGCAAAGTTCGGTGGTCGCCACCTGAACGCACCTGCGTGAAACAACCCACAATCACGCCCGCTACACGACGCCAAACCCCGCGAATCCCTAAGATCGTCAGGAGCCGATCTATGTGATAAAGGGGCTCGTCTACGTCTTCCAGAAACAGGATCGTCCCTTCTAAGGCTTCTATGTCGGCATCTGACAGCAGCGTGAGTGTAGAGAGGTTGCCCCCAACCAGTGGACCAACCGCACGACCACGCCGTGAACCCCGTACACATGCCCACCGATAGCCCGGCGCATGCCACGTAACCCGTTCCAGATCCAGGTAGACACCGTGAACCGTATGGCGCCACTCTTTCAGCACGGGACCATGAAGTGTGATCAGACCATGACGCCAGCAGCGAAAGAGCAAGTAAGTCGCATCACTGTAGCCCATCACCCAGATTGGACGAACCTGCCATCCGGCAGATTCCATCTCCCGAACAAAATGTACAGTGCCCCAGCCGCCGCGAACCGCCCACCAGAACGAACACGCTTCAGAAAGCCAGGCTTTCACAAACGCATGGGCACGGCACCGCCAGTTACCCTCCAGCAACTCAGGTTGAATATGCACCCGATAACCTTGCTCATGTAACCAGTCTATTGCTGGCAGGCAGGCTACTTCTGACTGGCGATAGCCCCAACCCGGTGCAAAACAACCAATACAGGTGGATGGCTTCACCGGCGGCGGAACAACAATCTCACCCATCTACGACCTGCCATTTATCCCTGCCCCAACGGGTTCTTGCATGTAAGGTAGGTACCTTACCTTACTGAAGAAAAAATCCGGCAGGATGAGTGGACCCGACGAACCCACGCGCAA
The DNA here is from genome assembly GCA_026992635.1 of Bacteroidota bacterium. Lineage (GTDB taxonomy): Bacteria > Bacteroidota > Bacteroidia > JAADEI01 > JAADEI01 > JALWYU01. Next base: position 43,447 of record JALWYU010000080.1, on the reverse strand, counting down.
ACAACGCTTTCTGGTGACAGCCGCACTTCCTTATGCAAACGGACCCCTGCACATTGGGCATATGGCGGGTGCTTACCTACCGGCAGACATCTACGTGCGTTTTCTCCGGCGCATGGGCAAAGAAGTGTTGTTTGTCTGTGGAAGTGACGAACATGGCGTGCCTATTTTAGTGCGCGCACGCCAGGAAGGAAAAACACCCCAGGAAATCGTGGACTATTACCACACCCTGAACCAGCAAACTTTTGAGCAGTTTGGCATCCGGTTTGATGTGTATTTTCGGACGTCGCATCCCCTCCATCATCAGATTGCCCAGAACTTTTTTCTGACCCTGCATCAGAAAGGCTATCTCATAGAGCGGGAAATTGAACAGTTCTACGATCCCGAAATTGACATGTTCTTAGCAGACCGGTATATTTTGGGCACCTGCCCTTACTGTGGCTATGAAAACGCGTATGGCGACCAGTGCGAAAAATGCGGTACCGCCCTTTCGCCCGACGAACTCAAAAACCCCAGATCTGCTTTGACGGGCAAACCACCCGTTCGCAGGAAAACGCGCCACTGGTTCTTTGACCTGCCACGATTTACCTCCTGGCTCCGACAATGGCTCCTGGAAGAAAAAGCCCAGACCTGGAAAGCCAACGTGATTGGGCAGTGTCGGAGCTGGCTCACCATCGGATTGCAACCCCGGGCGGTTACACGCGACCTGCCCTGGGGTGTACCTGTCCCGCTATCCCAAGCCAAGGGCAAAGTCCTTTACGTATGGTTTGAGGCACCCATCGGTTACATCTCCGCAACCCAGTACTATTGTCAGGAGCACAATTTAGACTGGCGCCAATGGTGGCAGGACCCCAACACAGCACTCATCCACTTCATTGGGAAAGACAATATTGTCTTTCACGCGATTATTTTCCCGGCAATGTTAAAAGCCCATGGCGAGTATATCCTGCCAGAAAACGTGCCAGCAAACGAATTTATGAATCTGGAAGGGCGCAAAATCTCCACATCGCAAAACTGGGCAGTCTGGATCCACGAATTCATTCAGCGCCACCCCGACTACATTGACGCAATGCGCTTTGTCCTGACCAGACTCTTGCCGGAAACCCGCGACAGCGAATTTACCTGGCGCGACTTTCACGATCTGGTTCAGGGCGAACTGGTCGGAACACTGGGTAACTACCTCCATCGTATCTGGACATTAGCCTACCGACTGGACGTACACACCAGTTGGCAAACCCTGCCTGTAGATAGAGAAACACTCCGCAAGTTACAACCCACAATCCGGCAAATTGCGCAGGCAATCCATACCTTTCGGTTTCGGGAAGCCCTCAACCTGATCCTGCAAATTGCCCGGGAAGGGAATCAACACCTCGCCTTAGAAGCACCCTGGCAGTACTTGCAATCGGACAGGGAACGCGCCGCTACCATCTTGCGTACGCATCTGGAACGATTCCTCTTGCTCACTGCACTGATTGAACCCATCACACCCTTCACGATTGCCCAGATCTGGCAACAGTGGAACATCCCGAATATCCGATGGGAACAACTCCTTCGCATAGGCGAGCAACCGCTTTTCCATGGTGAACAGCCCATACCACCTCCACGGATCCCTTACCCCAGGGTGCACGAGTCCATGATCCAGCAAGAGGTCCATCACCTGAAAGAGCAAGCCCAACCTGAAGAAGCTCGGGAACAACCTCCTACTTCGTCCCACCAGACGATTTCCATCCACCAGTTCCAGCAAATCCAGCTGGTAACAGGACGAATCCTGCACGTACAGAACCATCCACGGGCACAGCGCCTGTACATTCTCCAGGTGGATGTGGGTAAGTACGGGCGGCGTCAGATCGTTGCGGGCATCCGCCCCTACTATACCCCGGAAGAACTCCAGGGCAAGACCGTCATTCTGGTTTTGAATCTGGAACCCAAAGAGATTCGGGGCGTCCGCTCAGAGGGTATGCTCTTGGCTGCCGAAGACCCAAACTCAGGAAAGGTTATCCTGCTCACTACGGATGAGCCCACGGTACCCGGGGCATCCATCCGATAACTTAACCCCCACAATGTTCGTCAGATTCAGACGTCGCACGTAATCAACAGAAAATCAGCCATAAAGAAAATTTCTGGCGGAATTTTGGGCATCTGCTTGTCTGTTTGATCCGCATGCCTTAAGTTATACTATGTAGGGAAGGGATGCCTTGCGGAAATCCTCGGGGCATGCGGGAAAGTGGGCGCACCACCGTGTTCCCATTCCTTGCGCTGGGCTGGAGTGCAATCCTGAACCTGTCCGCCCAAACCTTGGTATACATCAATAATGGGGACGTTTACATTCAGAATGGCGCACAGGTCTACATCTACGGAGGAATTCAGCTGAGCGGAAACAACGCACTGTTACGTAACGATGGTGAAATCTTTATCCGGCAAGATCCGGCACCCGGCACCGAAGACTGGATTAACAACGCTTCGGCAACTGCCCACACGTGGACGGGCGCTGGACTCCGAACCGTCTACTTTGAAACACCCCTCTCACTCATTACCGGCACCTTCCCCACTAATTTTTACAATCTGGTGGTGCGCGGACCCAATGCCGGTGCCCATGACGGGGCAATCGTTCGCCTCTCCGGCGTGGACGCCTACATCAAAAACCAGATCAATCTTACGCACGAGCTCTTTGACGTCAACAACCGAACCCTGTTCATTGACAACTCGGCGCCCACGGCAGTCAACCGGGCAGGCGGGATGACACCTCCCTTCTCCCCATCTACACAACAGGGAATGTTTATTTCCACGGCAACCACGCACGCCCTCAATGGCGGATTCGTTGCCTGGCAACTCACAGTCGGACAGCAATACTATTTTCCTGTAGGCGAATATGGTTCGGCATGGAGCGCCACGGACCGGTTCCGACCCGTGGGCATTAAACGCTTAGGTGCCAGCGGACGTATGTACGTCCGGTTCATTAACGACAACCCTGACAACAATGATGCCGGCGGAACACTCACCTGGTGCGATGTAGTGCGCACAGACCTGAACGTGGACAATGCACCCAACAACCTGTGGTACCACGTCATCACCGATAAAACCACCAACCAGGCAAACGACCTCATTACGATATTCTTTGACGATGCCGCAGGCGAAGCCGCCAATGCAATTCTCCACTGGCGGGAAGACCGACCCGATGCAGGCAACGTGACACCCCCACCCAACACCAATGTCCCGCCAGCATGGAGCCCCCGCTCCTTCAACAACTGGAACATCCCGGTCAGTGCTTCCTTTGCGGTAACTGCTTATGCAGCAGGAATGGACGCCGTCTCCGACACCTTTGTTTTCTACTACGATGCCGTGCCCACACCCAATAACAACAATGCCACGACGGGTCCCGAAGACGGTTCCTGGTACTTCACCATCACCAACGAAACTGACAATATCTTTCCATTGGCATTCATTCGCATCCAGGCGACGCCCCGCGAAAACACATATATTGAAGTGCGCTGGCAGGTGGAAGCACCCTTACCTGTCTCGGAATACACTCTGGAACGTGCGGATCAGCCGGAGGGCTGGCAACCCCTAACCACCATTGCCACCTCCCAAACCACACAAACGTATGACGACAGGAACGTCCAGCCCGCAACAATTTACTACTATCGCGTGCGGGCACGGCTGATTGACGGGTCCGAGCTGGTCAGTCCTGTCGTCCAGGCATTTCTAACGGGTGAGGGGGCAGTCCAGGTTGCCGTGACACCCATGCCCGCTACATACTATGCCGAACTGCACATGATAGGGGACCTGCCCCAAACACTGCAGGGTCAGACGCTTCTGGTCCAGATTTACGATACACGCGCACGACTCGTTCACCAGATTACCTGGCAGCCGGTGGGTGCTACTTATCCACCACTTCCCATCCCGCTAAGGATGCTTGCACCGGGCAACTACTTCCTCCACATCGTTGCCCCCACGACAGGTACGACTGTGGCACGCCTCCGCCTGGTAAAGCAGGATATGTAAAAAGTGGGGACTTAGGCAGGTTAACATAATAATGTGGCGTGGCGGTGTGTCGGATCGACGGATGGTTCGGTATGTGGCAATGCATAGTGATTATAGCTTATCTTTGCACTCTGCCAGTTTCTATTGCCCGGATTCCTTCCCAGCACGGTGATACCTCTGCGTATAGTTCCTGGCATCAGGTGTTGGCATTTATGCAATCTGCCGATGTGGATTCTGCCATTGTCTGGTCAATTTCCTATCCAGTGAGCCGGTATTCCGCACTTCGCATTCGCTTCACTCAGATCCGGACATGTCTTCTGAATCTTTTTCCCCATTTGCCCGTCTTCTATGTCTTTCCCTATGAGTGGGAAACTTCCATGGAGGGACCCGCCTATGTGCTCTGGCGGCTTTCCGGCAGTGGTCCTTTACCAAACGAAGTCGTGATGTTTGGCAATGTAGTAGATACCTTTTGGTCGGACAAGCGCCTGTTTCCCTCTTCGCAACCCTTTCACATTCTACTGATTGTACGTGCCGATTCAGATACCCATTCAACTTTTTCGGTTTCTATGCTCATGCCAGAGTCTTTGTTAGCTGCTTGCCTGCAGAAAATGCCTGCAGTGGCGCCTATCTCCTTATGTGCTATTCGCCAGCAACGAATCACAACATTTGCACCCGAAGCCCTCCGAACCATTGTCAGTGCCTTTCCAGTAATGTGTACGGACTCCGTTTGTATATTTTTTGATCGCTCCACCTCTATGCTGTATCTCATTGACCTTATGAAGGAAGGAAAATTGCGTTGGGCTGCGAACCTGCTCACCTCCCTGTATTGTTCGGAAATTTTTCCGGCAATCTCGGCACACACCTGTAGCAATCAGGAGGAACTCTGTCAGGAACTAACCCGTAAACTGGCAATGGTGAGCCTTCCGCCCTGTACCTGGACACAAATTCATACCAGTCTGGACAGGCAAAACAGAGTACTGCTTGTTTTTCACGGACGATGTATTGCCTGCACTACCGTTGCTCACGCAGGCAAGTCAGCCAGCCCTGATTCCGCTGCAGTCTCGCTGAACGTCCAGTGGGTTGAACTGGTTCTGGCAGTGTCCGTAGACGCACTACTCCAATCTGGCCGACCAGCCATTAGAGTGCACGCGCTGCATCCGAAACCTTCCTATCCCGAATATTGCCTGCATACGCAGATGTTATCCTATCCTGGGGAGCAGGTCCTGTTCAGTACAGCCACGACTGTGATCTGGTATGCCTACCATGAAGCAGGTATCCACCTCACAATTCAACGTGTCCAGTTTCCTGCCCAAACCACCCAGTGCACAATTCCATGGGGCGCTTCCCCTGAATCCAGCATGCCTTTTCCACCTGCCCTGAACCCCATTCAAAACACGCTGTATATCCGCTACGAAAGCGATTGGCTCGCTGAGTACCACCTGACCTGGTAACTCATAACCGTGCCGTGAACGAATCTACCCAGATTTGTGTTGTACGTTTCAGGAGACGATGGCAACAACAGCAAATGCCCGGAATGAATGGCACAGGATGTCGTGGTGTCAGTCCAGCACGTGTGGAAGGAGTACATCCATTATCATCACATCCTCACTTCTTTGAAGGAAGTGGTGTTGCATTTACCGAGGTTGGCAAGGCGCCTGCGTGAATCACGCTTCCTCGCCCTCAAAGACGTATCCTTTGAGGTGTATCGGGGCGAGGTATTCGGCATCATGGGACACAATGGCGCAGGAAAAAGCACGCTGCTGGCGTTGATCGCCGGCGTGATGAAACCCACTGCCGGAACAGTTACAGTGCGCGGACGAATCGCCCCACTCTTAGAGCTGGGCACAGGCTTCCAGTATGATCTCACCGGAAGGGAAAACATCTTTCTGAACGGTATACTCCTGGGAATGACGCGCCGACAAATCCAGAAAAAACTGGATGACATCATTGCGTTCGCCGAACTGGAACCCTTTATTGACGAACCCGTCCGGATTTACTCCTCGGGAATGCTCGCACGCTTAGGCTTCGCCATTGCAATCCATACGGATCCGGACATCCTGCTGATTGATGAGGTTTTGGCAGTGGGCGACGAAGCCTTCCAGAAAAAATGCCTGAAAAAACTGGATGCACTGCGCAAGGAGGGCGTGACAATGATTTTTGTGTCGCACAATCGCCAGCAAATGGAACAGATCTGCGATCGGATCCTCCACCTGAAAAATGGACAGGTTCAGCGAATTGAAAGAATTCGTCAGAGTCATGGTGCAGAACCCACAGCCACCACAGCCACCACAACCGACCACGAGGAGCATACCCACCACCCAACCCGCAATGCGCATTGACGTAGTAGCGGTCATCCCGGAAATCATCCACTGCTTCCTGCAGTATTCTATTCCCAAACGTGCCATTCAGAAAGGGGTTGTTCAGGTCGTCGTGCACGACCTGCGTAACTATGGACTGGGCAAATACCGGCAAATTGACGACTACCCCTATGGAGGAGGGGGAGGAATGGTATTGCGCCCCGAGCCGTACGCCCGTCTCTTAGACCAGCTGCGCGCACAGCGCACCTACGACGAAATCATCATGCTCAGCCCAGCTGGCGAACTGCTCGCCCAGCCACTCGTGAATGAACTCTCCCTCAAACGCAATTTGATTCTGTTGTGTGGGCATTACAAAGGTGTGGATCAGCGCGTGATTGACCTGTTCGTCTCCCGGGAGATTTCCATTGGCGATTATGTGCTGAGTGGTGGGGAACTTGCTGCATGCATCCTGCTGGATGCAGTGATTCGGTTAGTGCCCGGTGCCGTGGGCAACGAAGAATCTGTCCTGACAGATTCGTTTCAGGACGACCTCTTAGCACCCCCCGTATACACACGTCCTGCCGAGTTTCGTGGCTTACGTGTTCCGGACGTTCTTCTGTCGGGCGACCACAAAAAAATCGCCCAGTGGCGGTGGGAACAGGCAATCGCCAGAACAAAAGCACGGCGCCCCGACCTCTATCAGCGCTTTCTCCAGCGAATGGAAGCTTCACCTCTACAGCAACAACAGCAGCAGAGACGTAAATCTTCCAGCAATCACTAACTTCCTATCCAGAATCTCTGGCAAAGCCCACTGTCATGCACGCTTATCTGAACATGCTGAAATACATTCTGGAGCATGGAGAAGCACGCCCTGACCGAACTGGCGTGGGTACGCTCTCTGTCTTTGGTTACCAGTTTGTTCACGACCTCCAGGAAGGATTCCCCTTGCTCACAACCAAAAAAATCAATTTTCACGCCGTCAAAATTGAGGTTTTATGGTACTTGCGCGGGGGCACCTCTATCCACTATTTGAACGAGCATGGCGTGCACATCTGGGATCCCTGGGCAGACGAACAGGGCAACTTGGGACCCATTTACGGCTATCAGTGGCGACGATGGCCGCGATACAGCGATCAGGGGTACATAGACCAGATTCAGGCGGTGATTGACGAGATTCGGCAGAATCCCCATTCGCGGCGGCTCGTCGTCAGTGCCTGGAATGTGGCACAGCTCCATCAGATGCGCCTCCCTCCCTGCCATGTCCTCTTCCAGTTCTACGTCAGTAAGGATGGACGACTTCACTGCCACCTCTATCAGCGCAGTGCCGATGTATTTATCGGCGTGCCCTTTAACATTGCCGGATACGCACTGCTTACCTCTATGATTGCGCAGGTGACGGGTCTTCAGCCAGGGAAACTCATCATCAGTTATGGGGACCTCCACCTTTACCAGAACCATCTCCAGCAAGCACGGACGCAACTGGCACGGACACCCCGCCCGTTACCGCGCCTGTGGCTCAACCCCCATATCAAAAACATTGACGACTTTCAGCCGGACGATATCCAGATTCAGGATTACAATCCCCATCCCTGGATTCGCGCACCCGTTGCCGTGTAATTTCATTCACCAATGAAGGCAAAGGAGGCGAAACAGGCTATGCCCATCGTGGCGTATGTGGTGGCGATGGCGGAAAACCACGTGATTGGCAATCGCAATACGCTTCCCTGGCATCTGCCTGTGGATCTCCGGTATTTTCGTCGGCTCACCTGGGGCGCCCCACTGATCATAGGACGGCGTACCTGGGAAAGTATCCAGCGTCCTTTGCCAGGCAGACATCTGATTATTCTTTCGCGAAAAAGTCTGCAGGTACCTGAAGGATGTACTGTGGTGCATTCGGTGGAGGAGGCTTTCGCGCGCGCCCACGAATGGCTGGCACATCGCCGTGTCCAGGAGATCTTCGTAGGAGGGGGTGCCCAGATCTATGCGTTGTTTCGGCAGTGGGTTCAGCGCATTTACCTAACACGGATTCACAGGTCCGCTACAGGCGATACTTATTTTCCTGATTGGGACTGGCATCAGTGGCGGTGCATCGTGCGGACCCTGTGGGTCTCACCCCACACTGCGCTTATGCCTGTGGTCTCTTTTGAAGTGTGGGTGCGCAATCCCCGATAAACCAGCCAGAAACGTTGCTGTGGTTTTGATAGAAAACGGAATCTGCCCGTCCCGGTTTCCAAAAATGCATTTTGTTTAATCCGGATACGCTACCTTTAATTAAAGGTTTGTTTCCGGAATCAGGGCATCCACCAGCAATGCCAATCAGCGAAAAAGCTCCGGACATGGTCATGGCTACGAAGAAGATGATTCATCATGTTCACGGTGTGGGTACGGCGGGCTCCCTGTCAGAACAGAAGGATTTCCGTTGGCACTGGGAATGGGCACGCCTCCTTAAATGGCTTTGGCTTGCCTTTGTTGCAACCATCACAACCATCACTGCAGACCTTGTGCTTGCCCAGGATCTGGAAATCGTTACCATTGATGGGACTTATCAGGGTCAGGTGCTTTACATCCAGAATCCTTACGATGTTCGGACGCGGAATTTTTGTGTGGTGGAGGTTCAGGTGAATGGACAGGCATTGCCCAGTAACCTGTACAAGTCCAGTGCCTTTGAGATTGACTTTGCGCAGTTAGGGCTGAAGAAAGGGCAGTACGTGGAAATCGTCATCAAACACAGGAAGGGATGTCGTCCTCGCGTCCTGAACCCGGGGGCACTGGTGGCAAAAAGCACGTTTGAACTGGTTTCCTTTACTGCCGACGAGAACTCCATTCGCTTTACAACCCGAAACGAAATCTCTGAAGAACCTTTTTACATTGAACGTGAGGAATATGGCAAATGGAAAGTCATTGCCAAGGTGAAGGGCAAAGGTCCAGGTGGCTTTAACACTTATGTGGTGCGTGTAGATCATTTTTCCGGCGAGAACCGTTACCGAATCAAGCAGCGGGATGCCGCCATGGGCTGGCGCTATGGCGACATTATTCTGGTTTATCGGTCTCGGAAGCCCCCGGTTACCTTCTATCCGCAGCGGGTCTCTACGAAAATTCGGCTGTCGCGTCCTGCCGAGTACATGATTTATGATTCCTATGGCAACAAAGTTAAGGAGGGACGAGGTCAGGAAATTGACGTGCGCGATCTGAAGCCAGGGGTTTACTATCTTTTCGTGGACAACAAAAAGTACAAGTTCCTGAAGAAGTAGGTGTGTGGGTGTGTGGTGTGGAGCCACAGGAGATTGGTTATCACTTGTTGATTGTTGGGACCGAATAAGGGGAGGAGAGTACAGTGCGAGTTTTGAAGGTTTGGGTCCCTATTTTATTGTGCGGGAGAAGATATGATGGCAAAGCCAGACAGGCAAGTGTACCGGTCAAGTCGTGTCTTTGTTGATGATCTTCTGGTGGCTGGTGGGCTGCGTCGTTGATTAATAGAGTGCATGTACTTTACTCTACGTCAGACGCCTCATTAGCGGAAAGCCAAAAAGCCATTGCATCATGTGGGCAAGCCGCGTGCGCAAAATGTCCAGGAGGACTGACTGGATGGTGCCAGCTCTTGGTCTGGATATTATCTGGTATACCTGGGCATGTATGGGCTTTTCAAGGAGGACACAGTTATGCCCCGGAGCACACGCTACGCTCTTCCTCGCTATGGTCTTCACCGGTTCTTCTTCCTCCTCCTCGCCTGTCCCTTGAGGAACTCGTGGTACAGGCATACAGCCGACCCGATAGAGTGCCTGCCCGTACTGTCTTTGTTCGGGAGGCGTTCAATTGGCAACGTCCGCCAGAGTGGACTTTTCTGGGTCCGCAACCCATTGTGGATGAATTCTGGACGGGTTTTGCCAGTGCTTCGGGTAGGGTTACTGCCATTGCCGTTGACCCCACGAATCCCAGCATCGTCTACATAGGGGGTGCCCAGGGTGGGATCTGGAAATCCACCGATGGCGGAGCGACCTTCCAGCCTATTACAGACCACCTTTCGTCGCTTGCCACAGGTTCTATTGCGATTTTTCCGGGGAATCCCAACATTATCTACTATGGCACTGGCGAACAGCATTTCTGCGCAGTATGCTATTATGGCGATGGTCTGTTCAAATCCACGGATGGCGGGAACACCTGGATCAAAATTGCTGGCAAAGATACAGTGGGTGCCTATATTGCAAAGGTTCTGGTAGACCCTAATGATCCAGACCTGGTTCATCTGGTCAGTGACCGCGGGTATCTGCGCAGTCGGGATGGCGGCGATACCTGGGAGGCAACGCTGACTGTGGGCTGGGGTACCGACCTCGTTATGATGCCCAACAATCCGGCAGTGCTCCTTGTGGCAATTATGGGTTCGGGCTTGTGGAAAAGTACCGATACGGGGAGAACCTGGACACAGTTGACCAGTGGCTTGCCTTCTTCTGGCTTCCAGCGAATTAACATAGCGGTTTCGCCCAGCCATCCTAATATCCTTTATGCCAGCTTCATTGCCAACGATGGTTCGTTGCTGGGTTTGTACAAGTCCACAGATGGTGGTAACACCTGGTTTCTCCTGCCCAATACGCCTAATTATGTAGGGAGTCAGGGCTGGTATGACAACTGTATCATTGTCCATCCCACGAATCCGGATATTGTGTTTGCAGGGGGTGTTTTTCCTTTTGATTCCGACCATTATGGTTTAATCCGGTCTATGGATGGCGGGAACACCTGGCAGGATGTTACGATTGGACTCAATGGCGTTCAGCTCCATCCCGATATTCATACACTGGCTTTTGGACCGGATGGGACACTGTGGGTGGGAACAGATGGCGGCGTGTGGAAATCCCATGATCTGGGCAATACCTGGTTCAATATGAATGCGACACTGGGCATCACCCAGTTTTACACAGTGGCGATCTCACCCGATACCAGTGTATCTATGCCGGATGATATCTTAGGTGGAACCCAGGATAATGGAACGGTTTACTGGTCGGGTTCCCTCGCCTGGCATCAACGCGACATCGGCGATGGCGGACCCGTCCTCTATGACTGGGCATCCCCAAACATTTATTACACCACTTACGCACTGATGCAGTACTTTACGAAGTGGGATAACGGCGTGTACATTGGAGATGTAACGGGTGGCTGGGCTGCCGACCGTGTCAGCTGGTGTAATGCGCCAGTCGTGATGGATCCCAACCAGCCGCACGTCATCTACGTGGGTACGCATCGTGTGTGGAAGAGTCCTGATGGCGGCAATATGTGGACGGTAATCAGTGACGACCTGACCGGTAGCGCAGGTTATCTGCTGGCGATCGCGATCGCCCAGGGCAATTCCAATCTGATCCTGACAGGCAGCTCCAACGGAATGCTCTACCGGACGGTAGATGGCGGGACAACCTGGACACGACTGGACTCGGCACTTCCCCTGTTTGGCGGATCTGCCATTACCGATCTGTGGATGGATCCTGCCAATCCTGCCATTGTGTATTTGAGCGTGGACAGGAATTCGGGCGGGCGCGTGTACCTCTCCCAGGATACAGGTACTACGTGGATAGACATTACAGGCGATTTACCCGAAGGATTGCGCGCACAGAGTCTTGCAGTGGATTTCTCGCAGGATCCGCCTGTTCTGTATCTGGGTACCGACTATGGGGTTTGGGTGTCTATAGATGGGGGGAGCCACTGGATTAAGCAGGAGGACGTGCCCAACGTCGCAGTGTTTGACATTGCGATTCAGGAGGATTTGAAGGTTGTGGTGGCGGCGACGCATGGTCGGGGTATGTGGATGCGCCCCCTGATTGAGGTTCCACCGGTTTCAGCATCCCTGACAGATTCTTCTGGGTCATCCCATCCAGTTTTGCAAGTGTATCCTGCTGTGTCGGGGACAGGCTGGTTTACAGTTCAGGTGGCGGGTTCGGGACGAATAGAGGTGTTCAATCTGGCGGGGGAACGCGTCAGGCAAATTCCCATTCCACAGGGACGACACACAGTTCGGCTTAACCTTTCAGATTTGCCAGAGGGTGTGTACTTCTTGCGGGTTGGCGAGGTAACTGCCCAAATCGGTTTTGTTCGGGGGGTTCGTCCGGGCAGGTAATCAGTCGGCGCTATCGGCTGAGGATTGTTCCGGGCTGGGCAAGAATCTGAATACGCCGACGCAATACATTGCCATAGTTGTCTATGAGGACAAGGTGATGGATGCCGGTGTCGGGCATTAAAGTCAGCGTATGGGAGGGATAGGAGGTTTTACCCAAATAGTGGTCGTCCAGAAACCAGTAGATCATCGCATCGGTATACCGATGCACCGCACGGACGACCAGCGCCTGTTCAGGGTGGTCCCCAGGCAAATAAATGGGTTGTGTTCCCCGGGGACTGATTATTGCCATGGGCTGTTCCTGGGTCAGTCCCTGGGTCCGACAGGTTGCCAGGAGTGGAGGTGGATCCATATAAGTGGGGTTTCGCTTCTTGAAGTAAGTTGCCATTGCTGGCGGCAGAACATACCATATGGTATCTATGGGAGTGCCTGAATAGCAATTCCTGTAGACACGCCACTTCCGGTCTTCTGAAAGGAGAATTCGCTGGTGATAGGTACAGGCTGGCAGGGTTTGCGCCGTATGGATGGGAACTTTCTCTTCGCGGGTGACTGGGCATGCACTGGATGCGCGCATACCCGATTCCGCACAAACCTTTACAGATTGCAGCCAGAGTACAGGTTCGGGAAACCAGCGACCAGATTGAGCCAGACTGCGCAGGACATCAAAGAGGAGAGGTGCGGCTTTATGGAAGCCGGTCAGTTGTGGTCGTCCTTCGCCAGTCGCATTACCCACCCAGATGCCTACCAGATAATCGGCGGTGATGCCGATTGCCCAGGCGTCGCGCAGTCCGGAACTGGTACCTGTTTTCCAGGCAACGGGAAAGTCGCTCAGCCAGAATTGCCAGCCCCGTTCTTCGGCAGGGCGTTCCGCCTTCAAAAGCATGTTGAGTGTAATCCAGAGGGCACCCGGCGAAAGATAACGGACCGCCGAATGCCAGATCTGGTTACTGGCTTGCTGTCGGGACGGACAGGGTTTGACCAGACAGGGCTCCTGATAGACGTAGACAGGCTGGCGGCCAGCCCCCTGCTGCCCCGCTGAGCGCAAATACTGAATCAGCGAGTAGTATACGCTGACCACTTCCCACAAACTCACTTCAAACGTGCCAAGAATCAGTGAGAGGCCATAGTGGGATGGGGGGTGTTGAAGGGAGGAAAAGCCCAGGTGCCGCAAAACAAAATGGAATTTCTCCACGCCGTACCGGTAAAGAAGGAGTACGGCAGGTACGTTGAGGGAGTGGGCGAGTGCTTGCCAGGCGGGAACCGCTCCCTGGTATTGTCCGGAAAAGTTCTGGGGGGCGTATCCATGGATGCTAAACGGGTAATCGGGCAAAAGGGAGGAAGGGAAGATCAGTCCTTCGGTGAGGGCGCTGGCGTACAGGATAGGTTTGAGGAGGCTACCCGGATTCCGACGGGCATGCAGCATGTCCACCCATGCTGTCTGGGGTGGAATGGCAGTGGCGGAATCGGAATAGTGTGTCAGGGGAATGTTGGGCAGGCAGGCGAGGACCTCACCGGTATGCAGGTCTACCACGATGACGGCAAGGTTGTGAATGCCGTCGGGCAGGAGCCTGGTCATATAGTGGATTTGGGCGAGGGCTTCCACTTTTTTCTGGATAGTAGGGTCAATGGTGGTTTCAATCATTACGGGCTGATGACTGGTTCGTGCCCGAAAGTAGGGGTGCAGCTGGATCAGGTGGTTGGGCACAGGATGTGGTGCGGATGGGAGGGGTTCGCGCAGACTCAGGTGGTACGCTACGGAATCCATGTAGCCGTGAAGGAAAAGTTGATGGAGTAAGCGGTTGCGGGCTTGCAGGAGTCGTGTTCGGTTCCGGCGTAGGTTGATCAGGGAGGGGCTGTGGGGCAGGAGTGCTAAGGTGGCGCTTTCTGCCCATGTAAGGTGTTCTACAGGTTTGCCGAAGTATCGCCAGCTGGCGGCTTCTATACCGACGACATTACCCCCATAGGGTGCCAGTGAGAGGTACCACCGTAGAATGGCTTCTTTGGAGTATTTCAGTTCCAGGCCGAGGGCAAGAAGGGCTTCTATGATTTTCTGTTTGAGGGTGCGTGGTGGGTTGCCCCGCAGGATCCGCGCCAGTTGCATGGTGATGGTGCTGGCGCCCTGCTTGATTTTTCCTGCGCGGAGGTTGACATAAAGTGCGCGAAGAATTGCTATGGGGTCTATTCCGGGATGCCAGTAGAAGCGCCGGTCCTCCTGGAGGAGGGTGGCGTACTTGATTCGCAGGGGAATTGTACGCGTGAGGGGTGGGAATCGCCACTGTCCATCAGAAGCTGTAACAGCGCTGAGGAGTGAGCCATCCCGAGCCACAACCACCGTACTGTAAGGGAAGTTCATGGTTTGGGGGTCGTAAAGGTTCGCCAGCCAGAGTGCAATTGCAAGTGGAGTGGTCAGAATGGCGAGGATACAGCCGAGCAATACGATTTTCTTCTGTCGGGTCATGGCACTGGAGTAGGTGGGGCAATGGTGAGCCACTTGCCCGAAGTGTTGGCATGGATCTCGTGCGAGTGATACATGTCTTCCACGCGGACTGGCGGCAGGTAGAAAGTACCAGAGTAAGCGACTGCTAAAGGAATGACGAAACGCATGGTTTCTTTTGCACGCATGCTGAAGTAGATGTACACGCGGTCGTCGCGGATATCCCGGTAGGTGGCGGCGTTGGCGTCAGAATGGGTTGTGGGGTTGAGGAGGCGTTCGGGCAGGATTTGCCATCCTGAGGGGACGACAAACTCCAGTACCATATTTTCGTACTGGTTGCCAGTGGGAGAACGCGTGCGGAGCACTTCCACGATCGCAAGCAGGTTTCTTCCCACGGGAACCGCTGAGGGTTTGACGGATTTCCCCTCGGGGGTCTCATAAGTGACCCGGAGGACAACCCCTTCCTGCTGCATGGGCACTTCGTAGAAATTGTCGGGGATACCCCGGACAATCACCTGGGCATATACGGGTGTGGTGCTGTGGTTGGAAAGGGTTAGTGTGTGGTGCCGGGCAGTGTGTACAGGTAGGGGCAGGCTCACAATCCAGGATTCCGGATACTGGGGCAGGGGAATAGGTTGTCTGTCGTAGGTGATGGCGATCTGGAAGGCGGTCTGTTGTTGATGGGCATACCATTGTTGGGCGTAGAGGGCGAGGGCGTAGAGTGTCCAGGCAAGGGTTTGCGTACTGATCCAGGGTGTTTCATTCAGGGATGTGGCGAGTGCCTGGGCATGGGGTGCGATTGCCTGGATAGCGAAGCCACTGCGTACCATTGCCTGAACCATCATTGCGCGGTCGCGGATTTTCCCTCCATAGGTGTAGTGCCGGAAGTCCCGGGAGTCGTAATTGCTTGAGAGTGAAGTGGTGATCAGGCGGCTTACCCGTGAATTGCCTGCCAAGGCGTAGGCGGCGGCAAGCAGCCATTTGCCCAGTGGAGAGAGCGTTTGCGCTACACTTCGCAGGTAGTTCATCGCGGTGTACAGTGGCTTACCGGCTAAGGCAAGGACGTAAAGCCGATATGCCTGGAGGTCGGCTTTCCCTTTTCCAATGTACCATTCTATTGCCTGGCGTCGCTCATAGCTTTCCCAGGAGTGGTAAACGGCGTCTGGCGCTTGAAAGCCTTTTTGCTGGGCTTCTACCATCAGGTGCCCTGCATAGATGCTCAAGTAGTCATTGATGGAGGGGTCTTCCGGCCAGAGTGCGAATCCACCGGCAGGTGTCTGGTAAGCACCCAGTCGTTGAAGGACGGTTGTGATGACACGGGTTTGTGCTTGTCGTTGCCGGGAGTTCAGATTGGTCAGCTGGTCCAGGTAGAGTACGGCGAAGGCGCGGGACGTGATTTGTTCCAGGCATCCGTGGGGGTAAGCCAGCAGCCATCCTAAGTGGTGTGCGAGGCGTAGTGGATGGAAAGCGGTGAGTTCAAGGTGGATACTGCGGTCTGCCCCATAGGGAAAGACTTCCACAGGTGTCGTCCAAGTTTCACCGGGGGCAATCCGATGACTGTAGACATGGGTTATGGATGGCGCTTTGGCTTTGACGGTAATCGTCTGGGTTCGCGTGAAGTGTTCTCCATAGCCTGTGGCACGGACTGTGATCCGGATAGTCCCTTCCCGTTTCTTCACCTGCATGGGGAAATAGATGGTTTGGGTGCCTGGTTGGGTGAAGCGTACGGTTTGGATGGAGTTTTTTTCCAGCGTAGCGGGTCCCGTAATCTGGAGGGAGACGTGAACCTGCCGCACGCCTTGTTCTATTGCGAATACGTTGACGGGCAGGAGGAGGCGCTCGCCCGGTGCAACAACAGGGGGTGCCGTCATGTCTACCATGAACTTCTGGACGACACGCACTTGTTTTTGGGCGCTACCATAGGCGCTTTGTGCATTGCCACTGACCACCATAAGGCGTGCCGTTCCAAAGTACCAATCGGGTATGGGAATAGAGAAAGTAACTTGCTGGTTGGCAGGAATCGTAATGGGTCCAAGGAAGCGAACCAGGTATCGTATGCGGAGCTGGTCTTTGCCAGGTGCAGTGGGAGTCCGTGCACCCCCACCGATGCGCACGGTCCGTGTCTGGTCCAGGTGGAACCATCCCATTACATAGTCGTAGTGATCGTAAGTGGAGACGTTCAATGCCTGTCTGCCGTAGAAGTAGTTCCAGGGGTTAGGCACCTGAAAGTTTGTGAGGCGCAATAAGCCTTCATCCACGAGAGCAAGCGTAATCGTCATGGGTTTTCCGGATCGCTCGCGAATTTTGACACGGAGGGTTGAGCCAGGCTTGACCTTTTCGGGTGCTTCAATGACGGGATGGAGGCGCGTATCCGGATTTTCTACCAGGATATTGAGTATGCCATACTGGCGCAGGGGTACGGATGCGGTGTGGCGCGTGTGGGGTCGGACCAGCCAGACCGACACATAGATATTGGGTGCCATATGGGGTGTGGCTTTAAAAGTCAGGTCTTTCCCGGGTGGAAAGACAGGCATTGTCCACGTATGGAGGATTCGGCTCCCCTGTTCTATGGTAATCAGTGCGAGGGCAGTGTCTTCGGAGGGGATGTGGACGCGAACGGTTTCGCCCACATGGTATTTTTCCCGGGTTGCGGAAAACATCAGGAGTCTGGCGGATTTGACTTCGTCTCCAGGCAGGGAGCTCCAGAACCATTCGCCGTAGACGACGAGTCCGGCGGTGTGCCCGCTTTCTAAGCAGGTGGCACGAATATAGTATTTTGCCCAGCGAGGAGGAACCCGAAACAGGACGTCTGTGGGTTTGTGTACGGTCAGGATTGTGTCCAGGAGTTTGGTTGTGCCCGTGCCTTCACGGAATGTGAAGCCAGTACCCATAGTGTTTTCTTCCCACCACCAGTGCCATTCCAGTTCGTAGATTTCCAGTTTGACGCGGGCGGTCGTGGGCTGACCCCGTCGGTTGAGGACGACCAGTGAAATGGTATTGGTTTTTCCGGCGGACAGGGCACGTCCCCACCAGTATTCTTTCCCTGCCAGTATGCCCACGTACTTGTCATAGGGATAGATACGGAGGGTTCTACCCTCTATGGAAGTCCCGCCGCCTGGCTCGTGCATGGTGAAGGTCAGGTGGTAGTCAATGATGCCAGGGAGATTGGCTTTCTGGAGGGGGAGTTCAAAGGTGCCGGTACCCTGTTCGCTGGCTTCCCCCTGAAAAATCAGGTGTCTTCCCTTATACCAGGGTGCGGATGGATCGGCAAAAAAGTAGGTGGCGAACTTTTTGAAGGGATGGGCAAGGACCGTGTATCGTCCTTCTACTGTGATGGATACGTTGGCGGCGGGTGCGCCATACAGCCATTTCACGGCGAACTGAATTTGTTTGCTGGGGAGGATGAGTTCTTTTGAGGGGTTGATGTCAATCATGAGTCGGTTGGGCTTGATGGCTTCAATACGCAGTGTTTGCGAGAAGGTGGCACCGCCTATGTGGACACGGGCTTCCCAGACGCCAGTAAGGTCCGTGGGTGCCGTGCCAATATGAAAGGTGTAGAAGCCATTGACCGGTGTCGTGTTGACCTGCTGATAGCGGAGTTTTCCCCGGGGATCGTACAATGCGAGTTTCAGGGGGTATTCAGGTGGATGGGGGCTGTGCAGGTCGCGTACAATGCATGTGAGGTGGAGGGTGTCGCCCGGACGCCACACACCGCGTTCCCCGTAGATAAAGACCTGGAGGTTTTTCTTGACCTGGTTTCCGCGGATGTCAAACATTTCTAAGGGGAGGGGATGGCGCAAACTCAGATAAGTGGTTTGTTTGCCTTTGTGTACGATGAGGAATGCAGCTTTTCGTGGGTCTGCCAGGATGCGTGCAATTCCATGGTTGTTGGTGTAGCCTTCTGCGATTTTGTGCTGGGCGTAGTTGAAGACTTCAATATGGGCTTGGGGGACGGGTGTGGCATTATTCAGGTAGAGGACGGCGACCCACAGGGAGTCGGTAGGGTTTTTTTTGGCGATGGCGCCAATGTTGGTTGCCAGCAAATAGGTTCGGATGCGCCGTTTGCGATAGCGGTAATAGCGCGGGTCGCAAGGGTTGTCTATGCGGTACCAGAGCCAGCCCTCATCGTCGTCATAGTAGTCGTCATAGTAGTCGTCATAGTAGTCGTATTCGTCGTCTTCATCGTTTTCGTCCGAAGTGGATGTGGCGTGGTGTTGAATTCCATTAGGGCAGGTGTAGAGTGCTCCTGAGGGGTCCATGGCGATTTCCAGGAAGTAAATGGCGCCCGGATCTATGTCCACCAGCTTTTTCATGTCCAGGTAGTAGCGTTGCCATTGGTTACGTACTGGGTTCAGGGTAGTCAGGTCAATGGTGCCGTGAAAGGCTGTGTCGGCGACGCGAGGGACGACCCACGATGAATAGTATCCGGCTTTCAGGTCGTCATAATTCATCTCTTGCAGAAACTGGAGGACATTATGGGAATACACACGGAGAACCGTAACCTTGAGCTTGCGGATGTTCATGGTCAGGATCGGGTAGAGGACGCGTCCCGAGCCTGTGGGCAGGATAAATCCTTCAGTGGCTTTTTTGATCTGGGGTTTGTAGTCGTCCAAGTGGACTTCTGTAAGGAACACTTTCTGGTGGGGGTCGGGCAGATGCAGGGAATCACCATAGACACTGCGGATTGCCGGCGCGATTTCCAGGGTGTAGGTGCCAACGAGTTGTTCGGAGGGATACACATAGATGGCGTTTCCGTCGGCAAGGATCCGTATGTGCTCATCGTTGAGTGTACGCAGTCGGACCAAGCCTTTCAGGTCCTGGTTTGGATCTACGGGGTCAGAGAACAGGATCTGGATAGTCCGTTGGGGTTCTGCAATGACCTTAACGGAGACAATTGTAAAGGAGGCGGTGCCCGGAATCAGGAGTGTATCGGTCTGGGTTTTCTTGACGCCGATGGGTTGTCCCTTCCAGCTGATGATCAGGTTTGTGGCTGTCTTTTGCCGGGGGATGCTGTCCAGCACAAACCGGAAGATTCGGTGGCGTTCTATTTCTTCCCAGATGATGGGGATGGAGAACTGGTCGGCATGCACGTGAAGCATTTGCTGGACTCGTGGTAGGGCTTCGGCATCGCGCAGAATCACTTTGCCAGTGTACTGGATGTAATAGCGGTTATCCGGGAAGGTGCGCAATCCCTCGTACAGAACTTCAAAATCCTGGGGAGGTGTGGCGAACAGAGAGTGTAATTCCTGCTCTTCGTCGGGGAGGTTGGGAAAGAGCAAATTCAGGTGGAGGGTTCCTTCAAATTGCTGGTTGGAAGGGAGGAACGTATCGGGTGTGAAGCGCAGTGTAGTGGCATTGACCCACTGGGCTTGTCCTTGAATTGTTGGGGAGAAGGAAAGGATTTTGTCAAGGAGTTCGTTGTTGGCGAGGATTTTTTCTGGAAGGGGTTTGCGGAAGACGAACACAAGGGGTGCGGCGCGTGAGACGATGCCTTCGGGATAGGCAACGAAGTACTTTTGGGCGATATGGGGGCTTGTGGGTCGCGACCGTGCTTTGCCGCACCCTGTTTGCCGTGGACCGATCAGGATTCCTGCTAAGAGCAGGAGGAAGAAAGACGCATGTCGGCAAAACAATTTGAAAAGCAGTGAATTGCGTGCTACAGGATTGGTTGCAGTGGCGGGCATGCCTGACCTTGCCATTGTAAACTTTTTGTAGTAAACTTAAGGGATTTTGAGCGTATCGTGTTGGCAGTAAGAGTCAATTGAGGAACTTTTCTGTCTGTCTGGCTTGTTTGTATAGTAAGTATGGCTTGCGCCTCTGAAAACCCAAGGAGAATGGCAAGAGCGAAATGGCAGGTCCTAGGACTGATCCTCACCTCAGGAACAACGCTCCTGGTGGGGTACGCGCAGGGTGTGGCTACGATCGGAGGTCCCGGTAATGAGTGGGCGCGTTCGGTGGTTTTAACCCGGGATGGTGGGTATGCCATAGCAGGTTATACAACTTCATTTGGGCAGGGAGCGGTGGATGCGTATCTCATCAAGCTGGATTCGCTGGGCAATATCCAGTGGACGAGAACGATTGGCGGATCAGCAAACAATGATGCGGTGAGCTGTGTGATTCAGACCACGGACGGTGGATATGCCCTTGCTGGATGGACATATTCTTATGGGAGTGGTCAGGGCGATGCCTACCTGGTAAAAATGGATGCCAGTGGAAATATCCAGTGGACGCGAGTCATTGGCGGGACTAACGAGGAGCGGATTTGGAAAATCATCCAGACCACAGATGGAGGGTATGTTGCAGTGGGCTACACCATTTCGTATGGTCCAGGTTACCGGGATGCTTATGTGATTAAACTGGACTCCAGTGGGAACGTTCAGTGGACACGAACGATTGGGGGCACTTCTTTTGATGAAGCCGCATCTATTGTGCAGACGACGGATGGGGGATATGCCATAGTGGGATACAGTCGGTCGTATACGCTTCGTTCGGACGTGCTTGTGGTGAAACTGGATGCCAGTGGTTTTGTCCAATGGGCGAAGTTCATTGGGGGTGATTCGGTGGATGTGGGCGCGGATATTATTCAGACGAGTGATGGGGGATATGTGGTTGCGGGCTGGACGTATTCCTATGGTCAGGGAGGAGAGGATGTGTTTGTGGTCAAGCTGGATGGCAGTGGGAATGTGCAGTGGACGCGTGCGATCGGTGGCAGTCGCGATGAGCGAGCGTATGCCGTGATAGAAACCCATGATGGCGGGTATGTGGTTGCAGGCATGACGGAGTCCTTTGGACATGGTGCGCCCTTTTCGCCCGATGGCTATGTGTTGAAGCTGGATGCCAGTGGAAACCTGGAGTGGGTACGGTCTATTGGTCGGGGTTCGGACGATGTGTTTTACTCGGTGGTGGAGACGAGGGACCATGGCTTTTTGCTGGCGGGGTATACCAATCATGCCGTCAACTTAATAGAGGTTTGGCTGGTCAAGATTGATTCATTGGGGAATCTGACGGTGTCGGGTTGTCCTGACCTGGTCACGCAAGATGGTGTGATGGTTCCAGGGGGTACGGCAGCGTATGATTCGGTGCTGGGTATAGTAGTAGATAGTGGGCGTGTGGTTATAGACAGTGGGCAGGTGTCGTCGGGCGGTACGATAGACACATGCGGGTCTATTGCCAGTGGTGGCGGCACAGGAAGTGATAGTACTGGTGGTGGCGGGTATACAGGTGAGGTGTTTCAGGCGTTATCCAGTGATGCCCTGCATGTCTGGCGTGGTCCACAGGGCTGGCAGGTCGTATTTGCCAAGCCCCAGAAAAATGTGGTGGTAGAGGTGTACGATATGGTGGGCAGGGTGGTTTACCGGCGTGCACTAGTAGGGGTTGTGCGTCGGTTGCCCATTGCCGTTTCCTTACCTTCCGGCACTTATGCGCTTCGCGTCAGTACGGCTCAGGGTGTCTGGCACAGGGTTGTGTTTACGATGGATTAGTTTGGCTTGGTTCTGATGAATGGGTTTGCTATATTGAATTTATCTTTTGTCACATGTATGCGTTTTTTCTGTTGCTTGCTGTTCAGGCTTGGATAATCTACGCTTCTGCAGTGTCCATGAACTGGAGCATATTGCCAAAAGGCGTGCTCCAAAATACTGAGCAATTGGGCGAACTGGATGTCATCACAGTGCAGGATTGGCATTCCTGCTGATGAATCTGTTACAGGTTAGCAAAACTTTTTGAAATTAAGTTCCTTCCTGAAAACAATAATACTTTCGCCACGGATTGCCCGGTTTCTGGTGCCCAGCAGTGGATTGAACACTAAGCACTTAAACCGGAAACCTACCTCTTCACAAAAGCGCCTGGTCATGGCTGTCGTGGGGATCTTCCTGCCATTGACCGTACTGTCGCCAACGATGATTGCCAGCCAGCCACCAGGCTTCAACGCCCAGTACATGTGCTGGATTGATGTGTAAAGGTCTTCGTAGTACTGGAGTACTTTTGCCGGTAGCAGTCCATGTCCGCTGTGGCGGACCGTGCCCGAACCCTTCATACCCAAATACCTGGATTCAATGTGTTTCATGTCTATGCCAAGATATTCGTAGGCAAGTTTGTCTTTCCCCACGTAGTCTATGGAGAAGTAGTAGGGTGGGCTGGTGATGATGGCGTCAAACTTTTCTTTGAAGTCTGAATATGTGTTAAGGTTCAGGGCGTCATCTTCCAGAATTGTTGCCCGGGCAAACTGCAGGCTGTACCGTTCCTGAATCGCTTTGAGTTTCCGGTGGCAGGTACGAACATAGTTGAATTTTTCAATAAACAGGCCGGTTTTTCCCTTTCGGTTATAACGTGAAGTGCGTGCAAAGGCGTCAATTGTGTCAAAATAGAGTATGAGCATAAGGTTGTGGATAGTTGGGTTGGGATGGTGCTAGCGCCGGTTTTCAATTGCTCGCAGGATATCGGTCAGGTCGTCCAGACTGAATGCCAGGTCGTCTTCGGACAGGAATAACAGTTCGTCTTTGAGGCGGGCAAGCATCACGCCAATCGGCGTAATGTCTACGCCCACGCTCTGAATGCCCATCAGAGAAGCCTCGTGCGTGGTTGTCCCAGACCCGTTAAATGGGTCCAGGAGCAAAGCGTCTTTGTCCAGGTTGAACGCGTTGATCAGGGTGCGGACGACCCTGGGGTAAAACTTACCCTTGTAGGGATAGAGATTGTGGAATGCATAGGCGTTGGTATCGCCGTAGGCGTCCACCAGCTCAGCATAGAGTGTCTTTTTTCCTCTGACTTTTTCCAGGTGGGCAATTCGGTACTGGATGCGTGTTTCGTCGCCGGTGAATTCCACGGTTCTTGTCAGGGGGTCAATCTTATAGGTTTCAGCGAGTCCCTTCAGTTCCATATCCAGGAGGTGGAGGTCGGCAAGGGTTTGCATCCAGAAGCCAAAGGTTGTGTCTCCCTCCGGTGCTGTCAGGTGTTCTGATTCTTTCAGGCATTCCTCCAGAAGGTTAGCGAATCGGCTGTCATGAATCTCAAACAATAGAGCCGTGGAGTACTGATTGGCTTGCCCCATCCATCTCTGTTCTGCACGCTCAGTAGAGTTATCTGTGTAATCTGTGTAATGGATAACGAAGTTTTTGCCATGGAAGTTCAATTCCGTTTTTCACCATTGCATGCATTGAGGAGCCAGTTCGGTTGTGGCAGGTCAGGATGGGTGGGCGGGTTTTCTGTTTATTTTCTATAATTGCGCCTAAGCGTATATTGCTGCGTATAAATCATTTAAGAAGGCATTCGGGATTTCCTGTTGAATGTGGTTATGGG
The DNA here is from genome assembly GCA_026992635.1 of Bacteroidota bacterium. GTDB lineage: Bacteria > Bacteroidota > Bacteroidia > JAADEI01 > JAADEI01 > JALWYU01. The sequence goes on along the minus strand of JALWYU010000080.1, from coordinate 19,344 downwards.
TTTAGTGATGGTGATGGATTGCTGGGCGTAGGACAGGAGGAGTGTTCCAGCAAAGAGTGGAAGCCGTAGCGCAGTGATGTCTCGCGCAGCCACCTGCGCAGGGCATGCCCATCCCTCATCGCACCCTCACTTTTACACGAAGTTAAAGCAAAATGCGGTTACCTTTCTATTGTGTCAAAACTTTTTGCGCTAAGAATACATCTCATTATTTCCTGGTGTTTGTTGTTCTTGCGTCTCTGGGGATATGCATAATCTTGAGCCACCGGTAGAGAATTCCCAGCAGGCAGGAGACCAGCAGGAGTGAGAGCCTGCCCATAGGCGTATCCAGTGAAAAGAGTAAGGCATACTTTTCAAGATGGGTGGTCATATGAACGACCCACAGGAACTGGGCACCCAGAAGAATCGCGATGAGGACCAGCAGGTCCCAGAGACGACGCAGTTGCTTCATGGACTGGTCCTTGAGCCGTTTACTCAGCGCCCTTGTTTCGGCACGCTCACCAAACACCGGTAGCCAGACACTCATGAAAGCCATAGCCCCGGAGAAAAGTGAGAGGGCACAGACAAGCGTGAGGAAAACATAAAGAAAGACGAGCTCTATGGCAAAGGAAGCGTAATGATCGGTATTGGGCAGGAGCGCTGAGCCCCGATAGCCTACGCCAATAGTGAGTGCAGACGCCATAATGAAAGCAATCATTGAGATGAAGGCGGCTGGGAGTGTTTGTGAGAGCTTCCGGGCGATTGTTGCCTCTTGTCTGGGACTTTTCTCCTTCTCATAATATCGGACAAACGGTAAAAAGAAAATACCAGAGATTTTAATGTGGTGTAGCCATCCCATGAACATTTCCCAAAAAGTGCATACCAGTAATACAGCACAGAAGTTGCGCAGTGCTTCGGCAAAGGAGCAACAATCTTCTATTTTGAAGAACCGTTTCAGCCATTCTACAAACCACATTTTACACGGCACAAGATAACTCATCACAATCCCCAGCAACAGAAGACCATTCAGGATTGAAAAATAGATGACATATTTCCTTTGTTTCTTCTTGTTGTTTGGTTGTGAAGCATAAGTCTGAGAATTTGGGCTATTCTGTGCCATGATGAAAGGGATAATTCCATGCTGGTGGTGAGTAGTTTGTCATTTCAATTCTTCGCTCACTCTTCCGGCACGATAGGCAGGTTGTTCCACTGGGGGTGTGTACTGACGATGGTGGGGGTTTGTGTGGTGCTGGTGGGCAGGTAGAAGCGTGTGAGTTTTTTCATGGTTGCCTGGATGTGGTTATAGAGGTCGGAGAGGGTGCGTGCGGTGAGTGTGCCGGTTTGTCGGAAGTGGTAGAGGGCGTTGAGGAATGCGTAGGTGAAGATGCCGTGTCCGAGGTCGGGTGGGAACCATGCTCGTTCCTGTTTGCTGACGGCACTGAACAGGATTGTGTTGGGAGGCAGGTAGTTGCCAGCACGACGTACGGGGGGACCGGCGACGGGCGAGGCACCCTGGCGTGGTGCACCTGTATAGCAGGCGTCTACGAACATGATCAGGTGGTTGGCACCGGTTTTCTGGAGTTGTTCGGCGACCCATGCTAAAGGAAGTACTTCCTTAGAGGGGCTATAGGGGTCTACGTCTATGGGAACGAATCCGGGCTGGTTGTCAATAGTGGGCAAGCCATGCCCTACATAGTAGAAGTAGATGCGTGAGGGGTTCTGGACGCGTTTCTGGAAGTCCTGGAGGATGCGGAGGAACTGGGCGTGTGTGAGGTTTTCGTAGTAGTAGATGTTTTCGTAGGGGATGCCCAGGATACGCTGGAAGTAGTTTCTGACTAAGGTGCCTTCTTTCATGGCGAAGAGGAGCATTGCGCCAGGTGCGTTGTATTCCTGGTTGGCGATGATGAGTGCGTAGCAGTTGTGGCAGGTGGTGGCGGGCGTGAATTGCATAACTGCGCGGTGGAGGTTGACAATTTCAAAGGGCGTGAGTTTCTGGATGTCTATGCGGAGGAAGAATCTGGATTGGGCGATGTCGGTGATCTGGATTCCAGGATTGGCGGTTTGCTCGGGTTGCCATATTATGGAGAAGGAGAGTGAGGTGTCGGTTCCGGGTGGGAGGATGGCGATTTGGGAAGGGGAGAGCGGTTCGGTAACCAGCGATTGGGGAGCCTGGAGGGTGAGTGTGAGCTGGCGTGCGGTGGTTTGTCCGGTGTTGGTGAGTCGGAGGTGGAAGGTGAGTTCTTCGCCGGGTTCTAAAATGTCGTTGGGGTTGCCATGCTCGGTGATTTTCATCAGTGAGAGCTGGAGGTGGGGTTGCTGGTAGGGTATTCCCCGGAGGACGAAGGCGGGTGTGCGTGATAGGTGGAAGCCTCGCCGGGTGGTTGCCTGTATGCGGAAGGTCGTCTGGCAGGGTTCGCCAGCATATTCGGGAGGGACGCGCACGGGTATGGCGACCCATTTGCGGGTGTTGGGCTGGAGCGTGCCTGCCGAGACTGTGTCGGTAGTGAGGCATGTGCTGGTGGTGGGGTCTTCGGGGGCGAGCCACAGTTGGATGTTCTGAGCGGGTCCTCGTCCGGAGTTGTGCAGGTGGATGAGGACGTGTGCGGGCTCATAGGCTTCAATTCGTCCGTTGCTGATTTCTTCCTGGATGTAGAAAGAATCAATTCGGAGGAAGGGTGGGTAGTGATGGGTTTGTCGTTGAGGGGTTTTGCGGGCTGTGGTGGTTTGGGCACGCTCAACTACTTTTTTCAGGTTTTGTGTGTGGAGGCAGGGGTGTGTCCCGTAGGCTTTGCTGAAGTAGGCGTGTACGGGGTAGAGCGAGCCTGTCTGGGGGTGCTGGACGATGTAGCCGATTGTGGCGGTTTTCTTTTCCCAGGTGAGGGCACGGATGCGCCACACCTGTGCCTGTTGCCAGTGCGCTTTGAAGGAGGGTGCTTCTTTGATGGGGATGTTTGCCTGGAATTGTTTGCCGTCAATGGTGAGGGGTAGTTGTTCGCGGTCGGCGTCGTAGGTGCCCACGCTGGTGAGTTTGGCGGGCTCAGGCTGGCAGGAGGGGAGGAGGAAATGGGTGGCAACCACTTCTTTCGCTCGCTTCAAGTAGTCATTCCACACGCCACATACATAGGGCTTTGCCCTGCGCATGCGCTCCTGATAGTCGGCGGTTTTTTCAAATTCGCCTTTTTGCGGGTTGACCAGAGCCCACTGCGCCTGATACCTAGCTCTTACACTGTCCAGCAGGAAGTTGAGCACAAGGTAAAGAGAAGTTGTATCTCTCATGACCACTTCCGGGGGAAGAGTATCACAAACAGTGCTCCATACCGCATCAGCTTTGCCAATGGTGTTTTTCCAGCGATAGTATTTTTTCCTGTACGCCTCTACCTGTTCCTCTATACCTTTCATATCCCACACACGCACAGTGTTGTCATCGCTTGCCGAAGCCAGCCACCTGCCATCGGGACTGAAGGCAACGCTATTTACATAATTGCTATGTCCGTGTAACATTGCTACTTTATCCCAGCTTTCTGTTTTCCACACTATAATCACAAATTCACCGTTATACTTAGCGTCAGCAACGAGGTATCTCCCATCTGGACTAAAAACCATTTGAGGAGCTGCCCCACAACCTGGATGTTCAAGGGCTGTTACTTTCTGCCATGACCCTGATTGCCAAATTATCAAAATACAATCACGTCCTCCCGAAGCCAGCCACCTGCCATCGGGACTGAAGGCTACAGACCACACATTGTCTGTGTGTCCTTTGAGGACGGCGATGGTGTTCCAGGTGCCCACCTCCCACACACGCACAGTGTTGTCATCGCTTGCCGAAGCCAGCCACCTGCCATCGGGACTGAAGGCGACAGACCATACCAAATTTGTGTGTCCTTTGAGGACGGCGATGGTGTTCCAGGTGCCCACCTCCCACACACGCACAGTGTTGTCATCGCTTGCCGAAGCCAGCCACCTGCCATCGGGACTGAAGGCTACAGACCACACATCCTCTGTGTGTCCTTTGAGGACGGCGACAGGCTCGGTGATGGTGAGGGGTTGCTGTGCGTGGGCGGTGGTGGTCAGGCAGATCGCCAGGAGTGCTGTCCAGAGGTATGTGCGTACCGGGTGGTGTGTTTGTCTGGCTTTGCGCATGGTGCTGGAGGGGTTTTGGGTGTGCGAGCCTCCTCCAGGGTTTTTATTATATAAAGTTACGCCGAAATGAGGAGATGGGTTTCAGGGAAAATTTTTTTGATGGGAGTGGTGTGGGGTTGGGGGTGTTTTACGGTGGGTTTTGGAGGAGGGGTACAGGGTCTGGATGTGGTGGTTGCGGTGGTTTTATTGGGATTGGGGGGATGAGTGCACTGGGGCGTTCTGGATTACGTCCAGCGGGTTGCGCAACTTCCTGCTGATGGGGAGGCAATCAATAAGGGAGTAAGAGGAGAGGGCTGGGTACCATAATGAAGCGGAGGCTCATTTCTGGTGTGGGGCAGTGTGTGTAGCGCTGTTGGCGAGCGTGTTCACGAAGTCGTCAAGGAGGAGGGCACTGAGTGCTGTGTCGTTTGATAAAGCAGTAATCATGCGATACATTTTGCTATTGGTCTTGAGCCAGACGACGCCGTCCAGTACAGCAATGGGAATTACCCGTCGCCTATCTACCTTGGAGAAAAGTGACAGGGCATCCTGCAGCTGGGTATATTGATGTCCACCGTAATCGGCAATGAATTTGGCTTCCCCGACGATGAATTTCCTGTGGACTTTAATGATTACGTCGGGTGTTTTACTGAGTCTGCAACCCAGGGCTGTGTTCAGGAAAGTAAGCAGTTCATTTGATGTGCCTTGAATGACGCAGAGGTCAGGTTTTGGCTTTTCGGATAATGCGACAACTGGTAAGGGAAATTTTTCACGTAACCATCGTGCGAAGAGTGTGCCCATGCGTCTGTTGGTTTCTTTGGGTTGCTGGAGGGCTTCTATTACTTTTTGAAAGCCCAGTTTTCTGAGTTGTGTGGCGATTCGCTGTACTGTTCTGGGGTTTTTGTGTATCAGGTCTTCCGATCGTCGGAGGCAGGCTACATATGGGTCATTGATTGGGAATTTCTCAAAGTTTTTCAGCAGGTATTGGATAAGTTCCACATCCTCTGAAGACTCAAATAGTTTTTGCAGGGTGAGGTATTGTTCGCGGGAAATCTGTCTGGGTGAGGGGGTTGGTACGGGGTAGACCTCGTGGAGCTGGTCCAGGTAGCCCTTTGAGCTGGCAAGTTTGATGCTTTTAAGTACCCAGGGATTGGTCATGGTGTAAGGCAATTATTCTGCAAAGCGAGGACTTCGTAAGGTGCGGGAGGTCGCTTTTTATGAGATAGAGAACGCAGTCGTTCAAGTGCGATATGGATGGCACGTGATGAATTGTCTATGCCAATCCATTTTCTACCGAGCAGTTCTGCGGCAAGCAAAGTAGTTCCTGATCCGCAGAAGGCGTCGAGGACGATATCTCCGGGTCGGGAAGAGGTGGCGACGATCAGTTTCAGCATTTCCAGGTTCTTCTCGGTGGGATATTTGGGGCGAGGGGGGTCTTTGAATTCCCAGACGTCTTGCGCCAATTTACCTCTGGATATTACTTCGTCGGCGTATAATTTTTTGCGTGGATTACCGGTGGATGACCATTCAATTAATCCCTGTCTGTCCAGTTCATCCAGTATGTGGGGTGGGTATCGCCAGTGTCGTCCTTCGGGTGGTTTCAGTCCTCGCCATGGCTGACCTGTGCTGCCTTTGGAAGTTTCACCGGGTGCGTGTAAGGGGGTTGTGGTGTATCGTCTGCCCTGTGCGTCCACTTTGGGAAAGAGTCGCTCTATTTCTTCTTTTGTATAGGGGATGCGGGGTTCGTTCCAGACGTAGTTTTTGGTTTTGGAATAGACCAGAATTGTGTCTTTGATGTTTCCAAAACTGCGACGTTTGAAATTTTTGGGGTTGCATTTGATTCGGGTGATTTCACTGATAAAGTTGTCAAACCCGAAGATCTCATCCATCAATAGGCGCACGTAGTGGGATATTCTCACTCCAATATGCACGTAGATGGTTCCTTCGTCGGAGAGTAATTCGCGCAATAAGATGAGCCGGTCTTTGAGAAAGTTGATGTAGTCGGTACCAAATTTGAAGTCCTGGTAAGCAATTTCACTGGTGGCAGGCATACTGATGGTTGCTGTCCGATGCGTACTTACGCGGAAGGCTTCGCCCGTGGCAAAAGGGGGGTCAATATAGATTAGCGTTACTTTTCCCGCTAAGTCAAGGTCGTGAATCAGGTGTTGCATCACGGCGAGGTTGTCGCCATATATCAGTTTGTTGTACCACTGATGATCCAGTAGAGGTAACCCTTCCTTGGCGAGTGTGTGAAACGGAGTATTCATGCATTGTTCAATTTGGGTGTGCTATTCAAGTATGCCATACGAGTGATCTGTGCAGGTCATTGCAAGGAGCAGGCTTTCTGGTATATTTACAAAGGCTCTCATAGCCATTGCACGCAGAATTGAAGTGTTGTGCTGGGTGTTTTTAGTATGGCAACAGGACGATGCAGGAGGAAAGTTCCCAGGCATAGCGCCAAGCGGTAATGGGTGCCCTGCGGTCTGGAGATTCTGGAGGTCTGGTCTGGCGCCTTTTGCAACCAGATATGCGGCAATTTGTTTGTGTTTGTACAGGACGGCGTAGTGGAGTGGTGTGAAGTTGAAGGTGTGGTTTTGGGCGTTGAGTTGGGCACCGGCTTGCACCAGTGTGTGGATAGTATTTGGGGTCGCGTGCGTGGGTCAGTTTTTTGCTGGGTATACAGGATGGTTGTTGTGAGGAAGGCGAGGGCGAGGATAATGGATGTGGGCAGGCTTGATGGGTTTGGTTTTTTGTTTCCAAAGGATGTCTTTTCTCTTTCAAAGTGCCATTTTGGTTCTTTTCAGGGTGCCCCCTGTTCCTTTTCAGAGCGCCGTTTGACTCTTTTTGGAGAGCCATTTGATCCATTGATGGGTGCCGATTGACCCATTAGGGGGTGCCGATTGACCCATTGTTGGGTGCCATTTGACCCACTGGTGGGTGCCGATTGACCCATTGGTGGGTGCCGATTGACCCACTGGTGGGTGCCGATTGACCCACTGGTGGGTGCCGATTGACCCATTAGGGGGTGTCGTTTGACCCATTAGGGGGTGCCGATTGACCCATTGGTGGGTGCCGATTGACCCATTAGGGGGTGCCGATTGACCCATTAGGGGGTGCCGTTTGACCCACTGGTGGGTGCCGATTGACCCATTAGGGGGTGTCGTTTGACCCATTAGGGGGTGCCGATTGACCCATTGGTGGGTGCCGATTGACCCATTAGGGGGTGCCGATTGACCCATTAGGGGGTGCCATTTGACCCACTGGTGGGTGCCGATTGACCCATTAGGGGGTGCCGATTGACCCACTGGTGGGTGCCGATTGACCCATTAGGGGGCGCCGATTGACCCACTGGTGGGTGCCGATTGACCCATTAGGGGGTGCCATTTGACCCATTGATGGGTGTCGATTGACCCATTAGGGGGTGCCATTTGACCCATTAGGGGGTGCCGATTGACCCACTGGTGGGTGCCGATTGACCCATTAGGGGGTGCCATTTGACCCTTTGGGAAGTGTTCCTTGTTGCTTTTGGGCGTGTCAACGGTCTCTTATCAGAGCGCCTTCTGACCCTTCTCAAAGCGTAATTTTCTCACCAGTGCATGAATTCATCTAGACGGAATTGCGGGGTGTTCGTGTTCGGGTATGAGCTGGTTGATGGAGTCCGGATTAAAGGATTAATTTTTCCTGGAAAGGAAATCGGGCATGCAATCGTTTCCTATGGTGGACAGGGGGTACAGGCGGTAAGATTGTCGGGGATGGAAGTGGTCAGGTGTGCAGGTGTGGGCGTGCTGGTTTTCTGGTTGATGGTTGGTAAGGGGTTTGCGCAGGATGGGGTTGAGGAATGGGATAGATGGGGCGATACACTGAGTCTGGAGATGGAAGTAGCATATCGGTTGTGGATGAAAATGCAGAAATGCGATCTTCTTTTGTTGAAGGATAGTTTTCCGGAGGCGTGGTTGCGTGCGGCGAATACCGGTCAGGATGTGCCGTATATGACGGAGCTGGAGAAGTTGATTGTGCGTGAGTTGAATTTAGTGAGGCGGTATCCGCGGGCGTATGCGCGGTTTTTGGTGTCGTGGCTGGAATGTAAGCGAAGAGAGTTGTTGTCTGGGAATGTTCACTGGTCTCCGACGATTACCAGGGTTTACGATCAGGAGGGCAATTTGGTCAGGGTAGATACGATTGAGTGGGATTCTGCGGCGAAGGCGCAGGAGATGGGACGGGCAATTGGCACGCTTCTTGAGGATCTGGAGGATTTGTCGGGTGCGTCAGTTTTGTATCCGGAGCGATGTATGGATAAGGCTTGTGAGTGGCATATGCGGACGTCGCTGGAAGAAAAAGGGGATGTTGATCACATAGATGTGGAGGGGGGCTGGCCGTGGGACCGTGTAAAGCGGTTTTGCAGAGAGGAGAGGGATGTCGGGGAGGCGGTATACGGTTCTGAGCTGGATATGCCGGTACCTCCTGGATATTCACGTGAGGAGGTGTTGCTTTTGCTGGCACGGGAGGCGGTGGCGTCGTTGTTGCTGGATGAGGGCATACCGGGGTATGGACATCGTGAGACGTTGCTTACGCCGGGTTTTAACCGGGTTGGTGTGTGTGCTTTGCCGAAGGCGTTGCCCGAGGATTTTCACCGGCGGGATACGTCTGTGGATGTCTGGGTGGTGATCAAGCTGGGGAAGCGGTAGTGTGTGGTGTTACGGGCTGTCAGTGGGAAATTGTTCGGGGATGACAGGGGTGTTGCGTTTTGGCGCTGTGTTGCTGGGTGTTGTTCTGGGTTATTGTGGGTTAATGGGTCAGGCTGTTGAGAAGGGCTTTGATTTTGACCAGTATTTGTTGAGTTTATACAGTCGGTCGCGTGTTAAGCATTTGATTATACGGGAGGTGCCATTAACTTATCTGGAAGAGCGCCGGTCAACGATTTATGTAAATCGGGCAAACAGGATTGCCGATGCGATTTCTGCGATAGAAGATTCTATTGTTGTGGGCCGGTATGAAGGTGCACTTGCGATCATTGGTCGGGTTCGTCGGCTGATAGAGCAGGATACTACTTACTATGTCTATGCTTTTGAAGCGTTTCTGGAAGCGCTTCGTCGGCTCGCTGACTATGATCTGGAGAAGTTTTATTCTCGTTTTTTTGAGTTGTATCAAGCGCATTATTTGGCGCATCGTGGGTTTCATGATTCGCTGGCGGCGATGTTGCCAGAGGAGCTGGGTCTGGTGTTTTATGATCCTGAAAGGGATATTCTGGTCATTGATACCGTCAGGAATTATCAGATAGACCTGTTCTGGACGATTTTTACGAAATGGAAGACTGAGAAGGAAGAGAAGTTTCGTGTGGCTCTGGAGGAGTTTGTCGCCCCCATAGTCAGGAATTTAAACAAGTATTACTACCACTACGACATCGCGTCGCATTTGAGGTCGCGCGAGGCGTTCAGGGATGTAGATGATTCTGTGCTCAAGAAGGTTGTTGCATATGTGAAGTACATGTGTGAGCCTTTTATTCCTGAGCATATTCACCAGACGCTTGCGAATTTTGATCGGCTGGATGCCAAGCGGAAATCGTTTTTTCTGAAGATGATTGGTTTTCAAACCTTTAGTTTCAGGCAGGAAGCACTGATTCTGCTTCGGAAGAAGCTGAAGCAGGGTATGTTGTTTGTAGGAGAGTTTCATAATCATTCCGGGATGTATTTGTACCAGTTTGCGGAGGATCCAGACGTGAAGCGACTTCTTCTCGCGTTTGAATCGTGGTTGGAGAAGGAGTATATAGAGGAGAATCTGACCAGGGTAAGTATGCAGGATCTGAAGATGTCTTTGGCAATTCCGCAGTTTGTGTTTGAGTATCTTTCGCCGGATAAAGATCCGATTCGCCAGTTGATTTTACTGCACAGGGGAGAGGTGGTTCGGATAGAGCGTGTGGTGGATTGATTGAGTGGTAGGAGTGCCAGGGTTTGTTTGCGTTGTGGTGTGTAGTTTTTTGGGAGTAGTTCAAGGCAAGAGGGAATGGATGCGAGGATCGTCAGATGTTGGGGTTTGGACTGAATTTCCTATCTTGAAGCCAATATGATTCCATCCAATTCCAGTTTGCCAGCACCCTCTTGACGGAATTACTGATGGGTGTAAAGCGCCAACCCGTAGGCGTGGGCTCACGACGTATCTCCCGCAACTCCTTCAGCACATCCTCCACGCTCCACTTCTTCAATAATCCCGCACCCTTCAACCGATCCAGCAAAAACCAGTGAACCTGCAACACATGCAACGCAACCCATATCCATCCCTGTATCTGTTCGTCGGTTCGTGCATACGTCCGCTCTGCCAGCAAATGATTGCGAAACCGATCTACCACTTCTTCCACATGCTGGCGCATCTTGTACACCTCATACACCTCTGATGGCTCCATGTCCGTATTGGTTACCAGGGCAATCTTCCCTGCCCGCTGCTCTTTCCTGTGCAATTCCTCACGGGTGATTCGTTCCTCTAAATATTGCTGTCGGTACGTGCTGTGTGAAGCACATGCCCTGTCTGTAACAAAAATCAGCGGGGCATCTATCTGGTCTTTTAATCGCTCCTGTAACTCTGCCAGCATGTGCACCTCATGCAAGTTCCCACCTGCCACCTCCATCATGGTTATTCGTTCTCGGGCACTCAGAAGCATCATGCGAACCTGTGGCAGATATTTCTTCTCTGCATTCCAGCCATAACAGGCACTGTCAATCCCACGACTGTACATGAACACATGCGTCATATCAAACAAGAGTGGTTTTCCAGTGTGCATGCTCAGGAACCATGTGGCAAGCCGTGTGCGCAACCCGGGACGCCTGCCAATGTGCTCCAACACACGGCTCAGATGCGTGGCGTTGGTCTGGGCAGGCAACTCCCGACTGCTCCACAACCGCTCCCACTGCCTCGTCACACGCTTCAACGGCTCTACGCCCCATACACCCCACACCATACCCAGCGCTCGCACCGAATTGAACACATCCTCTTCCAGCAAACCTTCTATCTGTCCCCACAAAGGCTCCAGAACATGACGAACAACTCTGTCCGCTCCCCATACATAACTCCGCTCGTTCTCCCAGCCCGCATGGCGCACCTCTACCACTGGTTTCGTCTCTTTCTGAACAGGCTGGGCAGGTTCGGCTTTCCTGCGTTTCTTGTGCCGGCGTCGGGCTGGAATAAATTTTCCATCTTTGATCACACCCAAATGCGCAACAAATTTCTTCACTGCTTTTTTCTTCTCTTTGTCCCAGACCGATTTGTACTTATGCACATGCCAGTAGTTGCGTACCTTGACCAGCTGCGTGCCAGGTCTGTAGATTTTCTTGACTTGCTGAAAGACTTCCAGCACTTCCTTGGGTTTTGGCGTTGTGTTTTCCTTTCATGATGCCTTATTTTTGTGTATAGGGTAAGGCAGGACAAGAAAATAAAAGAGCAATTTCATGGTTCCTTATTTGTCATGATGAAATTACTTTTGTGTTGGGATAGTCGCAAATTTATGTCAGGCAACAATGATTCCTATGGACTTAAAATTAGGAGATTCAGTATTCATTGTGATGAAATCGCTCATATTCCGCTCTATTCGCAAATTTTGCCAGGCAATCACCGAACCCTTGACAAAATTTTTCGTAGAGTCTATAACTTATAGTCTGAAGGCTCCCATCAACAAAATTACCTTATCAGGCATGGCTAAGCGTCAATATAACACTGCTGTACTTGAACAGCGACCCTTGCTCTCTCTCTTCACGTGGGTAAATATAAATGGCGTTGGATTACCAGAGCAAACGACTCATATTCACTCCTGAGTTCTCTGACGCTATGCACAAAATTAAAACAAAAACAGAAGTATATGGCGCATGGCAGAAGCACTTTTCGCTAAGTTGATAGAGCCTGTGCAAGAGGGCTATCCAAAAGACAGTCAAAGTCCTAGCTCTTCTGCTATCCTATTAGGTTCTGCTCATGCTCAGTCTCTCGCTTAGAACGAGAAGGGTAGTGTTTCCAGCATGTGCCTTGATTTTCGCTGCAGTGCATGTTTACGCCCAGTCCGTGGCTTTTACGGTGAACGTCGGTCGTGAAGACGACAACTTGCCCTCTCAGGTAGAGTGCAGAGGATATGCCGAAGTCATAATAAGAGACTGTGGACCAGCATGTCAAATCGTAATATGTAGAGGATGTGGAGACTTACAATGTACTGGGCAAGTTGCATTGCACTTTCCTTCTCCTCCCGAACTTACATCTGAACATGCATTTGAATTTTTGCGAGACAAAGCCGCTGAGATCACGGATGTCGTGTTTTCCAATATGCTTATCCAGGCGGCCAACAGTATAGACCAGGGAACCCTGCAAGGACAAAGCCCAGACGGAAAAATCAGAGTGGTTACCTGGGATGTGCGTCCTGCAGCCACAATTCAGCTCCATGGAGGCATCTTTTAGAGTGCTTGTTGCGTTGATGAGCCTGATGTGGGGTGGAGGAGGTGGAAAACTGGAACTACAAGCACAACCCCTCTACCCCACTCTTGCCTTTTCTGAAGAGCAAGCTGTGAAAATCGTAGATTCGCTCGCACGACAACATCAGCAAGCATTGGTAATCGTTTCACCTACCTCTTTCTGGAAAGTGACAGAGGACACGACCGAGTATGTTCGCGGACAGCTAGTGCCTTTCTGGCTTATTTATCGTGCTGCATGGAATTATATGATGCGCATACGAGACAGCTTAATCCACAAAAACCGTGTTGTAGCCGATACAATAATTGTGTGGAGTGTTTGCGCTATTGAGATGCATATGCGTGCATCTTATCGGCAGGTCAAACTGATCTGTCCTGATTCCATAACTTCACTCTGGCACACTTGTTCAGAAGTGCAGAACCGGTCAATTATCGTATTTTCTGATACGATACTCTTGCGACCCGATACACGCACATGGTTTCCCGAGCTCTTTCTCATTGATCATCATCTTTATGTAACAGACTACAAGTACGTTATGAATGATACTATAACCATCATTCACTACACGCTACATAGGAATAAATTAATGAGGTCAGAGACGCTTTATTTACCATGCACTAATCCGACCTGTCGGGTAGTTGCCATAACGTACATTGACAGCAGCTTGACCATATGGATTGCCCGAAGGGCAAGCAAATCCCTTACGGGAATAGTGTTTGGTTCAAGCACGAACACTTTGAAGAAGATAAATCTTGTACTTCCTGATTCGCCCAAGTATGTGATCAGAGTTCTTGGACAAATGAATGACACAATCTATGTACTCGTTGACAGTACCGTATTTCTGTTTGAAAAACAGCAGGGAAGGCTTGTTGACCATTTCACCATCCCTTCTACACCTTCTATTTTCTCTTTTCTCTATGTGAGAGGTAAAAGCCTGTTTGCTTTATGCAGAAAGTGTTCACCACACAGGAGACTCTGGGTCTTAGATCCATACCTGCCTCGCATCTATCTATACCCGGCAAAGGATACGCTAATCCTTCCGGAACCAGTACCTCGTTACTTACCACCTGCTTTTTCCTTCAGTCATGTAGAGAAAGGATTACTCTGTCAGGGAAAGGCAGACCTTCAGGAGTGGACGGGCGTTGATAATTTCACCCTGTTTCCCTTGTCGGACAGTGTCTTCGTTGTGGCTGGCAAATATCTTTGGCAAACATGTCCACAGATAGCACCACCCGGTATCTGGCATAGCATGGTACTTTTCTATCACACTTCAACTTCTTCAGCGGCTGTTCGTAGAAGATATTTTCTGCCTCAGGCAACGCCATCCCAAATGTACCTGCTTCCTGACCATATGGGCATCAGATTGATTGCAATACGCCCATATCCCAGAGGATACACACTCATGCTCAGCAAACTGTCATGGTATTAAGTAAGAACTGAATACCATGGGGAGGGGGCGAGTTGACGCTGTACGTTTCTGGTTTAGTGCTCGGGTTTGTTTTAGGGTAACAGGAGGTGGTGAGTGGTTCACGTTTGGGGAGGGATGTGGGGTGTGGGGAATGGGATTGGTGTGTTGTTGAGGTAGGCGTATTATTTTGAGTCAGGCATAAAGAATGCTCAGTAACAAAAAGGCGAGAAAGCAAAAAGTCTGCCAGTGGGGGTATCCAGGGAAAAGAGCAGGGCGTGTTGGGGGAGGTGGGTAGTCATAAGGATGACCCACAGGAACTGGGCACCCAGTAGAGTTGCGGTGAGTACTAAGAGGTCCCAGGCTCGACGCAGTTGTCGGACCGTGTGTTTTTTTTTAGCGTTCTTTTCAGGGGTGTGGTGATCTGGTTATCGGGCATAGTCGCTGAAAACCGGTAGCCGGACGCTCATGAATGCGGTAGCGCCCGAGAAAAGCGAGAGGGTACAGACCGATGGTCAGGGCAGAAGCCATGCTGAATGCCACCATAGAGATGAAGGTGGCAGGGAGGGTTTGGGCGAGTTTTCGGATAATTGCCTACTAGTGACGCGCAGTTTCTTTTTCTGGAGGATCGGTGTGAATTGGCGGATTTTGGATATGTGCTTGAGCTTGTTTTGGATTTGGATGTTGGGAGGTTGTGGAAGCGGGTTCTGTGTGGATGGATTGGGGGATTTGGGTTTTGTCGGACAGGTAGCGAACAAAGGGTAAGAAAAAAGTCTCCATTTGCCAAGGAGTAAGCCCAGAAGGTCTCCCAGAAAGTACAGATCAGGAGGCTGTACAGAAGTTGCGGACAGCTTCTTTCAGAGCACAGCAGGGGATAGGGGGTGTAAGTATTTTGAGGGTGTACTCCAATCACTGGCAGGGCAAAAGGTAGGTGAGTAAGATGCTTATCAGTAATGTTGCAGTGAGGGTGGAGAAGTACAGGATGTATTGTTTTTGTTTTGAAGTGGTGGGGGATGGTTTGTGGCTGGTTGGGCGAGGGAATGGGAGGCATGGGCGGACTGGTTTTGTTATTTGTTTGGATTTGTTTGGGGGAGTCCAGGTTAGGTGGTAGTAGTAGAAGGAAAACGGGCAGGATTGAAGGGATAGGGCAAAAGATTTGTTGGTTTGTGTGTACTTATGTTTAAGATAAAGAAGTGCAGGTGAGAAAATGTTGTGTTGATGTGGGTTTGGTTGGGTCGGAGTGTTTGGCTAGTGGGTTTGGTGTTGGCGTTGGTGGTTTGGGGTTGTGGTCGGTGGCGGACAAGTTGTGGTCCGCGGAATAAGGGGAAGAAGTTTTTAGAGTTTCGGAGTGGAATGAATCTGGGTTCGGGAGGTGGTGAGAAGGGTGTTCGTCGTGGGGTTCGGTAGGGATGCGTGGTCTGGTCGGGTTTATGGTGCTGGTGGTGGGTTGTCGTGGTGGGGAGGGAGGTGGTCAAAGTGGGTATGGGGGCAGGTTGTGCTGGCAGGGTATGTGGGTTTGGCGTGTTCCGGAGGGTGGTGTGGGTGTAGAACGGCTGGTGGTGTCGGCGGTGCAGAGTGGAGTTTCGCTGTTGCTGGTGGATGTGTATGAGGAAGGGGGAATGGTTTCGTGGTCTCGTCTTCGGGTGTTAGACAGGAGGTCGCTGGATGCGGGTGTGGGTTTGCTGGCGGTGTGGGGTTCGCCTCAGTGGTTGCAAAGTGGTGTGGGGTGTGATTCGGATCTGGTGCGGTTAATGGGTTTGCTGTCGGGGTATCTGGAGGTGTATTTGGATTCGGGCACGGCGTTCAGGGGTGTGGTGCTGGATGTGGAGCCGGGTGAGCCAGTTTCGGTGGATACGTTTGAGGCGTTGCTGGATTTGGTGTCGTGTGTTCGGGAGTGGTGTGTGGCGAGGGGTTTGTGGTTGGGTGTGGCGTTTCGTGCGTTCTGGCGGGATACGGTGGTGTTTGGTGGTGTGGCGAAGCCCGTTTTTCAGCACCTTATAGATTTAGCGGATATACCGATTGTGATGGCGTATCGGGATTTTGCTGGTGGGTTGTGTCCGGATAATGGGATTGTGTGTTTGTCGTGGGCTTCGGTGGCGTATGCTATGCGTGTTGGGAAGCCTTTGCTGATTGGTTTAGAGACGGGGGATTGTGCGCCGGCATGTGGTCCTGAGTATGTTACGTTTTATGAGGAGGGGCAGTGGGTGTTGAATTATGAGGTGGGTCGTGTTCTGGCGTATTTTTCGGGGATGGATGTGGTGATACCCATAGGGTTTGTATTGCATGCGTATGGGGATTCGTATTTGCGTGGTGAGGGTGGTTGGCCGCGGGTGAATCCGGGGTTTCCGTGCTGGGGAGGGTGGCAGGGTGGTTAAGGAGGAAAAGGGTAAAGCAAGATTGGTGCGGGGGTCATGGTCCGGGAAGTGTTTGGTGAGTGGCAGGTGGTGTTGCGTGTTCTGGGGTATGTGGTGTTGTATGGTCTGGTGTATTTGTTGTTGCCGTTGTTGATTCGTCGTGTTGTGCGGACTGGTGGGTGGAAGCGGGATTTTCATCGGTTTATGGTGCTGGTGGGTTTCGGGGTTGTGGTGCATGGTTTGGGTTTGGTGGTGCCGGGCTGGTCGCGCATAGTGGGCTGGCTCAGTGAGTGGTATCTGGTCCACTGGGAGGAGATTCGCATTTCTGTGCGCTCGTTGATAGAGGCGGTGTATGTATTGCTGGTGTTGTGGTATCTGGTTCGGTTTATTCGTGAGCTGGTGTATGGATGGATGTGTGTTTGGCGTACGGAGGTGGAGGCGGGTTCGTGGCGTTCGTTGATTACGAATCTGGGGATTCTGGTGGTGGTGATGATGTTTTTGCTGGAGCTGGGGATTACGTGGAAGGTGTTGTTGCCGTTTGCGGGCGCGCTGGGCATTGGTCTGGGTTTTGGATTGCAGACGATTTTCAACAATTACATCAGCGGGTTTATTTTGATTATCAGCCGGAATGTGAAGGTGGGCGATTTGATAGAGATAGAGGGGAATGCGGGGAAGGCAGTGGGGAATGAAACGAATATCATTTACGGGAAGGTGGTAGATGTGAACGTGTTGACAACGCGTGTTCATACGGTGGATGGACTGGAGATTGCGATACCCAATGCGCATTTTGTGTCGGGTAAGATCATCAACTACACGTTGAGTGATGAGCTGGTGCGTGTGCACATTCCGTTTGGTGTGGCGTACAGTTCGGATCCGCTGGTGGTTCGTCGTGTTTTGCTGGATGTGGCGAGAGGTCATCCTGGTGTGGAGCGGGATCCTGCGCCCGAAGTGATTTTTTATGAGATGGCGGACAGTGCCTTAGTGTTTCATTTGCTGGTGTGGGTGAATGCGCGTCGGATGTGGCGGATGTTGGCGTTACGCAGTGAGATTTATTTTGAGGCGTGGGATCGGTTGAAGCGTGCGGGGATAGAGGTTCCGTTTCCTCAGCGGGATGTGTGGTTTCGTACGCCGTTGCGCGTGGAGGCGGTGGTTCGTTCGCGTAGTGTGGGAGGGGGAGGGGCGGATTGAGTAGTCCGGTGGGGAAGCAGTGTGAGACCAAGCAGATGGATATGGAAGGCTTTAATCTGGTAGATAGGAGGTTGGGTTCGTTTGATTTTATCAAAGGAGATTTCAAGGGTGTGGATAAAGAGGTAGGAGCCATCCTGTTTGTTCTGGATTATGAGGGGTTGGGGTTGGTGGAGTTTGGTGGATTGGTCCTGGTTCTCGGGGATGCATTGCTGTAGGAAGGTGTGCAGTTGTGGCAGGGGAATGGTGAAAGATTTGAAAGTTGCAGAGGGTAAGGCGATAGATAAGTGGAGCTGGGTGTGGTGGGTATCCAGGTGGAGGATGATGGACAGGGAGTCGGGGTAGTAGATGGTATCCGAAAGGTGGTTTACGAAGGAGGTTTTCAGGTTAAGGAAGAGGGGCAGGCAAGTGGGGCAATGGACGGGATGTGTAGGGTAGGGTGATCGGGTGGTGAGTTGCCAGTTGCAAAAAGCGATGTGGGTGATTTGGGGTGGGGGTAATTCGTTTTTCTGGATGGTTTCCAGGATGTCGGGTACGAGCTGTTGTTTGCATTCGGAGGGTGTGCCGTGGAAGCTGGCAATGAGTGTTCGGACGAGTTGTGTGTTTTCATGCTGGGGGATGTAGGCGGTGTCAATCTGTCCGAAGGTCGTGCATATAGTCTGGAGGAGGCTGTGCAGTTGCTGGATGTCCTGGCGTGCAGGGCCGATGGCGGGGTCAATGACGTAAGTGAGGAACCAGTTTTGCATTCGGCGGTGGAGGGACCAGTAGACGGGGTGGCGAAACGTGGTCATAGCGCCAATCAAGAAGCCAAACGTGATCAGCAGGATGGTGTGGTGGGTTTGTTGGGGTCGGATCAGGATGAGGATTGTGAGGGTTGTGAGTGCGAGCCAGGTGGCAAGTGCCAGGTAGCGCAGGACGGTAATGCCATATGCGTCAATCCGCGGTTTGATGGCGTGGAATCCGAGGAGTAATCCCATCAAGAAAAGCACTGCATAAATACGGACGAATCGCTGGATCCGCGGATTCTGTTGTACGTAGGGATAAGCAGCAATGTACAGGAGTAATGAATAGGCGCCAAACAGGAGGACATGTCGTCCCACGATGTTGGACGTCCATTTGCCGGATAGGGCGAGCTGGCTGGCGTACACCAGTAGAATCAACAAATTGAGGAGTGCGAAGGTGGTCATGGCAATGGTCAGACCTTTCCAGAAGGGGTGGACAGGTGTGGTGGCAGATGTGTTGTGTGCTTGCGTCTGGTTCTGAGCATTGACCCAGCACAGCAAAAACGAGATGCCGATCAGGGCAGTGAAGCAGACTGCGAAACCGCTGAGTATCCACTTGTCCCGGGTTTCCTGGAAGAGTCCCAGCAGGGTATAGAGTGCGTAGAGTGTCAGGAGAAAGCTCAGGAAAATCACTGTGGAGATGAGTCCACTGGTCAATCCGCAGAGGACTATCTGTGGGATGGTTTGCCAGGTGGGGGTGAGAGCCCGGATCAACCAGATGAGTCCAGCCAACAGGAAGAGGATGCGGAAAGTGAAGGCGGAAAGTGTGTTCAGGGAGGGTGTAGTGGCATTGCTCAGGAGAGTTTGTCCGAACCAAAAGAGTGCGATAGCCAGTCCCAACAACACAACTGTATAGTGGAGATATCGGGAGAGGGGTGCGGAGATCCGTCGGGCAGTGAGTAATGTCAGTTCGGTTGCCAGTGTCCAGACGAGGAGGTTGGTATAGTGGATGAATTCGGTACGGGTGGGCGAGAAGTCGGTCCAGATCCAGAGGAGGAGGAAAGCTGAGTAGGCGAGGAGTGCCAGTGCGCTGATTGGGATCTGGAGGAGGGAACGCAAGGAGAGGAGTTTAAGGGGGTAGGGG
>JALWYU010000079.1 GCA_026992635.1 Bacteroidota bacterium | reverse complement strand
CCCCCCCCAACCCCACCAATCCCAACCCACCACTTCCCCAATGGCTGGTAGATAAGCCACTGTGCCCGGCAAAAGAACTCAATGCCATACTGGAAACCCATCTCCCAGCATTGAAGAAAAATCTGCACCGGTATTTCCTGCTTACCCTGGATATGACAGTAGACAAACATACCATTGCCAGCGTGACGTACACCTTTGAAAGGCAGATCCAATCCGTTCATCCTGGAACACGAAGAATTTACATCGTAACCACAAAGGACGTCTATCCCCACCATACCGCACTGCGAATTTTACGGGGGATTTATCGCGTTAAACCCGATAGTTCTTTACACTGGTTTATTGTAAACGACACGCTTTACAATCAGATTACACACTGGTTGCGCCGACATTGCCGTATGCGTTATGACTACCCCAACTGGTTTGTCTATGTCTGGCGGGAGCAGATCTGGGCACGTGGTGTACAAAAAGCAACACGCCTGCAGGAAAAATACCTGCCAGGACTCCAAATCTCCTTCACTCTGCAAAGAAAGATTCATTTACCTGATACACTGTTGCTGGGCGGGAACAACTCCCGTATGATCGCAGTAGAAGATGGTGTAGTTCGGATAGAAGCCCTGACCAATTCAGTGTACTTCTTCCGGGAAGATGGATTCGTCCAAAAATTGTATTCTTACAATCCTGATACGGCATTACAATGGTTTGTCCGCTACGTTTGTGAAACACCGCAAGAAAAAGAGCATGCCCTGAAAATAGGGTTGTATCCACCGGAGATCTGGAATCGTCCCGCATTGCGCGCCGCCGGACTCAGCTACAGGTGGCACTCCCATCTGCTGGTTGTTTCCTGTACGTTTGAAGCGCCATTGCCGCCAGATCAACCACCCTATGTGGTCTATGTAAACGAAGAAGGTAAGCGTGTCCAGAGACACTGGAACTGGGGCGTTTACGAGGCATATCTGCTGTACCAATATGACACTGTGCAAAAGCAATTTCGCTTTGAACGGTTCGTGGGCGCACGTCTTAACAGCCTGGAAGGTCCATATGACCGGATTTACGTTTCTGAGCCAGCAACCCCAATTACAGACAGCGTGTGGATTGTCCCCACCGTAGCCGTACGCGAGTTCAACTTGTGGACAACGCCTTTCCGATTCCTTCTCCTCCCCCATTTTCTCATTTACAGGAAGCGTTATCCCATGCTGGTCTTGATTGACATTCGCGGGCATCGTGCCCACCACCTGAACGCACTCCCTGTATGGGCAACCCCTTCTATTGCCTACTGGTGGGATGCAGGATTCTATGCATCGGTTGTGCTCACCCCCCGGACTCTCCTTTATCATCCTGCAGTATTTTCCAATCAAATTGTCCGAATTCATGCCTCCGAAGAAAAAGACTGGCAGGCTGAACAAGTCAATTACGAACTGATTACGCTATCACACAAAGTAAAAGGCGTGCCCAATCGTATATCTTTCCTGGATTATGCGTTGTTTAAACGGAAATACATGCAACGCATTCGTCCTTTTCCATGGTATGTGGTAGAAATTGCTTCACTTCCCTCCTCTCCTTATACGCTGATTGTTTATTACAGAGGCTTCCAGCCTTATATCCAGATTGCCGACTACCACTTTAGACCGGTGGCAATCGTCCCCTTAGATACTCTGGCACCCTACCGGTCCGCCGCTTCCTCTGCCAGCTCACTGTTCCAGACATTGTTCGCACTCCAGGACAAGATAGCCATAAACGAATACACCAGAAAAATCTACTGGCTTACAGCAAAATCCGATACGCCCGCGCTATACCTTTACACCTTCAAAATTGAGTAAAGCGACGAACACAAATGAACAGGTTTCAGAGCCTATCCAGGAACATTTCGCCTCAAGAAATTGCCTTCCTCAATAGGGAAGGCGTGCCGACCAGCCAACCCCAACTACAAACCCAAACCTGTATACCCAACGGAAAGCCATGCGGCAGAACTATCAGGTGAACACCAGAATCTGGCGATATGATCCACAAACCAGCCACCTGGATGGGGTTCTTGTGGTTAATCCTCAGTAGTGGATTCCTGAGTATTGGGGACCTGGGAATGGCGTGGACACAGCCCGTACAATCTCCTTCCTCCCGTTCACTGGTTCTTCTTCATTCGCTGCGGGATACAGGTCGTGTACTCCCCCGGCTCCACGCACGGATCCGTCAACAAGTAGACTGGCACCAGGTGGATACGGTATTCGTCGCAGGCTGTACCACCACGCTGGTTTTCGTCCGGGATTCCACAGGTGTGCATGCCTGGTTGACCAACCACCGACCAGTCTATCGGTGGGAACTGCTCACTGCCGCCCGCAACACAATTCAGATACTCTATGGTGGGAAAAAGAAGCGATTCTGGTGGTGTGGTTTTCGCTTTCGGTTTCAGCCGAGAACCGGCGCCTGTGCCATCATAGAATTCACCCGCTATACCCAGTCGCCAGACCAGGAAAAGTCCAACAATTCATCCAGCCCACCCTGTGCACTGAGAATTTCAGCAATTGGTCCGGAAATCCAATTGCCCCACCCTTATTTGTCCTCGGGAACCCGATTGATTCCAGTCTTAGAAGAAGGACGCATAACCGAGGTCATTCCATGCACGGAACAACCCAGAATACACTGTAAGGGATTGGAAAGCATCCCCCTGAACATCCCGGTTGCCCCACCTTTTCTGATCCGGCATCATGAAATTACCATTGTGCCAGCAGGTGATACACTTTATTTTTTGAAGAGCGACACACCAATTGCGCATTTCAACCTCCGTACACTACTGGACAACAATCCAGTGTATGTCCAACACTTTCGCGTGCTGGCAGGCAGATCCCTTCACGATACCTTAGTGCTGATCGCTGGATCTCAGGACAGTACACGCTCGTACCTGACTTTCTACTGGCTGATTGTGCACACCGAACACAGCAAAAGCCCACACCACCCACCCGTACAACCCATCGCAACACACACAATCCCCGTACACACACTCCCCCTTGCTTTTTATAACATTGAGGGTTATGGGTTTCAGGTGATGATTGCCCCAAATGGCACCGCATATTTTGCCGAACCCTTCTGCCCTGTTGTATGGCGTGTTGGAATTCATAGCGCCCACCGCCTGAACCTGAAACGACCAGAAAATAGTCAGGCTTTCTTATGCAACAAACTGGCATACAGCAACAACCAAAGACATCTGCTCGGCAATCTTTTTCAGGCGGATTTCATCGTACATGCAATACACTGGGCAGCAGATTCTCAAATTCTCGTGGTCTGGTCCACACCTCACAGACAAGAATACCCGGTAGGCGGAATGACAAGAAAGTATTTTGCCACAGTTTTGGATTGGCACGCTGAACCAGGACAACAAATCCATCCACTGCAAGCCCCATCCATAAACGACCATGTACACAAGGTCCTTGAACAACTGGCAGGATGGACAATCAACGCACCCTACGTGTGGAGTTTAGGCAACCAGACCTGCGCAGTACTCCCCGCAAAAGTTACAAAGGCACTGAATCATAACTGGCAGTTTTCCAGGTTAATGCGCAACCTCTCCCGAACCACAGCGATACGAATCGTCCAGCTGGAACTCCAGTGCAGATGAAAGGGCACGGAAAGAGGGGGAGTGCACGCATTGCTCACGAGCTAAAAATTTGTTGTTCACAGACACCGATTTCCACCGGCAACGCTTCAGAGCCCCTTCGCACATATCCTAAACATCCTCAGAAACAAACCACCGAAACATTGTCTCGTACAAATGCTCAACAGCCCAGAACAAAAAAATTATCCCCTATGCACCAGTGACGTTACTCCCCGTAATACTTAAACCCGATGCTAACCCGATGCTGTGGTAAGCGGAAAACGCCTTGTGCCCATCCTGCATGCTTGCCCTTCACCGAAAGAACCAGAACAAAAAAGAAACCAACAATGAAAAGATAGCCCACGCAATGGTGATCCACCACTGCAACATCCGAAAACGACGGTTCATCTCTTCAAAGCGCCTGTCCATGTAATAAAGCATCTCTTCAAAGCGTCTGTTCATGTCCTCAAAGCGTTTATTCACGTCTTCAAAACGTTTATTCACGTCCTCAAAACGCTGGTTTATGTGTTCAAAACGTTTATTCATGTCTTCAAAACGCTGGTTAAACATTTCAATCAGGAGCTTGAGCTCAGAACGAATTTCTTGCTTAAGCTCGTGGATGTCCTCCTGCGTGGCAACATTGGATGGAATGTACTGGCTGAGCATCCGGTGCATTGTCCAACGCAGAGCGCGATACATCCGTCGGTACACCAACTCAATGGCACATGCCAACGCACGCGCCGTGGCTTCTTCCACACCCTGCCGACGTAACATACTGTGCACACGCATCCGTAACGTCTGCTTCAGCCCTGAATTTGCCCTGTTCGCCCTGACCTGAAACCCTTTCCTTCTGTTCCTTCTAACGAAAAAAAACGTCACAAAAGTTTTCCGATTATGCCATTTTGCCAAAACCCAAAAACCCTTCAGGTGAACCAAAATGCATCAGGAAACGCACGATGGGAAAGGCAACACTGGATGTCCAGACTTCTCCCTGCTCTAATCCGGCTCAACTCTTACCTTGCTCTTAATCAGCACACCACGCCTGAAATTTATTGCTTCTTATTTGCTCGAGTCCTGTTGAAATGGAGAAAAAGAGCAACTATATGAGTCCATGACTTGTAGATACAATCAAAGGATGAAAAGGAACTCACCACGACCAAAGAAACACTTTCCCCAAACCATTACTCAAATCTTACACAGGACAAAGTTGTTCTATCGGACAAACCTCTGCAATCCTGTCAAGAATTCTTCTATCGGCAGGTGTTAAAAAGCCACGTTGCTGAAGAAGAGTCAGCGCCCTCGCTAACCACAGGCTACATTGCTCAGGTTTGCCTTCCGAATGCAAAATCAATCGCTCTAAGCACCCATAAGCCTCAGAAGGAACGACTCCCCTCGCCCACAAAACTTCACCCTTCACTACAGGCATCCCCTCCACCATTGAAAACGTACATGTCCCACGACAGACAACAAACCCGGACCACCACCTCCCATCTACCAGTTCAAAAGTAACGGGAGCGACCTGCAAATCAGTAAACAGGGAATCAAATTCCCGCCAGGTAGAAACCCAGACCATCCTCCCATTCACAAAATAAAAAACTCTGAACGAATCCAGAACAGGCAATCTATAGACCTCTCCTTCAGCGTACGCCAGCACTGGCGAATCCACGAAAATAACCTGCACGTTGTGCCGGCGAAGAAATGTACTGTTTCGCCACTTATTCACCTGCTTAGCTACTCCAGTTCGCGAGTCAGACACAGGAAGTACCACGATACCTCTAACAAAAGAGTCATTCACCATAAACCTTTCATTTAAACCCAGATAGATAACCGAAGTATCCCAGCCAATGCGCGAGCACAATCGCTCTCGCATTCTTACGGAATTGATAAAAAGTGCACTGCGCAAGCATATATCCTCTCTGATCTGACTCTGTCGCCGCGAAGAGGAGATAAGTTCGCTCAGGTGCTCAGCAATCCACAAAGCCATTTCCAGCCTGCCTGCATGCTTCAAAAGTGCAGCCGTCAGAGATTGCAAAATACCCTGAATATCAGCGGAAAGAGTATCTGCGCCACATGAAATTCCATACAGGCTATCCAGTAGCCTCAAAGTGTCAATTACTGCGTACAAAACCCTTAATGATTGTGAACAAAGTGCTACGCTTGGCTTAACAAAGGGAACATACCTGCCACAGTGATAGGGATTCAATAAACTGAAAAACAAACGATTAGATTTGCCCAACGATACAGGTACCACATACGTGATCGCTTTCTTTTTCTCCTGAACTAAAGCAAAACCCAAATATATTATCCCGCTTTCGGAACTCAAAAACGCCAGCAAAGGACTGACACCAAACCGAATTACTCTGCCATTGAGTGAATCACAAATCTCCTCAGGCAAACTCCAGCGATATTGACGTAACAGAACAAAAGTGTCCTTATCGTGCCAGAGAAAAAGTTTCACCTCCATCGCTATGGGCTGATGGGCGAAAAGACTATCCAGCCGCACACAATCCCAGTAAGTTTCCACACTTAAATAAGGCGTCGTTTCACGAATTGGCAGATTTTCATACTTTGCACCAGACATCAAGAAGAAAAAAAGCAAAATGGGGAGGAGCAACCGCAAAAGGCAGCTCCTCCCCACTTCCCACCTTACTGATGCGCAAGCAGCCATGCTTCAATTTTGGCTTTCTCCGCAGCAGGAAGTGAACGAATCAGGCTAACATAATAATCCAGCGCAGCCCTTGCCTATTCCTTGTTTAGCCGACACAACCAATTGCGCTCCAGCCATTTAACACTTCTATTGTCACTCCCGATCTTCAGAAGTCTCTTCAATGCCTGCTCCTCTTGCTGAAATATATACCAATTCCCACCACGCCAGCAAATAGCAGAACTGCAACAATGAACCTGACGATCCCCTGCTTATCTGCAGGAACCCTGCTCCTTGCATAAATCACCGTATACGGAGAGTGTGAGGAGAATCTCTTCCACCGCGCAACATTTCCGTTCACTATATCCGCATATTATCAAATTCTTTGATCAACCTTCTCAAGTTAGAGTTCGCAGAGAATGACGATGAAAAGGTAAAATCCAGATATACCAATTCATCTCCATCATTGATCACTTCCAACGTTAATTTATCCTGCAACTGAGAAAATTCACTTATCTCCACAATTATAAACACCTGTTTGTCTTCCTCAGAGAACCAACGCTCAGAATAACTTATTCTCTCTACTTCCCCTCCTGCTTCATTCAATTTGCGCAAGATATAATCCTTTAAAGACCTGAATCCCTTCTCTTGGACTTCCTCTGTTGCTTCTCTGTATGCACTTGGCGTCGTCCTCGCAACTACTTTGTAACGTTCACACAACCAGAAAGAAAAAGAAGAGCAACAATCCCAGCAAAAACTTCTAAATCCTTATCCCTCCTCATTCCACTTTTTTGCTTACAATATACGAGCGACACGCGATACCAAATAATCTAAAGCCTACCCTTCCTTCACCACACGAAACCAAAACTCTATCTCCTCAAATCCCCCAACCCAGTAACACCAAACCCGCGAACACAGCTCCGGCGAAAGATTCGCCAGAAAATCCAAAATGCTACCCGCTATGCGCGCAAGCCAGAACTGCCACTTCGGCAAATAGTGCTTCTTCAAATAAGGCTGGGCAAACCACCTCAGTCGCATCCGCTCAAGCCTGTACTCAACACCTACATACCCTCCCAGAAAATCCTTCCGAAAATAATACGGAAACGTAATGTCAAACCCCCGCTTGTGATCCGGATTGGTAAATCCCCGGGAAAAATGAGGGACGCGAATGACCACAATACCTCCCGGACGAGTAATCCGATGAATCTCTTTCATTGCCCGAAAAGGATCATCCAGATGCTCAAGCACATGATTCGCTTCCACCCACTCAAATTCATTATCCCGAAAAGGATAAGGAAACACATTCAGGTCATGAATTACATCGGGCTGTACCTCCGGATCCACATCCACATTAATAAACCCTTTTTTGGGAAATCGCCCACAACCCAGATTCAGCCTCTTACACTTCATGGGAACCCAAGCCTTTTCAACATCAAGATACTCAAAAACCACTGACCCACTCCACACACGCCTCCTCACAAAACACCCAAAACACCCACCAAAAATCGCCAGAGAAACCTTCCTGAACACCCCACCGCAATAAACTCCACCGCCCAAAACAGACTGCCTGCCCTCCTTACGTTTCACCACACAATACGATGCAGCAAATGAGACCTTAAACAGCTGAACAAACCGAAACAGGAAACAACCATGCCC
The DNA here is from genome assembly GCA_026992635.1 of Bacteroidota bacterium. GTDB lineage: Bacteria > Bacteroidota > Bacteroidia > JAADEI01 > JAADEI01 > JALWYU01. Next base: position 6,140 of record JALWYU010000079.1, on the reverse strand, counting down.
CTCCATACCCTCAGCAACGCAAAACCCATCATAGAACTCCTGGGAATTGCCCTGGTGCTCACCCTCAAAATGCTCGTCTACGCACTGGTCCGGGGAACACCTGAAATTACGGAGGGCAAATTTTTTATCTTTACAGGCGATACCGCCGAGTATTTTGAGTCCGCCGAAAATTTCCTTTCAGGAGCAGGGTGGAAAGGCAATCCTCACAATCCCATTACCTATCACCCCGAAGGCAGAATCTGGGGCTATCCACTCCTCTACCTGATCGTCCGTATCTTCGTAGAAGATCGCCAGACCGTGTACAATCTTCTCGTTTTGTTTCAACTGGTACTGACCGCCTTCGCCTACTGGTATACAGGTACAACCCTCGCCAAACTGCTACGGGTACGGGCGCCCGTCAAATGGCTGACAATCCTTGCTTTCTTGCTCATGCCTTACTACACAGAGTACTTCTACTGCCTGTGCTCGGAATCGGTATTCATTCCTGTAAGCCTGTTGTCTCTTTCCTTGATGCTCCGCTTCTTATACACTATGCAACCCAAATTTTTGATTGGTGCAACTCTTCTGGCGGGTTATGCCTACTGGATTCGCCCTTCTGCACTTCTTTACGGCCCAGTAATTTTTCTGATCACAAGCCTGCGCCTGGGGCATACCTGCGCCACCAGCAAACAACACGCCCACCTTCTGAAACCATTCCTCCTGGCAATTGTACTCTGGAGCTTCTTTCCACTCACCTGGATGTTCCACGTCTACCACACCACAGGCAAATGGACACTCTCCCAAACCATTATGGATCTGGACACCAGAACCTTTTCCTTCAGATACAACAGAAAACACGTTTCACCTATCCGCGCCTACCAAGCCTGCTTCAATTACGACACCATTTGGGCATGCGCCTACTTCTGGTCAGCCATAGAACTGGCTTCTCTCACCGGCGAACAAAGCGTTTACTGGGAAGGCGTACAAGCCCATTTCGTGACCTGGCTGCTCTTCCCAAAATGGAAAGTGTGTGGGGACTCCGCCCAATATCCCTACCTGTGTTATTCCGAGGCAACCACCTATCCACCCATTCCAACCGTTGCCCGTGTTTTCAATCGGGAATTCCCTGAACAGTTCGTCATCAATTTCATAGACAGCGTAACCCACGCCATCTTTGATACAACCATCCCTTCATCACGGCGCATCCACATCATTGCCCGGGGTGATTCACTCCTCTCACTATGGAAAGTCCAGATCGTCAAAAAACGACCCTGGATCCTGTTGTGGAGCCGCTTCAAAGGAACCCTGCAAAATCTATTTCCATTCTCGCTAAAAAGTTATTCGCCTAATCAATTCAAACGCACTTTCATGAATATTTACTACATGCTCAGTCAGGCTTATATCTGGTTTTTGAGTACGTGCTTCTTCATCGCCTGCCTGATTATTCTACTCAAAGCCAAAACACTATTCCTGCCCAAAAACCTCCAAAATCTGAAGATTCTCATGTTGCTCACTACAGTACTTTACAGTGTCTGCTCTTTCCTACCCTACGCCGCAATACTTATGTTCCAGTTTAGATACTTCCATGTCGCATACTACATCTTCATTTTAATTGCCATCATCCTGCTGAGCAACTTCCTCACCAAAAATCAGACCAAAGCATATTTCAGCCTGCCACACTGATTCATCCCTGCCACACACCCAGTATCGTGGGCGCACGCCCAATCGGTGCCTCCCCCTCTGTACGACGCCATGCACGAACCTCCTGAACCCGAATCCATTGATCCCGACTCAGCAACCGCTGCGCAACCATCAACGCCATAGAATCAGGCAGGATACGCACTACCTCCCGAAAATGCGCCAGCACCCGATAGGGCGTCTCCATCCAGAAACAGGCAAACCCCTCACGCACGTACCGGCGAATCCGGTGCATCGCACCCGATAAGCCCGACCGGTCCCGGGGTAAATACCCCAGCCACAACCAGCCCCTACCTGCAAACCCCGAGCACACCGCCGCCAGCAAATACGACGAAGGACCCACCAGCGGAACAACCCGTATACCACGACGATGCGCAAACGCCACCACCTCCGCACCCGGATCCATCAACCCCGGATACCCCGCATCACTCATCAAGCCTACAGAATTTCCTTCCTGGATCCACTGCCAAAACGCATTTTGCCACTCCAGAGGAGAGGACCGAACCACCGATAAAAACGTACACTCCTCCACAAACTGCGGCGAGAACACCCGGGCTAAAAAACGCTTCGCAACACGCTCCCCCTCCACAAGATAATGCCGAACCGAACGCAACACCGCCTGGTACCGGGACGCCGCCACCTGATCATGCCAGGGTAAATCACCAATGGGCGTGGCAATCACGTAAAGACATGCTCCCCTCAGGGAAGTCGCACATCCTTCAGCCATTGCCAGTGCACTTCAAACCAGTGCCAGGTCCGCTCAATGCCTTCTTCAACGGGCGTAGAGGGCGTCCAAGCCAGCCACCGACGCGCCCGATCAATCTGCGCACGCGTCACCTTCATATCCGCCTTATGGAAAGAAGTAAATTGCAGAGGCGGCAAACCACCAGCGATTCGCGCCACCGTTTCAAACAACTGGCGAAGAGAAACATCCTCAGGATGACCCAAATTCACAATGGGCACGGGCTCCACCCCATCATAACCCGAACACCCCTCCACCAGCCACCGGTACGCACGCCACGTCCCCTCCACAATGTCATCAATGTACGTAAAGGAACGCCGTTGCGAACCGTCCCCGTAAATGGTCAATGCTTGTCCCGAACGCAAACAATACAACAACCGAAAGATCAACATGTCCGGCCTGCCACCCGGTCCATACACCGTAAAATACCGAACAATGCACGCACGCAAGCCATACAAACGACTCCACGTCTGAACCATCGTCTCCGCCGCCAGCTTACTGCTGGCATACGGCGAGCGCGGCACCCGCGGACACGCCCCCTCATGAAAAGGTGGCTCAACCCCCGCATACACCGACGAAGTAGAAGCAAACAAAAAGTAAGGAATCTCCAGAGTACGAACCAGCTCCAGCAAACCCAGTGTGCCCATCACGTTCACCGAATAGTACTCCTCAGGATGCGCAAGGCTGGGACGAACACCCGCTTTCGCCCCCAAGTGAAGCACACCCTCCGGACTCCAGGCACGAAAAACCGATTCCATCTGACGCCCATCACGAAAATCCGCATGCACAAACTGAAACCCATCAAACCGCTTCAGATCTTCCAGCCGTTTCTCCTTCAATAGAACATCATAGTAGGGATCCAGGTTATCTATGCCTACGACGCGATAGCCCGCTTCTAAAAAACGAAGTGCTGTCCGCCAGCCAATGAACCCCGCCACACCCGTGATGACAACCGTTCCTTCAGCCATCAGCGCTTACCCCTTGGCTTAACGAGGAACATGCTGGAAACCCACCCACTTCCGGACAATCCGATTATTAGCATCCAACAGGTAAGTGATAGGTTGCCAGTCCTTCGCCTCCTCCGGCGTCAACCACACGTACGCAAGAATATGCACCACGTCATTCACATGCACCAGACGAGCCGCAGGTCCATTCAGACAAACAATGCCCGAATGGGCTTTTCCCGGAATCAAATACGTCTCCAATCGTACACCATTGTTGACGTTGACCACCTGGACACGCTCACCTGGATACAAACCACACGCCTCCATCAACGCTTCATCCAGCGTAAGACTCCCCTCATAGTACAGGTTCGCCTCCGTAACCCGCGCATTGTGCAACTTCACACGCAACAAACATACCTGCATGGCTACCCCGCTATTTCCTACAACGGTTGCTTGAAGGAAGAAGTTCCCTGCCACCGCTGGGCAAACCAGTGAATCCCCCCTGCCAAAGCCATACCCACACCAATCCAAACCAGGTTGCTGACCACCAGATCTAACGTCCAACCACAGGAAAAATCACCCGAAGACGCTATGTCCGACGCCTCCGGACACCAGGGCATCACCGCCGGTAACACCCCCACTAACAAACCCGCCAAAAACAACACAATCCCCCGATAAAACCGGGTAAACAACCAGTTCAACACCGTGGTCATCACGCCAATGCCCGTAGCCACCCCACCAAGAAACACAAGCAGACGTAAGCCATCCCACCACAACTCAGGACTGGTCAGGGTTACCACACGCCGAACCAAACCCAGCACCGAATCGTACAAGCCCAGTGCCACTAAGAGCGCCGAACCCGAAATCCCCGGTAATACCATCGCAGAAGCCGCCAGCCCACCCCCGGCAAATAAGCCAGGAATCGTCGCCGCCATCGGAAAATAAAAATAGCGCATCCAGACAAAACCCACCAGCCCACCTAACAGCACACTCACAAAATGATACCACCGATTCATTCCTGCACGCCGAACTATCAACCCGGCTGACGCCAGAATTAAACCACACAGCACCAGCCACACCTCCCGATAATACCGCTCTACAACCACGCCAAAGAAAAGCGCCATCGCAATTGCACCCGTGAGCACACCCCCACCCACCGCAACCAGAAACAGCCAGTCCACCTGACGGTATTCACCACGACGCCAGCACCACCCAACCCGCACCACACACCGAAAAAACGCATGCACCTGTGCAATCAAATAGGGGTAAATCCCCGTAATCAGTGCCATGGTCCCACCCGAAATGCCCGGAACCGTATCGGCTAGCCCCATCGCAACACCCCGTACAAACCAGCCCATCACCAGCAATAGACTGCGCCCTCCAAACCCAGACCAACCTGCTGAACCATCCACTGACCCGCTATCAGAATCCCTTTCCTTTCCCGACCCATGCAATTGAGAACGTCCTGCCATGCCCCAGTAAGTTTCTACCCTGAAATGTTCACTCTTGCGACGAACCACCCTGAATCAACGCACCACCCCACTGACGAAGCGCAGCACGGACCGCCTCCTCCGCAGTGAATTCAGGATGACTTTCCCAGACGGCAGTAAGCAGATGTTTGGCTTCCTTCGCAGAAATTCCCAGTTTTTCCAGCCAGCCTAAGGCTTCATACCAGGCATCCTGAGCAATCGGCGGAACATCTGCGTGCACCGGCGGAAGCGCACCACTCAACTCCACTACAATCCGGCGGGCAAGCCGACTACCCACACCACGCACAGCCTGCAACGCTTTTAAATCCTGATTCTCCGTAATCGTAATGAGTCGTTCAGGTGTATAAACCGACAAAATTGCCAGCGCCGTCCGCACACCCACACCCTGAATCTGCACCAGCTTCTGAAAGAGAAACCGCTCAGTTCGCGTCAAAAAGCCCACCAGAATCACCTGCTTATGTGTTTCGTATGCCACAACGTACAGGCGATAGACACTGCCCATCTTCAACTCCTCCAGCGTGCGCATCGGAACATGCACATACCAGCCAATACCGCCCACATCCAGTACACACCCATCGGCAGTACGCTCCGCCACCCTCCCCTCTAAGAAATCTATCGTCTCCAGAAGAAACATGCCTGGTGCTATTCGTCAAACCCTCCAAATATGCCCCACATTGCTCCCTCTTATCCCAACCAGCCCCACCTATCCCTTCAACATCTCTATTGCCTGAATACAGGCGGTGCGCGCAAGATGACGTGGCGTACGACACGCCTGACGAATCCGAACCAGCGCACGCCGAATCGTCTCCGAAACATCCTCAAAAATCTCCCGATCGGTCAGTGAACGATCCGCCTCCATCAGCAGTGCATAGACCCGGGCAATCCCACAATTCGCAAGAAAATCCGGAATCAATGCCACCTGCGAATCCACAGCACGCGTAACCCGACCCATCAACGGACGGTCCTCACGAAACGGTATATTCGCACCCGATGCAATTACCGTTAACCCCCGCTGAATCAACTGACGAATCTGCTCCTCAGTAACCAGATACGACGCCGCCGCCGGAATGAAAATATCCGCCGGTAATCGCCAGAAAAACTGTTCTGCTTCTTGACGGGGTATCGCTGACGGATCCTGAATCAACCGATTTTTCTGATTCCGAAGAAGTGTCGCAATCCCCTCCGCATCGTAGCCGGCTTCATTGATTAACCCCTTATGCAGGTCCAGAATGCCTATGATTCGGGCACCCGCCCGCGCTAAATAATACGCCGCCGCCCCCCCCACAT
>JALWYU010000078.1 GCA_026992635.1 Bacteroidota bacterium | reverse complement strand
CGCCATAACTCCCTGAACCCCAGCTCCCTGTCCCAGCTCCCTGTCCCAGCGCCCCGCCCCAGTATCCTGTCCCAGTATCCTGCCCCAGTACTCCGCCCCCAGCTCTCTGCTCCAGCACCCTGCTCTCACTCCAGCCCACTTCAGCCCAACCCCCAACCAATGCCTGCCTATTCCGCTCCGTCCACTCAACCACTGCTTGTCCCGCCTAATCTCGCCTCCAGTCTAAGCGCGACCCAGCTGTTCACCTGCTGTTTGTGTCCTGTTGGCTCGTCTGCTTTGCCTTGCCCGTCCGCTTCGCCCCGCCCCCGCCCTAACCCAACTCTTAACCTCCCGTCTTCTATCTCACACTATATCCGACCTGTACTCCCGTGTCTTGTGGCTCTGGCGGCTCGTCAACCAACCTTTCTCTGGCGCAACCACTTGCAAGGGTTAGCAGGTACTGAAGAGTTGCCGGTGTGAGCTGCTGGATTTTGTCGGGGGGGATGTCAAGGTTTTCGTGCAGGTGGGTTGCCGTTTCAGGGTTGGGCGTAAGGATCAGTGATAGCCACGGAACAATTGCGGCAAGTTCTTTATTTTGAGAAGGATGTGGAGATGCAACCACTGCAATGGGCAGGTGAGGAAAGTGTTCCCGAAGATGGGGAACGCCGGTCAGAAAAGGGGAGTTGTCCAGCAGGATCAGGTGTGTGATGCGGTGTATTGCTATGAAGCGGATTAGCAGGTCCACTGGTTTGAAGGTGGATTCATATCCCTGATAAGCAAGGAGATGGTAAATTTTGCCAGGGAAGGTATTGGCGGACGGAGGAGTGAAGCCAGTCCGAAGCAAATCTTTGGTTGTCTGACCTGTAACCACAAAGAGTTCTGTGGAAGTGGAAGCGTGTCTCTGCTGGTGTAGCCAATCGTGAATCGGGGGAGGAAGTGCTGCTTTCTCTGACCACGTATTGACCACAAGGAGCAGGCGCCGGTTCCGATCAGTAGTAGAGGAGGAAGTGTGCGGTGAGGGGATGGGATGGAAGCGATCGGCAGTCAGGTTGTGCCACGGGCGGTCATACCGATAGCGAAACCACTGGTAGTGGCATGTCCAGCGGAGGGCAGTCCATTTCAGGCGGAAAGGCGGGTGTTTGCGTCGGATTTGCTGGATGAGCATCTGGTGTTTTTGCATTGCGCGTTTGTTAAGGGAAGTACCTGTGTGCTGGCGGTATTCCATGAATACTTCGGGGATGAGGAAGCCCCGCCATCCTTTTCGCGTTAAGCGCAGCCAGAATTCCCAGTCTTCGTAGCCCTGGCGAAAGGTTTCGTCGTAGCCTCCAACCTGTTGCCAGGCACACCGGCGGAACACTGCCGTTGTGGGCACGTAGTTGTACCGGGTGTTGAGCACCTGAAAGAAATCAAAGGGTGGCACTTGCCAAAACCCTTCTTCTGCACCAAACATCCGAACCCATCCATAGACAAATCCAATAGAAGGATCGCTTTCCAGGACCATCACGGCTTTTTCTAAGTAGGTGGGCAGGAGCCGGTCGTCCGCATCTAAGCAACAGATGTACTTACCATGGGCATATCGGATACCCAGGTTCCGGGCGGCAGCGACCCCGCGGTTGGACTGGCGGATCACCAGAAGATCGGGATGGTTCCGTTCAATATCGTTCAGAATGTTGCGCGTATGGGGGTCGGTGGATTCGTCGTCCACAATGATGATTTCCACGCTTTTGAGGGTTTGTGCCTGGATGGACTGGATGGCTTCCCAGAGATATGCTCCGTAATTGTAGCAGGGGATGATCACAGAAACCAGTGGATCGGGATAGCGGACATTGGGGAGGATGCGTGTTCGGTGTCGTTGACCTGGCAGAGTGTTGAGCAAAGCTGTGAGGACGGAGGTTGCGGTTTTTCGGAGGCGCCACCGCAGATAGTTCACTGCGGTCTGGACAGCGTGCGAAAGGTGTGCAGTATGTTGCGGTGATTGGGACTGGGCGGGGTCGGGAAGATCAGGGGTTGCCGTAGTGGTGTGCCGGAGTTGATCTTGCGGACTGTGGTGCGTTGTGGCGGACTTTGTCATTGGATGAACAGCCCCAATCTCACTACCTGGCTTTTACACGGTGCATTAATGTGTGTGTCCGAGGGATAGTTGGAAAGGGGAGCCCCCTCCCCGAGCCCCACCCGCACCCGCACCTTTTTGGCACAGGTGTTGTGTACTGGGGAATGAGCAGTCAGGATAAGTTTCCGGCGGGAAACCGGGTCGTCGTTCTGTGTGCCTCCTGTAGACGTTCTCGTGCCAATTTGCATTGGCTGGGTTGGCAGGTTGGATTTATTACTGAGCACGGAGCTGCTCTTCGGCAGGACCCAGAATCCGGTTGAGGAGCCGGTCTACTTCCTCTTCGGTTTTCTCCAAGCGCTTGCGCAGCTCTTCGCGCATGAGCTGGCGCGTGATTTCCATTGCGTTCCGGATGTTGTAAGCGATGATGACCTGGGCTTCCACGTTGTTGTCGGGCAGGTAACGGATCATCTTGATGACGGGTTCGGTGTACCCGAGCCGTTGAACGAGGATATCCCGTGTGGCACTGAGCATTTCATTGATGGAGACAGCGGTTTTCTGGTCCAGTTGCTGGTTTGCCTGCATGTCCTTGACGATCCCCACGATGCGCCCCTGCACGGTTTGCGCCAGCTGGACCTTTGCCGCGTGGATGGCGTGTCGGATGGCGACCGCCTGTTGTTCGGCAACGGCGTTACCTGTGGCGAAGATGTAGAGGTTCATGCCCTTTTCGTCGGTCATGCGTGATTTGACGCAACGTTCGTGGAGCTGGTCCACGAGGGGTTGGTCGCCAGGCACTTCCTGCCAGCCCTGTTTCCGGAGTCGTTTGGCTTGTTTCTTCGCGGATTTGTACCGGCAGCTCTTCTCGGCTTTCTTGCGGCTTGCCTGGGTTACGCTCTGTGCGTAGAAGTAGTCGGTCTGGAGAAGTGCAGTACCCAGCATGAAGACCAGCGCGGTGAATCCAGCCCGTTTGAGAAGGTTGACCATTTGCATGGTTCCGGGATTTTGTCGGTTTGCTCTTCATGAACGGGGATTATGCAAATTTCGTTCCAAACCGGGTTCAAATTTTTGGTGTTTGTCTTAAATTGCTTGTTTAAAGCGAGTTGTTTTCATTGAGCTGGGGGTTGGGGTGTGGTGGATAGGGCGATGCGCTCATGATGGATCCATCCGGGAAACACGCGGAAGGTCCGGCGGACAGGCGGTGGCTCCCCACACCGTGTAAACGAAGGGCGTGAATAGCCTCCGTCCCCATACCAGTCTATGCCTGCTTCCCAGGTGCACGTCCCCGCAGGGATACAGGGAAAGTGCAAAGTTGTGTCGGTGGTCGTGGCGATAGCGCCCCGAAACACCATCCTTCCACAGCGCAGAGTATACCACCAGGGTGCGTCCTTCGCAGTTACATGAACAAAAAGCGCGGCACAGGCAGTGGGGGAAAGCGGTCCGGAAGAAGCAGAAGCGACGACAAGGGTCGTCTGTCCTGAGTGAGATGGAGAAGAAAGGCTTTCTGCCCGGTATAAACATGAAGAGGGCAGTGTCCATGCAGTACGTATCAGGATTTGTGGGACAGAATCGGCATAGTGAAGCCAGAAGGTATCTGGAAAGCAGGTTTGACAGAGTGCGTACGTGCTGGAATGTGGAGGTGCGCTCCACCACGATGTGCACAGGTTGTGAACAGTGTCTGGTTTTGGCAGGGGAATGGTCCATGTGAAAGTGGTATCGGAAAAGCGGGAGGGGTTGTGGATTCTGGTGTTGGGCTGGGTGTGCCCGCGAATGCGAAGCACGAGGGAGTCCACCACCTGCGCGAGCTCTGAAGTGTGTATCCAGAAGTAGAGGGTGTCGCCAAAACGGAGAAGGGTGAGGGTGTCCACGCTCAGAACTGGCAAAAACGCTTTCAGTTGCCAGGCAGGAGGAATAGAAACCCATCCGGCAATTTGATGGAAGAGGATGGTCTGGTCTTGTTTTGTCGCGGGGAAGATGATGTGATGCATGATCTGGATTTGCCATCGGGGAATTTCTGCGACGGGAATGAAGAGTGTGTCGCTGGGGGTACATGGAATGCCGGCGGGTTCTGATGGGTCGTACCGCTGGTTGGGTATGCGGTCTATCCATGCGAACGGGGTTTGTCTGGTTTGGCGAGGTGCTACAATAATCTGTGGCTCAGAAATAGAGGTAGATGGCAGGAGGAAGACCAGCGAATCCAGGGAATCTACCAGCTGGAGGAAAACGTCGGGCGTCCGCTTCCGGGAAGATGCCATACTTCCTGACCTGGGAAAAGGACGAATCTGTACAAAGAGGGTTTCCAGTACGACGGAGGAGTCTGCCCACAGACAGGTCCAGAAGGGGAGGGGGTTGCCTTCAGTGGCGTCAACAACGGAACCCTTCAGCGTTAACATCAGGAAGGAAGGGCGTCGGTGCCCTGCCAATGTGTCTGAATGGAGTGTCAGGAACATCTCTTTGCGAAAAATGGTTAGGGAGTAGGGGAGGGCAGGTGTAAAGAAAGGCGGATGGGCAGGACGAATCTGGATGGGTTCCGAGAAGCGCAGTCGGATTTGGGTAGGAACCGCCGAATTGCACGGAGGCAGGACCTGGATGATTGTAGGTGGGGTCTGGTCAATGGGTCCGCCACCAGGTGGGGTAATTTGTGCGCAGCCAGTGAGGAGCGTGAGCCCAACCAGAAAAACCGGAAGCAATTGCCTGGGCGCGCCACCACAGGGTATGGAACAATTTTGCCCGGTTTGTCCACGTTGCACTTTGGGGGTTGGGGTCAACGAGAAGCCTATCCTGTGAAACATTTTGCTCATGGGTGAAGGAACGCTTCATCCTGTAGAGGAAGTTCCTTCTGGTGGGGTGGTGGAAGAGAACAGGGGTGGGGAGGCGCTGGTTATGGATGGGCGTCGTGAGGGTGTGCATTCGGAGGAAGTGCCGTTTGCTTCGCGGGAAGCATTAATGGAAGCGATTGATGCGTTGCGCCGTAAGAAGAATGCGGTGATTCTGGCGCATTTTTATCAGGAGCCCGCCATTCAGGATCTGGCTGATTTTGTAGGGGATAGTTTAGCGCTGGCGCAATATGCCCATCGCAGTCAGGCGGAAATTATTGTCCTGTGTGGTGTGGTGTTCATGGCGGAAACGGCGAAGATTTTGAATCCGACGCGGAAGGTGTTGATTCCCGATCGGTATGCAGGTTGTTCCTTAGTGGAGGCGTGTCCGCCCGCAGCGTTTCGCCGGTGGATAGACCGGTATGATCCTTCGGAACGTTTTGTGATGGTGTACATCAACTCGTCGGTGGAAATCAAAGCGATGAGTGATATTGTGTGCACTTCGTCCAATGCGCTCAAGTTGATTCAGAAGGTTCCGGAAGATAAGATGTTGCTGTTTGCGCCCGATGAGCACTTAGGTCGGTTTTTGCAGCGGGTTTCTGGCAGGCGGCGAATGGAAATCTGGAAGGGACGATGCATTGTGCATGAGGAGTTTCAGGCGGATGAAGTACTGGCGTTGAAGCGCCGGTATCCGGGCTCCAAGGTGATTGTCCATCCCGAATGCAATGAGCATTTGATTGAGGTGGCGGATTTTGTGGGTTCTACCAGTGCGTTACTCCGGTTTGTGCAGACGGACGAGGCACCTGTTTACATTGTGGGTACGGAAGAAGGGATTCTGCATCAGATGAAGCGGGCGGCGCCCCACAAGGAATTCATTCTGGTGCCGCCGATTACGGGGTGTGTCGCCTGTCAGCAATGCCCTTACATGAAGATGAACACGCTGGAGAAGCTGTACTGGACGCTGGTGCGGGAAGAACCCGAGATTGTGATTGATGAGGAATTGTTGTGGCGTGCGCGTCGTCCCTTAGAGCGGATGCTGGCATGGACCACTGCCCAGTAAACCCATGAGCGTGCAAAGGAGAGGGAGTCGGGAAGCGCACGTTGTGGTGATTGGTGGTGGCGGGGCAGGGGCGTTAGTGGCATTGCTCTTAGCGGAGCAGGGCATTGGCGTGCACTTGGTGGCACGTCAGGACCCGCGAACCACCAATACGTATTATGCGCAGGGGGGGATTGCTGTGGTCGTGGATGCCCGGGACAACCCTGATTTTCACATTGCCGATACGCTTATTGCAGGGGATGGATTGTGTGATGTGCAGATTGTGGAAGAGATTGTTCGGGAGGGACCTACTGTGTTGGGCTGGCTGACGTGTCGGGGTCTTCACTTTGACCGGGACGTATCCGGGCATTTTGAGCTGGGCTTGGAAGGTGGTCATCGTCGGCGGCGAATCGTGCACATTCGGGATCATACGGGTCGGGATCTCCTTACCTTTTTATATGATCAGCTGGAGCAGGTTCGTGATCGGGTCTGGTGGTGGCGTGGTTGGGAAGTCCTTCGGTTGCGCCGTACTCGTCAGGGATGGGCGTGTGACTTAGTGCATCAGGATGAGGGGACTTTAGTTCGGCTGGTGGTGCCTGTGGTTGTGCTTGCCACGGGCGGGATCGGTGCGCTGTACCGGTATACGTCCAATCCGCCGGAGGCGATTGGTTCGGGCTTGTTCTTGGCGATGCAGGCTGGGGCACGACTGCGCGACCTGGAGTTTGTTCAGTTTCATCCGACAGGCTTGTATGTACCGGATGCGCGGTTTCAGCCGCTGGTTACGGAGGCGCTCCGTGGGTCGGGTGCCCGTCTGCTGGATCGGACGGGCAAACCTTTTATGCACCGGTATCATGAGCAGGGAGATCTGGCGCCACGTGATGTGGTGTCGCGTGCGATATTTCGCGAGTTGCTTCGGACGGGCAGTGAGCATGTCTGGCTGGATGCCACGGGCATCAGGGATTGGACGCGCTTTCCCCAGGTATTTGCGTTGTGCCGGCAACATGGGATTGACCCGCGTCGTGAGTGGATACCCGTTGTGCCAGTTGCTCATTATCACTGTGGAGGGATTCGGACGGATCGGTGGGGCGAGACCACCTGTCCCGGATTGTTTGCAGTAGGCGAGTGTGCGTGTACGGGGTTGCATGGTGCGAATCGGCTTGCTTCCAATTCGTTGCTGGAGTTGATGGTGATGGGCAGGCGTTGTGCCCAGCGTATCCATGCTATGTTGCATATGTTGCGGGCGAGTCAGGCGGTTTCTATCCAGGAATTCTCTCAGAAGATGGAGCGGGTGTCTGGAGATTACGGTTGGTATGTGGAGCATGTGAATCGGTTTCGGACGTATTTTCAGCGGCATGCAGGCATTATTCGGACGCGGGCGGGATTACACTGGTTGCGTGCCTGGCTTCGTGCGGAGGAACAGGCGTTGCCTGCCTGGCAGGAAGTGTGCAGTGGTGAGGGAGTGCCCTGGTGCACACTCCAGGAGTTCTACTGGCATGTCCGGGTTGTTGTGGGCAGGGCAATTGTGGAGTGGAGCTTGGCACGTCGGGAAAATGCCGGTTGTTTTTACCTTGAAGAAAATGCTGGAAGGTTCCAGGAAAAATTCCCTGAGCCATTTGGGGAAGTGCGCGATTCCGGGCTTTATGCTTAGATGCGGTACGGGATAAGAGGTGGAAAATCTGGAGTGTACGGCTGGGTTGGTGCATACCGATGGTTATGTTGTTGCTGGTTGGGGAGGGCTGGTTGGTCTGGACGCAGGCACAGACGTCATTGTCAGCAGATGATGGGAGCCTTCGTGTGGAGGGGATGGTTCTTGCAGAGGATGGGAGTCGTGTGCCGTATGCGCGTGTTCATCTGGAGGGGATAGGTTCGGGTGGAGAGGTTCTCTGGCGGGCAAGTACGTTTGCGGATTCGGTGGGTCGGTTTGGGTTTTCGGGCGTTCGTCCAGGAGTGTATCGCTTAGTGGTGGATGCCCCCGGGTATGCGCGGTATGTGCGTGAGCGTGTGGTGGTTTCGGGTGGCGTGTTTATTGAAGTGCGCTTAGCGGCGGAGGTTCGGACGCTGGCGTCGGTTCAGGTTCGTCCGCGAGTGCATTCAGAGTTCAGTGCGCGTGCCAGTACGTATCCGTTTTCTGTGGAGCGGACGGAGCGGTATGCGGGCAGTCGTGGTGATCCAGCACGGATGGCGGGGATTCTTCCGGGCGTCATCATCAATAACGACGCCTCCAATGATTTGATTGTTCGTGGGAACAGTCCCCTGGGTGTTCAGTGGTATCTGGAGGGGGTTGCGATACCCAATCCCAATCATTTTGGCGTGCCGGGTGCGCGTGGCGGTCCGCTCAGTATGCTGGATCCGCAGATGCTGGGTTCGTCCTGGTTTTATGCCGGGGGATTTCCCAGCCGGTATGGCAACAGTGTAGCGGGGGTGTTTGCCCTTCGGTTTCGGACCGGCGATTTGCACCGGTGGCATGCGATGGTGGAGCCTTCTTTTCTGGGTATGCGTGTTCAGGTGGAGGGTCCGATAGTTCGTGGTCGGACGTCGTTGCTTGCCAGCTACAGGTATTCTACGGTGGCGATTTTTCACTGGCTGGGTATAGATATTGGTACGGATGCGGTGCCGCGCTATCAGGATTTTGCCTGGAATGTGAAGGGTGGTAAGTGGCAATGGTGGGGGGTTGTGGGGAACAGCGCGATAGACATTCTGCAGAGTCAGAAGACGGATCCCGAAGATGTGGATCTGTACGGAACGTATGGTCTGGATGAGTACTATCGGACGGCAATGGGTGCCTCGGGTTTGGGCTGGCAATGGGTGCGCCGTAAGGGGCATCGGGTTCAATCCACACTGGTGGTGTCTTATGAGATGCAATCCAATCATCAGATTCGTGTATTTCGGCATGTGGAGCAGGGTCGGTTCGTGATAGATTCGTTTCGGGATTTTCTGCTCTATCGGTTTGCGTACTCGCGGATTGGGTTATGGACTGAGGGCAAACATCCTGCTGGGTTTGTGGGTAAGGATCTGTGGTTACGGTGGGGCATTCAACCCGACCTGTATTTTGGCAATCTGTACGATTCCATTTATCGGGAGGGGCTGGGTGGCTTTGAGGTGCGCCAGGCATTTCGGGGTTGTTTTGGACTGGTTCAGGGATATGTGGAAATGGGTGGGTTGTTGTGGCGTCGGTGGACGGTTCAGGCTGGCGGACATGCATTGTTCTTTACGCTTTCAGGCAATCATTTTGCGGTGGATCCCCGGTTGCGTCTTACTTATCGTGTGGATAGTGCGTGGACGCTTACGTTTGCCACAGGCATTTACACGCAAACGCTTCCCTTTTATTTGTACACGGCGCGGCAGTTAACGGATACGGGGTATATTTTTCCGAACCGGCGTGTTGCGCCTTATCGGAGCTGGCATGTGATTGGAGGTGTACGTTGGCAGCGGTCGGTTTGGCGTGTGTTTGCTGAGGGGTATTTCCAGCATTTGTTTCGTGTACCGGTTGAGCGGGAGCCGTCTGCGTACAGTTTGTTGAATGAGGGCTTTGACCTGAATCGGTTTTGGCCGGGTCCACTGGTGAATCGTGGTCGTGGCGTGAATACGGGTATTGATCTGGGTGCCGAATACTTCTTTGGCAAGAATGTGTATGGCTTTATGGCGGTGTCATTGTACGATTCGCGGTATCAGGCGAGTGATGGGAAGTGGTATCCGACGGTGTTCAATGGGCGGTATGCGTTGAAGGGTGTGGTGGTGTGGGAGCCCACTGTGCGCAGTCGGAAGAAGGAGAGGATGTGGTTGCCCGCGATAGGTCTTCGCGTGACGTGGCTGGGCAACAAGCGGTATACACCGATTGATACACAGGCTACGGTTGAGCGAGGTGAGCTGGTCTGGATTGACTCGCTGGCGTATTCGCTTCAGTTGCCGCCGTATTTTCGTCTGGATGTGAAGTTGCGTCTTCGTGTGCTGGGTGTTCGTGTTCAACATGAATGGGGTTTGGATCTGGTGAATTTGACCAACCACAGAAATGTGTTTATGATTACGTATACGGGCGGTAATCCGCCTTTGCGCTATGTGTACCAGATCGGGTTTCTGCCCATTTTTTACTATCGGGTGCGTTTTTAAATGGCTGGATAGCGTAAGTTATTCAGCAAAAGTAATGGGTGATGGGCAGGTCTTGTAGCGGGTGGCTTGTACGTATGGGTAAGTGGGTTGTTTGGAGTTGTGTTGTGGTGTATGGTTTGTTGGTTGGGTGGCGGGTGTGGAGTCAGTCGTTTCGGTTGCCTGTGGGGTTAGAGGTGGTGGAGCATATGCATTCGTCGGGATTGCGTGTGTATCTGGTGTATCTTCCGCATGTACGTTTTGTGCGTGTGGGTGTGCTGGTTCGTGCGGGGTTATCGTCGGATAGTCTGGCGGGGGTTCCGGTGGGTACGGCTTCGTTGATGCGCTTTTTGTTCTGGAGTGGGACGGGTCAGTGGGGCGTGACGAGTCCGTCGTCGTTTGTGGGTGCTCGGGAGCTGGTGATGTCGGAGTCTCCGTATGCAAATCTGGAGGTTTGGAATCAGTTTTATGATGTGTTGTTGCCGCAGGAGGTGGATCAGTCGTTTCAGCTGCTGGGTGCTTCGGAGGTGTATTCTACTGTGGATCAGGAGGTGAGTATGTTTTCGGTGGAGGTGCCTGCAGTGAGCAGTTTGCTTGCCTTAGAGATGTTGCTCAAGTTGTGGTGGTCGGGGAGCTATGCGCGTTTACCGGAGGCATTGCAGGTTCAGTATCAGGGGCTTAGTCGGTTGCGTTCGGATGAGGTAGCGTATTTTCAGGAGCGGTTTTTGTATCATTTCTTTCGGGGTCATCCTTACAGTGTGGACGTTCATGGTGTGGTTCGTGCGCTGCCCACGTATACGCTCAAGCACATTTACCGGTTTGTGGAGCAGGCGTATATCCCTCAGAACACTGTGGTTTATTTGATTGGCGGGTTTCCGCGGGAGTGGTTACGGGATCCGGGTGCGCTGTTTCAGGTGATAGATGGTGTGCTTCGTGGTGAGTCGTCTTCTGGTGGGAGGCGTGCCGGTAGTGGTCAGCGTGCATTTCCGGAGGTGCCGGCGTTTTCTCCGGGCTGGCAGGGTGAACGTGTCGTTCGTGAGAAGTGGGCGACTTATGCGATGGGGATGTGGGGTATGGTTGCCGCGCCGCTTTTGTCGGAGGAAGCGCCTGCGTATTATTTGCTGAGTTATTTGTTGAACAATGATGCGTATGCGGGGTTGCTGGATTCGTTGATGCTTTTGGGCTTGGTTACTTCGGCGTATGCGCATTATGTTCCGCTGAGTCGGTCTGGGGTCTTTGCGATTTTCTTTGTGCCTCAGGAGCCTTATGGTGAGAAGTCGTTGAATGGTGCGTATCGGATTGTTCGGAATGTACTGGAGATGGTTGCGGAGGGTCGGTTTTCGCGGGCGCGGTTTGCGTGGGCGCACCGTCAGTTAATTAGTGATTTTCAGCGGGATTTGACGGATCCTTCGTCCTGGGAGTATATTTTGTCGGAGGTGGTGTTTGGTCAGGGCTGGAAGCACTATGAGCAGTTTTTGCAGAGGCTGAGTGCATTGAATGAAGAGGCGGTTCGTCGTGTTGCGAGGCGGTTGCTGGAGGCGCCTTCCCTTCGCTATTATGCGGTGAATTCGTCGTCGCCAGGTGTGCCACTGGAGTTAGAGGATGTGTCTTCGCCGCCATCGGTTGCTTTGCCGCTGGCACAGACGATGTTTTCGGAAGAGGCATTGGGTTATTTGCGTCGTGCGCAGGAGTTGGTTGAATGGCTGAGGCGTCGTCCTGATTTGAGGGCTTCGGGTTTTCAGGTAGATACGCTTTGTCTGGATAGTGTTCCGGTTGTGTTCAGGGTGGGTCAGTCGCCCGATGGCAACGCCCATATTCATTTTCTGTTTCCCTATGGGACGCTGGACAATCCCTGGTTGTCGTTACTGGCGGAAGCCTGGAACAGTGCAGGTGCGGATACGTTGCCGCCCGAGGCGTTCCAACGGTGGCTGGCGCAACATGAGTGTGCGATTCAATTTTCTGCCGATGACTTAGGGTTTCATGTGGCGGTGACGGCGCCGCCCGAGGAGGTTTCAGCGTGTTTAGTGGCGTTTCGTGCGGTGTTTTTCAGTCCTGTTTTGGGTCCGGATGTCTTCACGTATTTGCAGGATGAGGAGAAGGCACGCCGGGCAAAGGAAGAACGTTCTATAGGGGTGGTTGCGGATGCGGCATTGCAGTTTGTGCTGTATGGGGAGTATTCTCGGTATCGGTATCGTCCCACGGATGATCAGCTGCAGTATTTGTCTCCGCATTTGATGGCGTTGTACCGGGATAGTATTCTTGCGTCGTTTCCGTTTATTTTGGTTTGGGGAGAGGTGGATGGCAGGGCGTTGCTTCAGTGGGTGCGTACCTCGTTTTATCCGAAGCGGTTTCAGTGGCGCTTGCCTGCTATGCGTCTGCGTGAGGTGCTGGTTGCGCAGCGCACGCCTGCCCTGTTCTATTATCGGGCGAAGAATGATACGGCATATTTAGCGGTGTATTTTCAGCCGGTTCAGTACAAGCGGGAGTATATTCCTGTGGTGCGTGCGCATGAAGTGTTTCTCAATTTGTTGTTTCAGCGGTTTTCGGTGTATCCTCTGGAGTGTGGGTATACGGAGCCGATGTGGTCGGAGGCGCCTGTTTATTGTGTGTGTGAGTTGATGGTGCCGGCTGAGGAGGTTCAGGAAGCCTGGGCGCAGACTGCCCGGTTGATCACCGAGCCCTCGTATCAGATGGAGTTACTTGAGTGGGCGTGGGTGACGGCGACGCTTGCTGAGGCAATGGTTCCTTCGGATCCGGAGGAGGCGGTGTGGTATGCGTTTCGTTCGTGGGTGTATGGGGGTTCGCTGGATTGGGCTATTCGTTTGGATACGTTGCAGCTGGGTAGTTTGCGCAGCTGGCATCGGCGGTGGATTCAAGAGGGTGCATATCAGTTGATTCTGGTTGCTCCGGAGAATCCGTTTACGGAGTTGCTGGATCGGGAGGTGATTCCATTGACGCGTGAGTTTTTGTTCACGCGTTAGGCGGGGGTGTGGTGGGGAGTCGGTCGTGGGAGAGCGGAACTTTCCGGGTTTTGCCAATCGTTTTCATGCAAAATCCAGGTAAGGAATGCAGGTGGGTTCGTCGTCGTCGGTGGAATCGGTTCGTCAGCAGGTTCAGGCGGTGTGGGAGGACGTCTTGCGGTATTTTGAGTTGCGCAGGGAGGGGCAGTCGGGGTTGAGTACTGGTGTGGATTGGCTGGATGCGCAGGGAGAGCCTTTGCCGTCGTATACGCCGATTACGGGTGAGTTGCTGGGTACGGTGAATCAGCCCACGCCTGAGCAGGTGGAAGAGGTGGTTAGCAGGGCGAAGGAAGCGTTTAATGTGTGGCGAATGATTCCTGCGCCCAAGCGTGGTCAGCTGGTGCGGGAGATTGCCGATGAAGTGCGTCGGCACAAAGAGCAGCTGGCACGGCTGGTCACTCTGGAGATGGGCAAGATCATAGAGGAGGCACGGGGTGAGGTTCAGGAGTGGATTGACATGTGTGATTTTGCCGTGGGTTTATCGCGTCAGTTGTATGGGTTGACGATGGCTTCGGAGCGTGAACATCATCGGCTGTACGAGCAGTGGCATCCACTGGGTGTGGTTGCGGTGATTACGGCGTTTAATTTTCCGGTGGCGGTCTGGTCGTGGAATGCAATGATTGCTTTGGTGTGTGGGGATACGGTGGTGTGGAAGCCTTCGTCGGTTACGCCGTTTTGTGCGTTAGCGGTTCAGCAGATTGTTGCGCGTGTTTTGCGTCGGTGGTCGTTGCCCGAGGGTGTGGTGAATGTGGTGGCGGGCACGTCGGGTGCGATTGGTTCAGTGCTTGTGGACAGTAAGGACGTGCCGCTGGTGTCGTTTACGGGTTCTATTTCTGCGGGGAGGAAGGTGGCGGAACGTGTGGCGGCGCGCTTGGGGAGGACGATCTTGGAGCTGGGCGGGAATAATGCGGCGATTGTTACGCCGTCGGCGAACTTAGATCTGGCGTTGCGTGCTGTGGTGTTTGCGGCGGTGGGAACTGCGGGTCAGCGCTGTACGACGTTGCGTCGCCTGATCCTGCACGAGTCTATTTACGATACGTTTGTAGAGCGGTTGATTAAGGTGTATCGGCAGTTGCGCATTGGGAATCCCTTAGAGGAAGGTGTGCATGTGGGTCCGTTAGTGGGAGGCGAGGCAGTTCAGACGTTTCTAACGGCTCAGGAGCAGTTGCGTGCGGAGGGTGGTCGGCTGTTGTATGGTGGTGAGGTTTTAGAGGGTTATCCTTCGCGGTTGTATGTTCGTCCGGCGATTGGGTATGCACCGGCGGTATGTCCCATTACCTGTGAAGAAACCTTTGCGCCATTGCTGTATGTGTTTCGTTATCGGGAGATAGAAGAGGCGATTGCGTTGAACAATGGTGTGCCGCAGGGGTTGTCTTCAGCGATTTTCAGTACGGATCTTCGGGAGGTGGAGTTGTTTTTGTCTGCGAAGGGTTCGGATTGTGGGATTGCCAATGTGAATACGGGCACGTCGGGTGCGGAGATTGGTGGTGCGTTTGGCGGCGAGAAGGACACGGGTGGAGGTAGAGAAGCCGGGAGCGATGCCTGGAAAGCGTACATGCGCAGGCAGACGGTAACGATCAACTGGGGTGAGTCATTGCCGCTGGCTCAGGGAATTCGGTTTGATGTCTGAGAAGGCGTCGGGTATGTCGGCAGGGAGGGGGTCTGTCTCTTCTTCGGGGGTTCGTGGTGGTCGTCGTGTTACGCGATATCGGTTGCGTTTAGAGCGTGTTGTGCCTGGCGGTAAGATGCTGGGTCACTTACCCAATGGGAAGGTGGTTTTGGTGGAAGGGGGTTATCCGGGTGAAGAGGTGGTTGTGCGTGTTCAGCGTGAGCGCCGTGATTATATAGAAGCGGTTGTGGAGGAGGTGGTTCGTGCGCATCCTAGGCGGCAAAAGGCATTTTGTCCGCATTTTGGGGTTTGTGGGGGCTGTGCCTGGCAGGATATTCCGTACAGTGTTCAGCTGGAGTTGAAGCGTGCGATTGTAGAGGATGCGTTTGTTCAGGTGGGTGGATTTACGGGTTTGGCAATTCCACATGTTTTACCTTCGCCGGTAACGGAAGGGTTTCGCAATAAGATGGAGTTTTCTATTGGGGATGTTCGTGGTGAGCCGGTTCTGGGGTTGCATCCTAGGGGTTCGTGGGAACGTGTTCTTCCCTTAGAGGTATGCCGGATTATTCCTGTGGAGATGGAGGAGGTGCGTTCGGCGTTTGCGGAGTTTTTGCGTCGGCATCGGATTCCGGGTTATAATCCTCATTATCATCGGGGATTGGCGCGAACTCTGCTTTTACGTATTACGAAGGAGAAGGCGTTGATGGTGGTTTTGGTGTTGACGCGTCGGGATGAGTCGGTCATTCAATTGATGAAGCAGGAGTTGTATCCGGGGTTACGTCATGTGGTGTCCTGGTATACAGCGGTGAATCCCAAACGGAATGAATCGCTGAGTCAGGGGGTTACGTTTTTTCATTTGTGGGGCGAGCGATATATTGAGGAGCGTGTGCTGGGTTTGCGCTTTCGGATTGGTCCTCGTTCCTTTTTTCAGACGAATTTGTACCAGGTGGATCGGCTGTTTGATCGGGTCTTAGAGATTGCGCAGCCTGAGCCGACGGATACGGTTCTGGATTTGTACTGTGGTACGGGGACGTTCACGCTGTTGTTTGCCCCGCATGTTCGGCGCGTTGCCGGTGTGGAGATTGTCCAGGAGGCGGTGGAGCGCGCCCGGGAAAACGCCCAGCTCAATAATTTGCCCAATGCTGTGTTTTATGCAGGTGATGTGAAGCGTGTGTTGCCGCGGTTGATTCGTGAGGGCTGGCGTCCCACGCTGGTGGTTACGGATCCGGCGCGCAGTGGCATGACGCGCAGTGTGTTACAGGTGTTGTGTCAGGTTCGTCCGTCGCGGATTGTGTACGTGAGTTGTAATCCGGTTACGCAAGCCCGGGATTGTGCTTATCTGGTTCATGAAGGGGGGTATACGATTCAGACCATTCAACCCATAGATATGTTTCCGCACACGCCGCATGTGGAGAATATTGTGTTGTTGCGTGCGTCGTCTTCTTCTCTGGTTGCGTGATAGGGGTTTAGTCAACCAGTGCCAGGATTTGTAGCATTTTTTCTTTTTGGAGGAGTCGGATTCGTCGTTTGCCTGAGAGTTCAAGGAAACCCATTTCTTCTAAGCGGTGGAGTTGTCGGATGAGTGTTTCGGGTGCGGTTCCGATGAGCTGGGCGAGTTCTGTGCGTGATAGGGGCAGGTTGATGAACCCTTCGTCGTCTACGCCAAAAAACATTTCCAGGAAGAGGAGCATATGCATGATGCGTTCGCGTACGGATTGGGTTGCCATCGCAGTGATGCGGCTTTCTGCCCAGGAGAGGTCCTGGGCGAGGCGCTGGAAGAACGCCTGAGTTACTTCCGGGTTTTCTTTGAGGGCTTTTCGGATGAGGTGGACAGGAATTGTGCAGACGGAGACGTCGGTGAGGGCAATTGCATCGGCTTTGTAAGGTGTATTGCCTAAGAGGGATCGGTAGCCCAGGAGGTCGCCTTCTCGGGCGAGCCGGACAATGACCATATTGCCATATTCGTCGTGTCGGACCAGTTTGACTTTTCCGGCGTAGACACAGTAGAGGACGGTCGGTGTTTGTCCGATTCGGAAGATGTACTCGCCTTTTTTGAAGCGCTGATAGTGTTTTTCCACGATGAGCTGGTCGTATTCTTCGGGTGTCATTCGGTGCCAGACGGAGGAGGGCCAGCACTGGCAGTTTTCGCAGAAGACGGGTGGGATGGGGGCGTGAATGGATTTCTTTATGGGCATTGAATCATTTTTTCCATTGCCTGGAGGAAGGCTTGTTGTTCGGTGCTGTCCTGGATGGATTGCATGGTTTTGTGGATCTGGGTTTGGAGTTGTTCCATGCGTGCTCGGATTTGCGCCATCTTTTTTTCCTGGTTGGCGGGGTTATTCTGGATTGCGCCCAGTTGCTCCATCTGGCAGTATAGGCGGTGGTATTCATTGATGAGTGGTTGCCAGGCGTAGGTGTGTGTAGAGGGGCTGGAGGAGTGGGTTGCCTGTTTATCGTCCGTGTGTGTATTTGTGGAAGCGTGTGGGGAAGGCGGAGTGGAAGGGGGAGTTTTCTGGCTGGGTGCGTCGTTGTCTTCTTTTTTTGCGGGGGAGATTGTGGAGGTGGGTGTGGGTTTGGTGGGGTGTTCTGGTTTGTTGTTGTTGGTGTTGTTCTGGCAGGTGACCAGCAATGCCAGGCTGACGAAGAGTGCTGTTGTGCGGGGTTTCAGGTGGATGGACCAGTGTTTTTTCTGTTGGTGGACAGGTTGTTCTTGCGCCATGGCTGGAGTTCTTGTCTGTTTGTGCCCTGCACTGAGAAAAACTTCTGGATTTTGTCAGGAGTTCCTTACCTTGAAAGGTAGGGCATGTGTTCAAAAGGAAAATTTCTGGCAAAAGGGGAGAGTAATGGTTTGGTGTCGGACTAAGGGGGTTGGTGTTGTGCGTGTTTGGGTTGGGGGTTTGCTGGGGTTTGCTTTGTTGTTGTTGGTGGTGGGTGTGATGGATCGGGTTTTGGGTCAGTCGGTGTGGCGGTATCCGTGTGGTTCGGAGTTGCAGGGCTGGCAGGTGGAATTACTCCGTGGTCGTACGGCGGGATTGGTTGTTGATCGGAGTCAGTCTTCGGATACGTTTTTCATTCCCATTGCTTTGCATATTTTGTGTCGGAGTGATGGGACGGGTTGCGAGCCATTGTATGAGATTTTTCGGGCGTTGTGTGATGCGACGGCGCGGTTTGCGCCTGCGCGCATTCGGTTTTTGGTTTCGCCGCAAGCGATTTTCTGGTATCAAAATACCAGCGCGTACAATGGGAATACTTCTGCGAGTCTAAATCTGGTTCAGAATGCGGCGACGCATGCGAATTACATGCATGTGTTTTTTATGGGGAGCAATGCGTATTGTGGTGTTCCAGGTGTTTGTGGGTGTTTTGGGTGTTGTGGGGCGGATGAAGTGACGGTTGCCAACAACTGTAATGGGGATTTGCCGGTTCCTTCTGCGACGCTTTCCCATGAGATTGGGCACTGGCTGGGCTTACCCCACACCTTTGCGCAAATTGACTGCACGGAGTGTGTAGATGGGAGTAATTGCAGTACGTGTGGTGATCGGTTTTGCGATACGCGAGCGGATTATTTGAATTATCGGTGGTCGTGTCCTTATCAGGGTGACGAGACGGAGCCGTCGTTTTGTCCGTTGCCGTGGGATACGCTGGATCCGGATCATACGCTGATCATGTCGTATGCGGATGATTATTGTGTGCAGCGCTTTTCTAATGAACAGATGCAGCATATGCGTGCAGTGATTCAGACGTGGGGTTCGCGTCAGTGGATTCAGTCCATTACGGATAATACGCCGGAATTGTCGTCTACGGCGGTATTTCGTGTTCCGCGTACGGTGGCGGTGAGTGCGGATCAGGTGCTTGTGCACTGGTCGCCGGTTGCGAATGCGGATTTTTATGTGGTGAGTGTATTTCAGGGGAGTCAGGTGGTAAAGGAGGCGCTGGTGGAAGCGCCAGATACATTTGCGTATTTGCGGGGGTTGCCACTGAATCAACAGTTACGGGTTATGGTGTTTCCGGTCAATGCGCGTGATTTCTGTCAGGTGAACAATGCGCAGTGGGTAGGATTTCGTACGGCGGATCGGTTGCGTGCGTGGGCGACGGTTTCGTCTGCGGGCTGTGCGTGGGGTGCGCGCGTCACGTTGCATGTTCGTGGAGGGGCACCTCCTTATATTTATTACAATCCTGCGGCGAATGTGTGGTCGGGCGATTCGGTTTTTTGTGAGGTGCCCAATGGGATTCATGTTTTTCAGGTGATTGACCAGAATCGTGATAGTGTGTTTATTCCGGTGTTGATTCGTGGGGTGTCGTCGCCGTCGACCGGGCTGGTTGTGCCGGGTGTTGTGTCTGCGTCTGGGATTCGTGTGTGGAGTTGTGGAGATTCGTGGATTTGTTTGCGGTTACCGTCGTCGGGCAGGTGGATGGTTCAGCTCACGGATTTAGTGGGTCGGGTTGTGCATGTTTGGAGTGTGGAGGGTTTGGCAGGTGATGGGGTACGGGTTCGGTTGCCTGAGGGTGTTGTGGTTTCTGGTTCGTCGTTTTATATTGCTGTTCTCTGGCGGTTGGGGACTTCCCGGGTGTATCGTGTTCCGTTGATGGTTTCGTGGTGAGGGGTGTGCTGAGCAGGTGGTTGTGTAGCTTTGGTGTTTGGGTGGGAACTTTTGTGCGGGGGGATGTGTTTTCTAAAAAAATTCAGGACAGGCGAATTGTAAGGAAGCGTAAGGGTGAGAAAATCGGGGAAGGATGGCGCGTGTGACGGTTTCGCTCATTAAGGCGGACGTAGGGAGTGTTGGTGGGCATACGACGCCACATCCAAAAATGCTTGCGGTGGCGAAGGAGGAGCTTCATAAGGGCGTGGATCAGGGCATTATTTTAGACTTTATGGTGGCGCGGTGTGGCGATGACATTTCTTTAATCATGACGCATCGTCAGGGTGAGAACAATGAGCGGGTTCATGAGCTGGCTTGGAATGCGTTTCGGCGT
This sequence comes from Bacteroidota bacterium, assembly GCA_026992635.1. Lineage (GTDB taxonomy): Bacteria > Bacteroidota > Bacteroidia > JAADEI01 > JAADEI01 > JALWYU01. Next base: position 25,667 of record JALWYU010000078.1, on the reverse strand, counting down.
GCGGCGGAAGTGGCGAAATCCTTAGGTTTGTATGGAGCGGGTCAGGATTTGCTGGTAGATGCTTTTTCGGGGAACATTCGTGGGTTGGGTCCCGGTGTTGCGGAGATGACGTTTGAGGAGCGTCCTTCTGAGCCGATTATGGCGTTATTGGCGGATAAGACGGAGCCGTCGGCGTTTAATTTGCCGCTTGCCCGGATCTTTGCGGATCCGTTTACGACGACGGGTCTGGTGATTGACGCGCGGATGCACGATGGGTTTATTTTTGAGGTGATTGACCTGTATGAGAACAAGCGGATTTTGCTGAAGACGCCGGAGGAACTGCATGATTTACTGGCGTTTATAGGGGATATTACGCGGTATGCGATCAAGCGCATTTATTCCAAGAACGAGTCCATAGGGATTGCCGCGGTAGTTTCTACGGAGAAGTTGTCGTTCATTGCAGGGAAGTATGTGGGTAAGGATGATCCGGTGGCGCTGGTTCGGTTGCAGTCGGGTTTGCCTGCGGCAGGGGAGGTTACGCAGCCGTTTGCGTTTCCTGCGCTGGTTTCGGGATGGATGCGTGGTTCGCACTGGGGTCCGTGGACGCCGTCGTCCATGCATGCGTCCAATACGACCTTTTATGATGGTCCGCCACGGATTGTGGCGTTGAGTTTTCAGGTGAAGGATGGTCGGATTGTGGGTACGGAGGCGGAGCCGCGTATAGGCGAGCACACGCCGGTAGATGTGTTTGCTGATCCGGTTTGGGATGAGGTTCGTCGCCAGGCAATGCAGTATGCGCTGTACATTCGTCGGCATGGTCCGTTTATGCCGTCTATTTTGCCGCCTGAGGAGCTGGAGTATACGACGTTGCCCAAGGTTCGCGAGCGCTTGAAAGATCGGTGGGAGCCCTATGATGGGAATGTTCCGCTGAAGGAGCTCAAAGCGGAATACCAGCAGGAGGAGGTGCTTCACGAGTAGGGGGGAGGCGGGTGGTTGTTTACAGGCAGGTTGTAGGATTGTTTTGGGATTTTGGCGAGGGCGTTGTTGCGGGTGTGGGGAGGGGGAAGCGAATGCGTGTGTTGGGTTGGGCAGGCGTGAAAAAGGAGTGAGCCATCCGGGATATAGACATTGTTCTGTTTTTTGTGGGGGTTGGTCTGGCGATTGCTGAGATGTTTGTGTACACGCATTTTGCGCTGGTTGCGATTGGCGGGGGATTTATTACATTTGCGTTGCTGGGGATGGTGGATGCGGGTTTGTGGTTTCGTTTAGTGGTGGCGACGCTGGTCAGTGTGGGGATTTTGCTGGTTGCGCGCTGGCTGATTGTTCGCAGGGGTGGTAGTCGGTCCAGGGAGGCGAACTGGTTTTCTGCACAGGGAAAGACGGGTGTAGTGAAGAAACGGACGGCGACTCCGGGAAAGTACATTGTTCAGGTGGAGGGGGAGGAATGGCTGGCGTGGTCGGATCAGCCGTTAGAGCCGGGCGATAGGATTTATGTAGAGCGTCAGGATGGCACTTACCTGTATGTCCGGCGGTATTTTCCTGGGGAGGGTGGCGTGCGCTCATCCGGGTAGCCTGCCGAAAAATGTGTATACTTTTTTGTGGTGGGATTCGTTGGGAGTAATAGGCAGGGGGAAGAAAGCGAAGGTTGTATTAAGATAGGGGAGATGGCGTGTCTGAGGTGTGTGGCAGGAAGCAGGTGTGGGCATCGCGTGTTTGGGCTTGTGGGTGCTGTGTGGGTTTTGGGACTTGGTTTGTTAGGTGCTCAGGTTCCGGCGCCGTATTTGCGTTGTGTTTATACGTTGAACAATGGGGATGTGCAGCTGGTTTGGGAGTGGCGTCCTGTGAATTGCGGCCCTGTCCACATTTATGCCAGTACGAGTTTGGGTGGGCCGTATACACAGATCGGTGTGGTGGCATTTCCGCAGAATACGTTTACGCACACGGGTGCGAATGGGAACAACCAGACGTGGTATTATTATTTGACGGATGATCCGGCGTGTGGTAGTGGTGGAGTGCTTTCGTCGGATACTCTGGATAATCGTCAGCCGGCGCCTCCAGATCTGGTAGTGGCGTCGGTGCGGAATTCGGACAGTGTGGAGGTTCGCTGGCGTGCTTCTGAGGAGAAGGATGCGTTTGCCTATGTGGTGTATGTGTATGATGCGGGTGTGGGGAATTTTTTGCCGCTGGATACGGTACGGGTTCCAGATACGGTTTGGTGGCACACGAGTGGGCATCCGTTGCGTCCGCAGGAGGCAACCCTGCATCCGGAAACGTATTCTATTGCTGTGATGGACAGTTGTGGGAATACGGGTCCGTTACAAGTGCGTACGCATACGACGATTTTTTTGAGGGGTGGCTGGCAGTCTTGTCCGGGTCAGTTTCGGTTTCGGTGGACGCGGTATAGGGGTGTTGGGGTTCAGTCGTATTTTCTGGAGTACAGGGAGGAGGGGGTTGGGGCTTGGCAGGTGTTGCAGTGGTTTTCGGGTGGGGATAGTGTGTGGCGGTGGGTACCGGGTCAGGCGGGCAGGTATTGTTTTCGTGTTGGAGGTCGCTTGGTGTCGGGTGATACGGTGTATTCCAATCCGATTTGTTTGCGGAGTCATGTTTCGGGCTTGTCGGGCAGGTTTTACCTGCGTCGTGTGACGGTGGATTGGGATAATGTGGTTCGGGTGGAGTGGTGGATAGACACGCCTGCGGGCGTTCAGTATTTTCGTGTGTGGCGTCAGCGGTGGGGGGAAAATAGTTCGCCACAGGTCATTGCGCATATTCTTTATGATCCGCAGCATTCGCCGCTTTACTTTGTTCGGGACAGTCAGATTGATCCTGTAGAAGCGCGATATGTTTACTGGGTGGATGCGGTGGATTCGTGTGATGAGGTGCATGAGACTGCGGAGCGGGGTGCATATCCTTATTTAGAGGTTCGTTCTTCGGAGGCAGGTCTTCATTTGCTGGAGTGGACGGCGTATGATTGGTGGTCGGGAGTATGTGGTCGTCGTGTGGTTTGGCGGAGTGTTTCGGATGGTCCGTTACAGGTGCTGGCGACGCTTACGTGTTCGGATTTGCGTTATACAGACGACGTTCGGGCGATAGATGTTTCGGATGGTCAGTTTTGTTATCGGGTTTGTGAGGAGGAGGCGCAGAATCCGTATGGGCATGCGGGTTTGGTTTCGTGTAGTCCGACGCGGTGTGTGGTTCAGGATGTGATTGTGCATGTGGCAAATGCGTTTGCGCCGGGTGTGGAAGGTGTGTTTCGTCCGTGGTTGCGATATCGGGGTCGGATTGTGGATTATCGGTTTCAGATTGTGAATCGGTGGGGTGCGCCGGTGTTTGAGACGACCTCGTACGAGGAGGGTTGGGATGGTATGGTGAATGGTAAGCCGGCGCCTCAGGGCATATATCTGTATGAAGTTTACGTGCGGACGTCGGAGGGTCGGGCGTATCGGCGTCAGGGGTATTTCTTTCTGGTTCGGGAGGAGGATTGATGCGATGGTGGCTGGGAAGAACTGGGTGAAGTCATGGGAAGTGGTGGTAGTGGTCGGGAGGTTCGCGTGCTGGTTACGGGTGCGACGGGCTTGGTCGGTCGTGTGGTGGTTCGTCAGCTGGTAGAGCGTGGGTATTGGGTTCGGGGGTTATGGCGTCGTCGTGATCCGCGCAGTGTGTTTTCGGAGGAGGTTTATCGGGCGGTGGAGTGGGTTCAGGGTGATGTGCGGGATGTGGATGTGGTGGAGCGTGCGATGCGAGGTGTGGAATGGGTGTTTCACTGTGCGGCGAAGGTTTCGTTACTGGGGCATCATCGGGATTTGATGCTGGATGTGAATGTTCGTGGCACGCGGTTGGTGGTGGAGATGGCGATGCGCTCGGGTGTGGAGCGGTTTGTTCATGTGAGTTCGGTGGCGGCGCTGGGCAGGTCTGAGTCGGGTATTCCGATTGATGAGGGTTGGGAGTGGCAACCGGGTATGCCCACGTATCCTTATGCGTATTCCAAGTGGTTGAGTGAGAGGGAGGTGTGGCGTGCGCATGCGGAGGGATTGCCGGCGGTGGTGGTGAATCCGTCGGTGATTTTGGGTGAGGGGGATTGGCGTACGGACAGTTCACAGGTTGTGGGTTTGGTTGCCCGGGGATTGGTTGCGGTTCCGCCGGGTGGCACGGGTTTTGTGGATGTAGAGGATGTGGCGTCGGTGATGATACGGTTGGCGGAGCGTGGTATTACGGGCGAGCGTTTTATCGTTTCTGCGGAGAACTGGTTGTGGCGGGATTTGTTTCGGTATATTGCGGAGCGGTTGTCGGTGCGTTCGCCGTGGGTGGTGATGCCGTGCTGGTTGATGGATCTGGTGTGGTTGGGTGATTGGGTTTTGGGATTGGTACCGGGGTATCGGTCGCGGTTGCCGCGTACGTTGGTTCGTCAGGCTTGCAAGCGTGTGTATTATGATAACTGGAAGGTACGCAGCAGGTTGGGTTATCAGTTTCGTCCGATTCGTCAGGTTTTGGATCGGCTCTGTGAAGCATATTTGCGGGAGCATCAGAGGGGTTAGTGCGGGGTGGGCTTGGTGGTGGAGAAATCCTAATCTGGAGTGTTTCAGAGGTTTGTTACTGGTGGAGGTGGGTTGGTATGTGCTTTTTTCTGGGATGAGAAGTGGGGTTGTTTTGTGGAAGTGGAGGTTTTCAAGCGAGTTGTTCTGGCAATGAAAAATTTTTTGGTCGTGGTCTGGATTGGCTTGTTGTCTTAAAGTGCACGTATTGAGCGAGTTTTCGGTATTGGCTTGAAGTCAGGGGTGTTGTGGTGGAGCTGGGGAATTTTCTGGGGTATGGCTTTTGTTTGCCGATTCGTGTGTATCTTATCTTATGTAAGCGTCCCATGAAAATCCGGTTGTCCATGAACAAGGAGCAGCTGGTTGCGGCGGTTGCGGCGAAGGCAGGTACGAGCAAGGCGGTTGCGCGTGCTACCTTAGACGCCACGCTGGAAGCCATTCGCGAGAGTTTGGCGAAGGGCGAGCCTGTTCAGCTGGTGGGTTTTGGTTCCTTTACCATTGCTGAGCGGAAGGAGCGCCGTGGTCGGAATCCACGGACGGGCGAGCCGATTTTGATTCCGAGCAAGAAGGTGGTTCGCTTTCGTCCGGGGAAGAAGCTCCAGGAGGCGGTTAGCCGGTAATGATGGTTTTGGGGGGAGCACTTTCCGCTCCCCCCATTTTTTGTTTTGTAGGGTGTTTGGTGGCGTGGGGGTTGTGGGTGTATGTGGTGGTTGGTGAAGCTGTGTGGATGGTTGGTGGGTGTGTACTGGTTGGTGAGGGGCTTGGTGTATGGGTATGGAGGTTGTGTGCCTGGTTCGTATGCGTTGGGCTCTTACCTTTCTGATTTGAGAGGGGTATCTTCGGTGGGTGTGGTGGTACATGGTGCAAGTCGCATAGGGGATGTTCACTTGGTGGATACGTTGCTGGCGTTGGGTGTGCGTGTACGTCGGATATTTGTTCCGGAGCATGGCTTTTTGAGTCGTTATCGTGCGGGTGAAGTGGTTCCCGATACGGTTTACCGGGGGATTTCGGTTGTGTCTTTGTATGGTCGGAATCGGACGTTTCCAGATTCGTTACTGGCAGATATAGAACTTCTGGTGATTGATTTGCAGGATGTGGGTGTGCGCGCCTACACGTACATTTCCACGATGTATTATGCGTTGCGTGCGGCGGGTCGTCGTGGTGTTCCGGTCATTGTTCTGGATCGTCCGAATCCGAATGTGGGTTTAGTGGATGGTCCGCTGGTGGATTCGTCGTTCCAGTCGTTTGTGGCGGTGGTGCCGATTCCGTTTGTGTATGGGCTGACGATTGGTGAGCTGGCGTGTGTGATGGTGCGTGCCTGGATAGATACGCCGCCAGAATTGAAGGTGATACCGTGTATGGGTGAGTGTGAGGATTGGGGTCGTGAGGGTTGTCCGCGCGATAATCCTTCGCCGGCGTTGCGCACGTGTTTGGCAATTCGTTTGTATCCGATTCTGGTGTTTTTAGAGGGGACGGCGATTAATCCCTGTCGGGAGACGGATCAGCCGTTTACGTGTGTGTGTATGCCGGGTGAGGGAGTGGGTAAGGAGTGCTGGCATGTGGAGCGGAGTTGGGGTCGGTATCGGCGGGGTCGTTGTTGTGGGTATGGGCTGGATGGGATTCCGGATTCTGTGGTGGGTCGTTGGGATCGGTTGCCGTGGTACTGGTTGTTTGTCTGGTGGGTTTGGCAGGGAGAAAAGCCTTTTTATTCCTATTTTGACCGATTGGCGGGCACAGAGAGGTTACGTATGCTGGTGGAGGTGGGTGCGCCGTTGGAGACGTACTGGCTTGCCTGGGAGGAAGATTTGAAGGCGTTTTGGCGGTTGGTTCCGCGTGAGTGTTTGCTTTATTTGCGCAGGGAGAAGAGGTGATCGGTGGTGGTTTGCTGGTTTTGAGGATCTTGCGTTTGGGTTTTGGGGGGTTTTTTGGTTCGGGTGTGCGTAGAGGTGCGCTGTACGCGGGGCAGGGCGAGGATGGTCTCCTGTTCTTTGACTCGTGGCTGGCTGGTTTCCTGGTCTTTGTGGGTTTGTTGCTGGTGTTGAGGTTGTTCTTGTGGATGGGTTCGGTGGTGGAACATGGTTTCGCGGTAGGCGATCAGTCCGTTGGAAGACCAGGGATAGGGGAAGAAGAGCACCAATCGGAAGTTGTCGTGAACGATTTGCTCGCTGGTACCCATTGCGAAGCGCAAGTCCGTATGGGTGTATTGCTGGATTTGGCGAATGAGGTGGTAGATGATGTCTTGGGGGGGAGCACTGCCGGGATGCCACAGCAGGATGCCCAGGATGTAGGGAGAGGTGTTGTGGGATGGGGTTTGGTTGGGGTTGGTGGTGGACTGGTTATGGTGGTTGTTGGGTGTAGAGTGCTGGGTTGTCCAGACTATGTAGTCGCGGAGGTTGATGGGTGTGGCTTGCATTGTTGGGGATAGCGAAGAAGATAAGGTGAAAGGGATGACGACGGGGTGGAACAGGTAGTGGGCAGGTGGTGTGAGTTGGGTTTGGTGGTTGGTATCGGGTTTGTGGGGGAAGAGGTCAAAGAAGTCGGCTTCGGAAAAGCTGCGCAGGAAGTCTGGGCGGAGTGAAGCGATCAGAGAAGCGATGATGTCGTGGCCTTTCTGGTAGAGGCGGTGGACCTGTTTTTCTACGGGATCGGGTGTGGAGTACCAGTATTCCATGGGGTCCAGGGGTATGACCATGTGGACGTGGTCAAAGAGTGCTTCAATGGCGTGGTGGGTTCGTGTGAGGAGGTTACCGGTTTCCCAGGGGAAGGGGAGAGCGAGGAGTGCGATTCGGATAGAGTGGGGTAGGGCTTCGTGGATTGCCTGTGCGAACAGTGGGAGGAGCGTAGTGGCGGTGTATCCGCCCATTCCCCCTACGAGGAAGATCATTTTGGGCTGGGTGGGCAAGATCATCTCTGCGGTATACTGTCGGATTTGTTTGAGGAGGTGTTCGGGATTGTCGGAGGGAGAGCAGGAAATTGCCAGTTGTTTACCGCGGGTGGCGTAGCGGAGTGCCTGGGGGTCGCGGTCTACGATGAGGAAGGAGGTGGCGGGTGGTGTGGGATTGGGAAATTCTTTCAGGAGGTGGATGCCCACGCCGCCGATGCCGATGACCAGGAACTGGGGTGAGGTATGGTGGGTGTCGGGTGGTCGGGGTTCAATGGTTGGGACCAGCGCTTCCTTTTCTTTTTCGTTGTGGAGTGTTGTGGGCATGGTGTGTGAATTTTCGTTGATTTCTATGGTTGGGTGGTGGTCGGGGATCTGAACCTGTTTCTTCCTCATGATTCTCTGGGTTCTAAGGGTGTGTCTGAGGTGGGTTGAAAGAGTTTTCGGAAGAGATGGAGGAGTTTGGTTGGGGAGGGTATCCATTGTTGTTTGGCTGGCGTGTGTTTTTGTTTTTCGGAGTTTGTGGTTCGTGTGCGTGCTAAGTAGGCGGCGCCGTGGAGTGCGAGTCCCAGGAGTGTGGTGAGTGTTCGGTTGAGGGGGTGGTGTGCGTCGTCGGTGAAAGCCTGGAAGGTGTGTTCGGGGGTTTCGTTGTGCAGCCAGTGTTCTCCGGCAAAGAGGACGATGTGGTTGATGCCGGTTTGCTCGGAGAAGATACTCTGGATGGTGGGCCATTTACTTCCGCCGCCGGTGACCAGCATGATGTAGGGTGGGGCTTGTTCCATAAACTGGGAGAGTTTATCAGCGAGGCTGGCGTACCACTGGTCTACGATCTGGATCATGGGTGTGGCGGGGACGATGTATTCATAGTCCTGGTGTTCGGTTTGGATTCGGATTTCCTGGTGGTTGTTTTCGTGTCGTTGCCAGTGGTGTTCTGCCAGTTGTATGCTGAGCTGGACTTTGGCTTTTTCCACGATGGAGAAGGGGAGCATGCAATGGAGTTGTTTGAAGGATTCCACGATGGCTTGTGTGGCGTGGTGTGCGCCTTCGCGCAGTACGTAGATTTTCTTTAGTCTGCCGTGTTCGGCGAGGAAGAGGTTGGTGAGGGCGGCGCCGATATCCACGACGGCAACGCGTGGAAATTGCTGTAGCCAGGGGAGGCTAACGGCGTAGAGTGCTAAGGGCTGGAGGACGTAGATGACTTCCCAGCGGTTGCCCAGTGCCTGAAAGACTTCTTCCATCAGTTCTTTGAACTCGGGGTGGATATCAATGAGGAGGTAGTAACCCAGGAGTGTATTGCCGACGGCGCCGATGGTTTCTTCTGGGGAGTGGTAAGTGAGTGGTTGTTTGTTTTCGCCGCGTTTGACCTGGAATTCTAAGGGGAGGATTTGTGTGATGCCGTGTCTTCCTCCACTGAGGTATTCTTTCTGGATTCGGAAGCGGAGCGCTTCCAGTTCTTTTTCGGAGACGCGTCGGTCTACGGGGACCTGCACGGAGATTTCCTGCATTTGTACGCAGGTGGCGGGCACGCCGACGAACAGGTAGCGTGGCAATCGTTTTCCTAAGGGTTGCAGCTGGTTATGCAGTTCCTGGATTGTTCGTTCCAGGGTTTCGCGGACCTGTCGGACGTTGACGATTTCGCCGTCCTGGATGCCTTCACTGGGGAGGATGCTCATAGCTAAGGGCAGGAGTTTCCAGCTGGTGGGCGTAAACTGCGTACGTCCTGGTTTTCGGTAGATGCCTGCGACGAGTGCGCGGATAGAGGAGGAGCCCAGGTCTAAGGCGAAGACGTTGGTTACGGGAGAGAGTCTGGTTTTGTCGGGATGGGGTGTTCGGGCTTCTCGTTTGGTGTCCAGCGGATGCTGGCTTTCTTCTTTTCTGGTTGTTGTATGTGTTGTTGCGGTTTCCACGTCGGCTGTGAGTTCTTCGGGCGTCGTAGTCATGGTTCGTGTTTTTTGGCGATGATTCTTCCGGGGAAAGCAAGGGAGGCTTCCCGGTAGCGTAACCAGAGGTTGTTCTGGGCGAGGAAGTGGAGCCAGGGTGAGAGGTTTTTCAGGGAGGTGGGGAGCTGGCTGGTGGTCCCCAGATGGATGCGCGTATTTGCGATGCGGAGGATTGCCCACCACTGGCTGTCTACGTAGGCGAAGTGGCTGATCCAGCGTGTCCATGGCTGGTCGTGGAGCTGACGGAATGCATGGAGTACGGTTCGGACAGGGGCGAGTGCGGAGTCGGTTGTTGTAGTGGTGGTTGTTGTTGTGATCCAGCAGGTGGGCAGCCACTGGATGCCTTTTCGCCGGTCGGGGAAGAGGGTGCCTTCTTCGTCCATGCAGAGGACTTTTCCGTTCAGGATGATGCGGAGGATGGGTTTTCGTTCCTGGATGAAGAAGTGGATGCGTGCCTGTTCGTTGATGGTGATTGTCCAGGTCTGGATTGCGGGGAATTGCTGGAAGAGTGTGGTGAGTTCCTGGAGGGGCAGGTTGTGGATCTGGTAGAATTGTTTTGCGAGGAGTCGGTTGAGTTGTCGGGCCAGGCGGAGCGAGTCGGTATGGATGAGTGGTCCGTGGATGGAGAAGCCCTGGATTGTACACTGTTCCCAGCGGAAGGCATTGCCCAGTGCACTGATGCTGAGTATAGTGAGGCATATGATGAGCAGGATGGTGAAGAGTGTGGTGGGCGAAGGGATGCGTCGTAGTGTGGGGGTTCGGTTAGGGAGCCACTTCCCAGGTTTCATCGCCGCCGAAATTTCCTGCTTTTTGGACTTCCATCTGGAGGAGTAAGCCCAGCTGGTTGTAGACTTTTGTTCGGATGGTTTCTACCAGATGGAGGAATGCCCAGCTGGATGCGTAGCCGTTGTGGACGAAGAAGTTGGCGTGCTGGGGGCTGACGTAGGCGCCGCCTATGGTAAAGCCTTTGAAGCCCAGTTCGTCCAGGAGTTTGCCTGTGGGGAGGTGGGGCAGGTTTTTGAAGAAGCATCCGGCGTTGGGCATATGGACGGGTTGTGTGGCTTTGCGTTGTTGGAGGAGCTGGTTTCGTTTTTGTCGGGCTTGCTCTGGGTCGGTGCGGTGGAGCTGGAAGCGTGCTTCAATGATGATTTGTGCGGGGAATCGTGCGAATCGGTAGCCGTGAGGGATTGCGTTGGGTTTGAGTCGGATGGCTTTTCGTTCGTTCCGGTCGTAGACGAGGACGTCCACCAGGAGGTCAAAAACTTCTTTTCCGTAGGCGCCGGCGTTCATGATGAGTGCGCCGCCTACGCTTCCGGGTATTCCGGCGAGTTCTTCCAGGCCTGTGTAGCCCTGTCGGATGGTTTCCATGACGAATTGTGGCCAGCTGGTGCCTGCGCCGGTTTGGACGAGTGAGGTTTGAGGTGGCTGGTCTTCGTTGTGGTTGTTGTTTTTTTCCCAGAGGATGTAGTTGAGTGCCTGGGTGGGGTCAATGATGACGGCGTTCCAGAGGCAGTCTCCGATCAGGAGGTTGGATCCGCGTCCGATGACCCACCAGGGTATGTCTTTTTCATCCAGGAACTGGAGGAGGGCAAGGAAGGCTTCGCGGTTTGTGGGCTGGATGAGGTAACGGGCGTATCCGCCTGTACGCAGTGTAGCGATTTTGCGTAAGGGGTAGTGGGGGAGGACGCGTCCGAAGTGGGATAGGGTTTGGGCGAAGGTGTGGGATGTGAGCAGTTTTTTCCCTTTTGGGAACCAGATTTTTTTGAGGTTGGACAGAAGGGGTTGGGCGATCAGGTTCAGGGGTCCGGCGCCCATGAGTATGACGATGCGTGGTCGGATTCGGGGTATGGTTTCGGGGATGGCTTTCCAGGGGACGTATTGTTTCCAGCTCTGGACGTGCTGGAGGATGGTGTGGGGTGTGGTGTTGGGGTCGTGGGGTTCGCGTGCGGGTTCAATGTCGGTGACGAAGACGTATTCGGCGCTGGACAGGGCTTGTCCGAACTGTGTGGCGAAGGCTCTGGTTCGTGAGTAGAGGTGCGGCTGGAAGACTATGCAGATGGGGTCATCGGGGAAGAGGGTTCGGAGGCTTTCTATGGTGGCGTGGATTTCTGTGGGGTGGTGGGCGTAGTCGTCGATCAGTGCGCGGAATGGGTCCATGTAGTAGATTTCCATACGTCGGTGGAGTCCGGGGTAGAGGGTTCTGAGATCCAATTGGCTAGGCAGGATGTTGTGGGGATGGTAGTTGTGGATTTGCAGGTAGAGGTAGGTTAGGCTGAGAGCGACTCCGGTGTTCCATGCGAAGTGTTTTCCGGGTATGGGCAGGAGGCACTGGACAGATTTGGGTTGTTGTGGGGGGTGCCAGTGTACGGAGATGGTGGGTGGGCGAAGGGGCTGTCGGTGGATCTGGTAGTTACTCAGGAGGAAGGTTCTGTCGGGGGGGAGGTGGTGTGGTGGGTGGTTGTGGGTTTGCCAGTGGAGGAACCAGATTTTTTCTCTGGGCAGGGACTGGATCCAGGATGGGTAGCGTTGTGCGAGTGTTCCGTCAATCAGGACTGCTTTTTGGGTGCGCAGGATGAAGTGTCGGAAGGCTTCCAGGAGGCTTGCTTCGGTTGGGTAGTGGTCAACGTGTTCGTGTTCTAAGGAGACGATGGCGCTGATTTCGGGTGTGAGTGTGAGGAAGGCGTGGTCGTATTCGTCGGCTTCTATGATGATGGGAGCGTTGTGGAGGTTGCCTGGCAGGAATCCGCTTTGTGTATGGTTCTGGATGGGTGCCCCGACGAGTGCGGTGGCATGGATGTGGAAGTATCGGAGGATGGTTGTGGTGAGGAGTGTGGTGGAGGATTTTCCGTGTGTTCCGGCGATGGCGATGTGGGGGTAGTTGTGGAGGAGGTTGCCCAGGAATTGTGCGCGTCGTTCTATGTGGAGGTGGAGGTTTCGTGCTTTTTGGAGGAGGGGGTGGTCATCGGGTAGTGCGGGTGTGTAGACGAGGTGGGTGTGGTGGTTGAGCCATTGGAGAGCTTCTTCCAGGTGGTGGGTTACGCGGAAAGCGTTTTGCAGGTCTTGGAGGGTGTAGGGTGCGCGGTCGTAGCCTTCTACGGAGTATCCCAGATGTTTGAGGAACCAGGCGAGTGTACTCATGCCGGTGCCGCCAATACCTGCCAGGAAGATTTTTCGGGTGGTGGTCATGTGTGGAGATTTGCGTATTGCTGTAGGGTTTGGAACAGGCGGTGTGCGCTGTCGGTGATTGCCAGTTGTTTTGCTTTGTTAGCGAGTTGCTGGCGTTTGTGGGGGTTTTGGAGGAGGTGTTCAATGGTTTTGCGCAGTGATTGAAATCCTTCTTGCTGGCGGACGAGGTGGATAGCGCCCTGTTCTGCTAAGGTGCGTGCGTTGGCTTCCTGGTGGTTGTCAGCCACGTGTGGCGAGGGGACGGCGATAGCGGGTGTTCCGCTGGCGAGGATTTCGGCGAGGGTGGTGGCGCCTGCGCGGACTACAGCGAGTGTGGAGGCTCGGAGGATTAAACCGATGTGGTCAAAGAAGGGAGCCATACGGATTTGGGGGTGGTTGTGGTAGTGGCGTGCGTGCTGGGGGATGGGTTGTTTCCCGGTTTGCCAGATGATGAAGACGCCTTGCTGGATCCAGTGTTTGAGGGTTTGTGCGAGGAATTCGTTGAAGAATTGTGCGCCGAGTGATCCGCCCAGTATAGTGAGGATGGGTTGGTTCTGTGGGAGGTTGAGCTGTTGTCGGGCTTGCTGGGGTGTATACTGGATTTCTTTGAGGAAAGTGGGTCGGAGTGGTACGCCGGTTTGGATGGTTTTGTCTTTGGGCAGCTGGTCTGAGGGGAGGAAGGTGCAGATGCGTGTTGCCTGTCTGAGGAAGAGTCGTGTAGCGAGTCCGGGGATGGCGTTGGGCTCGTAAAGGATGAGGGGTATGGTTCGGAGGTGGCGTGCTGCCCAGAGTACGGGTACCTGGACGTATCCACCGGTTGCGAAGATTATGGTGGGTTTCCATCGTTCCAGCCAGAAGGTGGCACGCCAGAATGCCCAGGGTATCAGGTAGGTGAGATCCAGGTTTTTCCACCATTTTTTCCGGTACCATCCGTGGATTCGGATGGTTCGGATGTGATGTGGTGGGAAGTGGTTTTGGAGCTGGGGTTGTCCGCGCGGGTCGGTGATGATGGCGTAGTGCCACTGGTGTTTTTGGAGGAAGGGGTGGAGTGCGATCAGTGGGAAGACGTGTCCGGCGGTTCCGCCGCCGATCATGAGGAGGTGTTTCCGGTGGGGAGAGGTTTGTGCATTCATGGGTAGAGTGTGAGGATTTCGGGTTCTTGGGTTTGGGAAGAAGTGGAGGTGCTGGTGTTTGGGTGGGGGGTTGTGGGTGTAAGGGTTTCTGATGCAGGCGGGAAGCTGGTGTGCCATTCGTGGTCGTGTTGTGATTGTGTGTGTTGTTGTTCGTGATGTTGTTCTGGTTTGGGTTTGGTTGTGGGTTGTTGTTGTTGTTGTTGTGTTGTGGGTTTGGGTTGTAGGGCGTAGGCACTGATGTTGCAGAGGAGTCCGTAGAGCATACAGGTGAACCAGATGGAGGTTCCGCCCATGCTGATGAGTGGCAGGGGTATACCTGTGGGTGGGAGGAGTCCTGCGACGACGCCGGCGTGGGTCAGTGCCTGGGTGGGTAGGGCGATTCCGATGCCTAAGAGGAGTAGTGCGCCGAAACGTCCTTCAATTCGGAGGAAGTGCTGGATTGCGCGGAAGAGAATCCACAGGTAGAGTGCGAGTGTGAGGAGTCCGCCGACGACGCCGTATTCTTCCACGATGAGTGCGAAGATGTAGTCGGAGTAGACGTGTGGCAGGTAGTATCGGAAGAGGCTTTTACCGGGTCCCTGTCCGAACCATCCGCCGTGCTGGAGTGCGTACTGGGCTTGCTGGACCTGGTAGGGGGTCTGGTCTTCGGGTGCAAAGTACATGAGTATGCGTTGTTGCCAGGTGGTGAGCCGTGTTTCCATGCCTGCGATGTGGGCGATGCCAATAATAAGTGTGCCGAAGATGAGGAGTGTGAGTCCGGATAGGAGGAGGTGTCGGATTGGGATCAGTCCCACGAACATGAGGGTGAGTGCGATGGCGGTGGTAAGGAGTGCGGTGGAGAGGTTAGCGGGTGCAATGAGGACGATGACGATCCCGGTGGGCAGAGCGATTTTGAGGAGTATGCGTTTGAAGAGTTTCCAGAAGGGTTGTGTGTTGGGGTTGATGAACTGGTCGTACATAGTGGATAAGGTGCTTGCTAAGTAGAGGATGAGTGCGAACTGGGCGAATGCGGAGGTCTGGAAGGTGATGTTGAGGAAGGGGATGAGTAGCCATCGTCGTGCCTCGTTGATTTTGACGCCTTTGACCAGTGTGAGTGTCAGGAGGAAGATGGCGAGAATGAGGAGTGGTGTAGCGATTCTCCGGAAGGCGGTGTAAGGGATGCGAGCGATGGCGATGGCGAGGAGTGCACCGGATGCGACTAAGGCGAAGTGGCGGAGGAAGTATTTGTGGGGTGAACCGCCCTGGATCAGTGCGAGGTTTCCCGTTGCGCTGTATACGCCCAGGAGTGAGATGCCCAGGAGGATGAAGAAAGCGGTCCAGAGTTGTCGGTCGCCCCGTAGCCAGTGTTGATGCATTATGCGGTGGATTTCTGGTAGATCTGGTGTTCTACGAAGTTCCAGACGGTTTGGCAGAAGTGTTCTCCGCGTTCCTGGTAGTTTTGGAAACGGTCGTAGCTGGCGGCGGCGGGTGAGAAGAGGATGGTTGCGCCGGGCTCGGCGTATTGCCAGGCTTGGTGGATGGCTTCTGTGAAGGTGTCAGCGGTATGGAAGGGGATATTCAGGTGGTGGAATGCGCGGTAGAAGGGTTCCCAGTCTTTGGCGATGCATATGATGGCTTTGACTTTTTGTTTGGCGAGGTCAATGAGTGGTGTCCAGTCGGGTTTGCCTTTTAGGTAGCCGCCCATGATCCAGATGATGGGCGGGTTGGCGAGGGTGAGTGCCCAGTGTGTTGCGTGGACGTTGGTGGCTTTGGAGTCATTGATGAACAGGACTTGCTGGTATTCAGCGATGGTTTCCATTCTGTGGGGCAGTCCCTGGAAGGTGGACAGGTTGTGCTGGATGGTTTTGGGGGGAATGTTCATGAGGTAGGCGGTGAGTGTGGCGGCGGCGACGTTCTGGGGCGTGAGTGCGCGGATCCAGTCGTTGCGTGTCAGGGTGAGTGTAGTGTGATTGGGCAGTGGGATGGAAACCTCTAAGGTTTTGGGGTTGAAGGTGTAATGGATGGGGAGGTGTTGTGCTCGTGTAGTTTGGTTCTGGAGGTAGGTTTGTGTGAGGGTGTCGGAGCCTGTGAGCAGCCAGTCGTTTGGGGTTTGGTTTTGTGTGATTTTCCATTTGGCGGTGATGTAGTGGTTCATGGTTTTGTGCCAGTCCAGGTGGTCGGGAGCGATGTTGAGGATGATGGCGATTTTGGGATGGAATTTTTGGGTGTGTGCCAGCTGGAAGCTGCTCACTTCTACGACGTGGTAGGGTGCGTCCCATTCTATGATTTGGAGGCAGAAGCTTTTGCCGATGTTTCCGGAGAAGGCTGCAGGCAGGTTGGCGGTTTGGAGGAGGTGAGCGATGAGTTTGGTGGTGGTGCTTTTTCCGTTGGTTCCGGTGATGGCGATGATGGTATTTTGGGTGTGGAGGTATCCCCATTCAATGTCGGAGATGACGCGTTGGGATAGGGAGGGAATTTCGTGGAAGAGTGGGTGGTGTGGGGGTATGCCCGGGCTTTTGACGATGAGTGGGGCTTGTGCGAACCATTGTGGAGTGTGTTTGCCTTCTTCGTAGGGGATGTCGTGTTGCTGCAGGAATTGTCGGGTTTGGGTGTTGAGTGGTTGTTGTTCGGAGACGGCGACGCGATAACCTTTTTTGAGTGCCAGGAGGAGTGCGCCCCATCCGCTGCGTCCCAGTCCCCAGATGAGCACGTCCATGGTTGGGGAAGTTGTGGTCATGGATTTGTGGGTTTAACGGAGTTTGAGGAGGGCGAGTGTGGCGGCGGCGAGGATTGCGGAGATGAGCCAGAATCGGACGACGACGACGTTTTCGTGCCATCCTTTGAGCTGGAAGTGGTGGTGGATAGGTGCCATTCGGAAGATGCGTTGTCCGGTTCCGGTTCGCCAGCGTGTGTATTTGAAGTATCCGACCTGGAGGATGACGGAAAGTGCTTCCAAGAAGAAGATGCCGCACAGTAGTGGTAGGAGCAGTTCTTTTCGGAGGATGAGTGCGAGGACGCCGATGGCTGATCCGAGCATGAGGCTGCCGGTATCGCCCATGAAGACCTGGGCGGGGTAGGCGTTGTACCAGAGGAAGCCGACGGTGGCGCCGACGAGTCCGGCGGTGGCGACGACGAGTTCACCGGTTCCGGGAATAAACATGATGTTGAGGTAGTCGGAGAAGATGGCGTTGCCTGAGACGTAGGCGAAGAGTGCGAGGGTGGAGAGGACGATGGCGGCGATGCCGGCGGCGAGTCCGTCCAGTCCGTCGGTGAGGTTGGCGGAGTTGGATACGGCGACGTTGACGAGCATAGCGACGAATATAAAGAGGAGCCAGGTCCATCTGGTGTCTATACCCAGTGCTTCCAGGATCCATTCGTAGTGGAACACGTGTTCTTTGACGAAGGGGATGGTAGTGACGAATGCGCGGATGTCGGTGTAGGTGGGTTGGGGCTGGTGGGGTGTGGGGGTGTCGTGAAAGATTCGGATACGCACATCGGGGTGGAAGGCTAAGACGACGCCGAGGAGGATGCCCAGGATTGCCTGTCCTGCCAGTTTGTTGAGTGCTTTGAGTCCGGCTTTGTTTTTGTGGAAGACTTTGATGTAGTCGTCAATGAAGCCGATGGCGCCCATAATGAGGATGGTGAAGAGGAAGAGCTGGACGTAGACGTTGTCGGGTCGTGCGAAGAGGAGCATAGCGATGAGGCTGGCGCCGATGATCATGAGTCCGCCCATCGTGGGTGTTTTGCGTTTGCGTTCTTCTTCGGGCAGTCCGAGTTGTCTTCCTTCGTCCTGGATTTGCCATTTTTGGAGTAGGGTGAGGACGCGTTTCCCGAGCCAGATGGTGAGCATGAGTGCCAGGACGAAGGCGCCGACTGAACGGAAGGAGATGTACTGGAAGACGCCGGCGCCAGGTACATCCCACTGGGTGTCCAGGTAGTGGAAGAGGTAGTAGAGCATGGGTGTTTGGGGTTTTGGGAGGGTGTGGGTTAGCGGGTTGTGAAGGTGAAGGATTTTTTCAGGAGGGTGTGGTAGGCGTTGAGGAGTACTTCTTTGTCGGAGAAGGGGATTTTTTTGCCCTGGATTTCCTGGTAGGTTTCGTGGCCTTTACCGGCGATCAGGAGGATGTCGTTGGGTTGCGCCAGTTTGACTGCCAGGAATATGGCTTGTTTTCGGTTGGGTTCAATGAGGTAGTTGTTGAGGGGCTGAGCGCCTTTGACCATTTCCTGGATGATGTGGAGGGGGTCTTCGTTTCTTGGGTTGTCGCTGGTGAAGATAGCGAGGTCTGCCAGTTGTGTTGCGATTGCGCCCATTTTGGGTCGTTTTTGGGTGTCGCGATTGCCGCCGCATCCGATGACCACGATGAGTTTGTTGTGTTTGAACTGGCGGAGTGTGGTGAGTACGGTTTGGAGTGCGTGGGGTGTGTGGGCGTAGTCTATGAAGGCGTAGAAGGGTTTGTGGATGACGGGTTCGAGTCTGCCGGGTGGGGGCTGGCATTGGGAGAGTGCTTCCAGTTTACGTATGGGGTCTTCGGTGGGCAGGAGGTAGTGGAGGGCTGCCCAGGTGGCGAGTACGTTGTAGGCTTGGAAGTGTCCGGTGAGCGGGAGAGTGATCCAGTGGTTGTTGAGGGCGAGTGTGAGGCTGCCGGGTTCGGCGCTGATGATTCGTGTACGGAATTGTGCTGGGTTATGGATAGCGAAACCTGCGCGGTGCTGGACGTGTTTTCCTGCCTGGAGGAAGTGTTGTCCGTGGGGGTCGTCTAAGTTGGCGAGGAGGAATCCGGAGGGGTGGGTGAGTTGTGCCAGTTTGAATTTGGCGGCGCGGTAGGCTTCTATGGATCCGTGGTAGTCCAGGTGGTCGTGGGAGAGGTTCTGGAAGATAGCGCCCTGGATTCGTACGGAGGTGAGTCGGTGTTGGGCGAGGCTGTGTGAGCTGGCTTCTAGGAATACGTACTGGATGCCGTGCTGTTGCATTTTTGCCAGGAGTGGAAAGAAGGTGTTGGGGTCGGGTGTGGTGAGTGTGGCGTCTTGCCAGTGGTTGTGCCATCCGTAGCGGATTGTGGAGAACATGCCTGAGGGATAGCCCAGGTGGTGGAGGGATTGCCAGAGGAGGTAGACGGTGGTGGTTTTTCCGTTGGTGCCTGTGACGGCGACGAGTGTCAGGTGTTCATCGGGTTTGTGGTAGGCTTGTCGGACGATGTGTGTCCATGCGAGTCGTGTGGAAGGTACCTGGATGTACAGGACGTGGGGGTGTTGGGTGGGAGGAAGTGTTTCGCAAAGGATGACGCGTGCGCCGCGTGTGATGGCTTCGTCAATCCAGTTATGTCCGTCGTGGTGGGTTCCGCGAATAGCGATGAAGAGGTTGCCGGGCTGGACTGATTGGGCGTGGGTTGTCCATCCTGTGATGGTGTCTATGCAGGGTCCGACGATTTGTTGTTTGGTCAGTCCGTGGAGCAGGGAGTTGAGTTGCCAGGTCATGGGTTGGTTGGGATTTTGTTCAGGGCTGTAGCCAGAGTGTGATGGTTCGGTATCGGAATCGGGGTTTTCCGGGTGGTGGGTACTGGTGGGAGATGCGTCCCCAGGGTGAGCCTTTGATGTGGATCTGGAGTCCGTAGCTGCTGAGGAGGGCGAGTGCATCGCTCAGTGCCATGTTGCGCACGTCGGGGATTGTATCGGGGTGAGGTGTAGTGAGGTGGGGTGTGGTATCCTGGAAGGTGAGCAGTGTATGGTTTGTGGTGGTTGTGGTGGTTGGGAGGAATTCCGGGAAGAGGATTGCTAAGGAGGTTGGGAAGGCGTGTTGCCAGGTGTGTGGTGGTTGTGGCGGAATGATTGTGGAGGGGTTGATGGTGGTATATTTGGCAAGGAGTCGTCGTGCGATTTCGTAGAAGACGGGTGCGGCGACCTGGCTGCCGTAGAAGCCGTGTTTGGGGTTGTGGATGACGACGATGCATGAGAAGAGGGGCTGGTCAGCAGGGAAGTAGCCCACGAATGAGGAGACGTACTGTCGGAGGTATTTGCCTTTGCGTGCGATTTGTGCGGTTCCGGTTTTGCCGGCTATGGGCAGGTAAGGTGAGTAGATGTTTTTGGCGGTTCCTTCGTGGACGACGGCTTGCAGTAAGGTTTGGAGTTTATGGATGGCGTTGGGTGAAGCGATTTGTTTTCGCAGGATCTGGGTTGTGAATCGTTCTATGGTGTGGTTGCCCTGTCGGATTTCTGAGACTAAGAGGGGTTTGATCAGGGTTCCGTTGTTGGCGATGGCGTTGTAGAAGGTGAGGAGCTGGAGTGGTGTGACCTGGACTTCGTAACCGATTGCCATCCAGGGCAGGGTTGTTCCGCTCCATGTGGGGTCGTCGGGTGTTTTGATGCGGGGAGTGGGTTCGTTGGGGAAAGTAATTCCTGTGGGTTCGGTGAGTCCGAACTGGCGGAGGTAATTGATGAATTGGTGGGGCTGATCGCGGAAAGTTTCCCAGACCAAGTGGGAGAGTGCGACGTTCATGGAGTGGGCGAAGGCTTTGCGGAGTGGGACGGTGTCCTGTTGGGGCAGTTCGTGGTCTTCCATGAGACGGTCGTAGTACTTGAATTTGCCGTTGAAGGTGGGTATGGGGCTTGTTGTGGAGAGGTTAGTGGCTTCCAGGACGGCTAAGATGGAGGCGGCTTTCCATGTGGATCCGGGTTCGTATCGTTCGTGGATGGCGTAGTTTCGGTGGTATTCTTTGCACTGTCCGTTGGGTAAGCATTTCAGGTTGACGATTGCACGGAGTTTACCGGTGGGGACTTCCATGACGATCACGCAGCCGTGGTCTGCCCGGGTTTGGATGAGCATCTGGAGGAGGTGGTGGTGTGCGATATCCTGGATGAAGGGGTCCAGTGTGACGATGAGGTCGTTTCCGGGCTGGGGTTTCTGGAGGATGTTTTTGATGAGCTGGTTGCCGCGTGGGAGTTTGTAGGCGATTTGTAGTCCGGGGTTTCCGGCGAGGATCTGGTGGAAGTATCGTTCTAGGCCGGACTGGTAGGTGGTGTAGGCGTATCCGAGTGTACGACGTGCCAGTTCGCCGAAGACGTAGTGTCGTCGGATATGGTTTTCCAAGATGAGACCGCCGCGGTATCTCCCTCGTCGGAATATGGGGCAGGTTTTGAGTTGTTTCATGGTGATGAGGTCAATGCTGGAGGCGATGTGGATGTAGCGGTTGCCGGTTCGGATTTTCTGGAGGAGGTAATCCAGCCATTGTGTGGTGGAACGTGTGTTCAGTGTGTTGGCGAGGCATTTGGCGAGGTTGGGGAGTTGGGTCCAGAGGGTTTCTGGGGGGAGTCCGTCGGCGAATGGGTCAAAGTAAGCGTTCCATGCGGGGAGGGAGGTAACCATGAGCATCCCGTTTTCGCTGTAGATGTTTCCGCGGGGTGGTGTGAGGGTGTCTATGTGGGGTTTTGCGAGGGTGAGGGGTTTGTTTTGGAGGACGACGTGGATTACGCTGGCAAGGACGGTGATGGCGAATCCTGTGAGGATCAGGGCGACAATGAGTACGCGAAGGAAGATTCGGTGTCGGACTTTTGATGGGTTTTGATGCGCTGGCGGCATGGTTGGTGGGTCGTTTTTTTTTTTGGGGTTTATCTGGTGGGGTTGGCGAGCTGGAAGGGTGGGTGTTCAGGGGGTTGGTAGCCTTTTTGCCGGAGTTTTTGTTCCAGGAGTGAGGGGCGTTGTTGTGCGGACCACTGGCTGAGCCAGAATAGATATTGTGTTCGGGTTTCTTCATACCGTTGCTGGAGTTGTCGTACGTGGATGGAGATGCGGAGGTATTCGTGGGAGAGCCAGATGTAGATGATCAGGAGGGTAAAGAGGAAGGTGAGGAATCGCCAGGATCGCAATTCGCTGCGCCAGGCTTGCCACCAGAGAACAATAGATTGCCAGGATTTCATCGTGTTGTGCTGTTTTAATTCTGGTGGGGAGTTGATCTGGTGGATGAGGTGTTGTCTGCGGAAGGTTATCGGATTTTTTCCAGGATATGGAGTCGTGCGGAGCGTGCGTGGGGGTTGGTGGTGATTTCCTGTGGTGAGGGTGTTATTGGTGAGTCGGGGTGTGCGATGAGGTGTTGGGAGGTTTTCAGGTAGTGGCGGATGATTCGGTCTTCGCCGGAGTGATAGGTGAGGATGAGGAGTCGTCCGTGGATGCGCAATATGCGTTCGGCTTGCTGGATCAGGTCGGTAAGTGCTGTGAATTCATCGTTGATGGCGATGCGCAGTGCCTGGAATACGCGTGCGAAGAATCGTTTGCGTTTTCCTCGGGCGTAGGGCTGGAGGATGGCGACGAGGTCGGTGGTGGTGATGATGGGTTGTTGTTGTCGTGCTTCAATGATTGCGCGAGCGAGCCGTTTGGCGGGGTAGAGGTCGCCGTATTCTTCAAAGATTTTCTGGAGGGTTTGTTCGGAGGCGGTTTTGAGGAATTGCTGAGCGGTTTTGGGGAGGTCGGGGTCGAGGCGCAGGTCTAGGGGTGCGGTTTGGTGGAAGGTGAAGCCCATTTGGGGCTGGTAGTAGTGGGAGAGGGTTACGCCCAGGTCGGCGAGGATGCCGTCGACGGGAATCCATTTGAGGTATTCTAAGAAGAAGATGAGGTATCGGAAGTTGTGTCGGACGTATCGGATACGTGGGTCTGGGGGCACGTGGTGGGTGGCGTGTGGTGAGACGTCCATTGCGAGGAGTTTACCTCTGGTTCCCAGTGCATTGAGGATAGCTTGTGTATGTCCGGCGGCGCCCATTGTAGCGTCCACGTAGATGCCGTTGGGGTTTTGGACGAGGTAGGTGATGACGGTTTCTTTGAGGACGGGTGTGTGGGTGAGAGGTTGGGAGCTGGTGGTCATGGTGGTGGCTGGTTTTTTTTGAGGAGTTAAGTTTGAGGGGTTTGTGGCTTTTGGTGGGTATGGGGCTGTTGGTGGATGGTGATTTGCGGGAGGAAGGGGAAGAATTCGGAGGGGAGGAGCTGGGTTCCGAGAGTGGTGAGTTCGTCGTGGGGGAGTGTACCCTGTTGTTCTAAGAGTTTGGGGTTCCAGAGTTCGGCGCGGTGTGCGAGTGCGAGGATGACGACTTCGCCGGGCACCTGGAGTTGAGCGTGTTGTCGTAGTCGTTCTGGGATGAGGATTCGGTTGTGTCCATCAATTTTGAGTGGGTAGACGTCCTGTGCGAGGGTTCGGAGGAATCGGCGGTGCTGTGGGTTTGCCCAGTTGATCCGCTGGAGGAGTTGCTTTTGGAAATTGATCCAGATGGGGAGGGGGTAGAGTGCGAGGCAGGGGTCTACGTCTCGGACGAGGACGAGGTTGAAGTCGTGGGGTTGTTTTGGGGTTTGGGAGAGGTAGGCACGGAATTGTTCATAGAGGGGGGCGGGGAGAGCGATACGTCCTTTGTGGTCCAGTCGTCCTGTAAATCTGCCTGTGAACATTGGAGTTATTTCTTGTTTGTGTGGGAGGTGCATATATAAGGTAAGGCCTTTTTGGGAAACTTTCCCACTTTTTCCCACTTTTCCCCACTTTTTCCCACTTGCTGATTTGGAGTGGTTTGTGTTTTTGGCGTTGGAGAAGTTTGTTTTTGTTTTGGCGGGGTATCGTAACTTTTTTGGAGAGGGGCTGGGAATTGGCTGGGGTTAAGAGTAAGTGTGTAAATCCGGGTGTCATGGTTGAGGCGACGGGGACTTACACGGTTCGGGACTGGCAGGCTTATCGTGAAGGCTGGGGTAAGGTGTTCTGGATGGGGATTTTGTTGCTGGGTAATGCGGTGGCGGGTTTCATTCCGTTTGTAGGGCAGATTGCTTCGGTTGTGCTCATCATTTTGATGCTGGTGTTCTGGTGGCAGGCGGGGAAGTTTTTGGCACAGGCGTATGAGGATCCCGGAGTATTTCAAATTGTTCGGCGTGCGGTGCTTGCTTCTGTTATTGCACTTGTTGCTTCAATCATTGCGTTGGTTATGGCGTTCTATGCGTTGATTGAGGTAAGCAAGGAGGTGATATCTGCCGCGGCGAGTGGTGAACAGGCTTTATCGCAGTCGGCGGTGGTTGAGATGTTAATAGAGATGGTTGGTACGTCGGTGCTGGGTACTGTGGTGGTTGTGGTGATGCTGGTGGCGGGTGTGATTGGTTTGATTTACTCGTTGTTGTTTGTGTGGCGGTTGTACCGGTATACGGGGAATCCGCTTTTCAAGTGGGGAGTGTATCTGACGATTACGATTATTCTGGCGGTTGTTGGTGGTCTTCTGATTTTAATTGGTTATCTGGTGGAGGGCAGTAAGCGCAAGTCGGAGAGGGGCGAGGGAGGTAGCGAGTATTCAAGTCCGATTTCCACTTGAAGGGGAGTGGGCGGTTGCGTCGGGGATGTTGGGTACAGGGGTTAATGGAGTAGCTGGAGGGATTTGAAGTGGGCTTGTGGTGTGTTTAGGGTTTGGGAACGGGCGAAGGAAAGGTGCAGGTCTGTCAATGGGGAGTTCTGCGGGTGGAGGAGGTCGTGAGGTGCGCTTTCCTTATCTTGCGGTGTTGCGCATTCGGGATTTTCTGATGCTTCGGGATGTGGAGTTGACGTTTTCGCGGGGTATGCATGTGTTTACGGGTGAGACGGGTGCCGGTAAGTCGTTGCTTGTGAATGCGCTTCGGCTGTTAAGTGGTGTTCGTGCTGAGAAGAAGTGGTTTCCGCGGGAGGGGAAGACGGTTTTAGAGGCGGAGTTTGCTGATCCTGGGGGGTTGTTTGTATCCTGGCTGGAGGCTCGCGATCTGGATCCGTTGCCGGATCGGCGTATTGTGATTCGTCGGGAGTTGACGGCGTCGGGTCGGTCGCGTGCCTTTGTGAATGATACACCGGTTTCCTTAGAGGTGCTTCGTGCGTTGAGTGAGGGTCTTTTTCTGATTCAGACGCAGGATGCGGTTCGTCATTTGTCGGATTCTTCGTTTTTGCTGACGTGGATAGATGGGTATGCTCGTCCGTCTGTCCTTTCGGAGTATCAGCGCGTTTATCGGGAGTGGCAGTCGGTTAGGGGTGCGCTTCAAAAGGTTAAGGCGCGGCTGGAGGAGCTGGCTCCGTCGGTGGCGTACTTGCAAAGTGCAGTAGAGGAGTTAAGGGCTCAGCCCTTAGATGTGTGGAAGACACAAAATTTGGCTGTCCAGCTGGAGAAGCTCCGCCATATAGAGCAGCTGGAGCAAATTCTTCAAGAGATTGAGGTGCTGACTCGGGGTTCTGGAGAGGCGGTGGCGCTGGAAGAGGGTGTCAGTCGGCTTGTTCGTCTTATGGAGGGGCTGGCGCCTTTTTACAATGAAGCCCGGACGTGGCAGGATGTCTTTGCGAGCTGGCAAGATCAATTGACTGAGTTTCTTGCCTTTTTGCAAGATGTTCAAGAAGACGTGCAAACATTTAGTGCCCAACGGGAGGAGCTGGAGCAGTTGCGCGATCAACTGTTTACATTGACGCATAAATATCATGTTCGGACTATAGATGAGTTGATTGCGCTTCGTGATCGGCTCAGTCGGCAGCTGGAGACTTACCATCAGCTGGAAGCGGAACGTGAACGGTTGCAAGTTCAGGTGGAGCAGATAGAAACGCGATTGCGTGCGCTGGCGGAGCAGTTACGAGCGAAGCGCCTGGAAGCATTGCCGGATCTGGAGCGTGCGTTGCAGTCGGTATTTGACCGGCTCAATCTTCAGTATCTTCAGGTGAAAATACAACATGAGCCGGTGGCTGAGCCGACTTTACTGGGGATGGATCGGTTTCAATTACTGTGCAAGAATCGGCGGTTGTTGGGGAGGGGCTGGCAATCTGTTGTGGAGGTGGCGTCGGGAGGTGAGCAGACGCGTATACTCTTAGCGTTGTACAGTGTAATGGGTCGTTCTCGGTCTGTGCCCTGCCTTGTGTTGGATGAACCGGATGTGGGGTTGTCTGGAGAGGCGGCGGTTGCGCTGGGTGAGTTTCTTCGGGCAATGTCGGGAGTTACCCAGTTGATTGTCATTACGCATTTGCCGGCGGTGGCACGGTTTGCGGATCGGCACTTTGTGGTGGAGGTGAGTGAAGAGGGATGGACGGCGATACGGGAGGTTGAGGGG
>JALWYU010000077.1 GCA_026992635.1 Bacteroidota bacterium | reverse complement strand
CACCCAAAACCCAACCCAAAACACTCAATCCCCAACCACCACCGGAAGCACATAATATGTCCGCACCGCTTCCCCTTCTAATGACCTCGCCGGCTCCCACCGCGGCATACTCCGAATCACCCGTAGCAATTCCCGGTCCACTTCCCAACAGCCAGAACTCCTTATGATTTCCACCTGAGATACACTTCCGTCTGCCTCTATATAGAAACGTACAACTGCCATCCTCCCTAAATGCATATCCCCATCACGACGCACATCACCTTCCCTGCATTTTTTAAGTGCCTGTAGATTAAAATTAGTTTGAATATACCGCGAAAGCGCCTGAAAACCGCCAGGGTATCGTGCCGGCTTTTCCACATGCATATTCGTGTCTACAGGCACCGACCCTACACCAAAAAGCAACGTATCCCACATATCGGTGTCTACCTTACGAGCAACAGAACCACTGCTAACCAGATTTCCCAAATCCCAGATCCAGATTGAATTGTCCAGCCGATTGGACACAGCCAGAAACCGACTAAATGCACTGATGGATAGCGCATGGGCATCCATAAAGGGTGTATCCACCACCATTATTTCCTCCCAGTCGCTTACACGCCAGAGCCGAACTTGCGACCGTCCCTGGTAACGACCGCTTACCGCCAAATATCGCCCGTCAGGACTGAACACAACCACATGAATTTCTGTCATATGCGAATCCAGCGTAAACAAAGGTGCCCACCTATCGGCAGACCACAGTTCAATACCCTTATTGCTTCCAACCACTATATACCGCCCATCCGGACTGAAGGCAAGTGCTTGAAGCTGACCGATTCCCACCTGATCTACCCTCTGCACATTGACTAGATTCCAGGTACCCACATCCCAAACTTGCACTCTCCCTTCACTGGCCGCCACAAAATACCGACCCCCAGGATCAAAAGAAATGGACACCAGCTCCTTCCCAATTACCTTGAGTACAGCAACCCGATCCTTCGTTTCTATCTGCCAAATATGAATTTTCCCCCGCTTGCTCGCAACTGCCAAAAACTCACCATCCAGACTGAATGCCATATCCTTCACATCCTTCAGGGATTCCTTCAAAACAACAACCTCCCAACCAGAAGGTAACCCCACGATACGCACATGCTCTTGTCCACCTGTCAAAGCAAGATTACCTGAGCGCGGGTCAAACGCAACTACAACAGATCCCTTGATCGTCTTCCGCAGCGCAGGCACCTGCTTCCAGTCAAAAGTCTCCCATCCATAAAGATCTCCATGTTCCGTACCTACAATCAGATAGGAACCAGTAACACTGAAGCCAAGTGCACAAACCGGAGAAGTATTCCGACCAAGCCGAATTACTTTGAACGGTTTCGGATTACGCAACCGACCGCCCGCATGCAAAGAAAATTGCTGAACACCAAAAAGACTTAACGAACAACACAATACAGGAACAAAACATGCACGCATGAGAGAAAACAAAATCTACTCATGATGCCCCGCCCCGCACACCCAAAAAACCCAGCCCCCAAAAAAAACCACCTCAACCACCCCGCACCAGCTCTATATGAATATCCAGTTCCACCTCCCGACCAATCGTCAACTCACCAGTCTCCAGCTTACCCCCGTAGGTAATCCCCCATTGATACCGATCCAGCTTCCCGCGCACTTCAAACCCCGCTCGCGTATTGCCCCACGGATCCTTCACCGTCCCATTGTGAATCACCTCCAGCTGAACAGGATGCGTCTGACCGTGCATCGTCAGGTTCCCTTCCAGCTCATAAACCCGGTCGCCCACCTTCCGAACCCGCGTACTTGTGAAAATGATCTTCGGATACTTTTCCACACAGAAAAAGTCGCAGCTGCGCAGGTGTTCATCACGCTTGGCATTTCGCGTGTCTATACTCGCCGCATCTATCTCCAGCCGAATCTGTGCAGTGGTCAAGTCTTCACCTTGCATGGTTACGGTCATGTCCCAGTTCTTGAACTCGCCCGACACCTCTGAAATCCCCATGTGTTGGATCCGAAACCCAATCCGTGAGTGCGCCTTGTCCACCTGCCACTCACCTCCGCCTCTCTGACGAATCCCAAAACCCAATGCCAGCAAACCACCTGCTGCAACCAGCCACAACCCTCGCCACCTCAACATTCGCCTCACCATGACTACCCAATTTTACAGCGTTGCGCTTCAATTTGCGCCCTTGCATGCACCGCAAAACCGCACGCAAGGTAAACTACAATTCTTAAACGAAGCACACCCCGTAATGCGTATCCAAAATTCGGGAACCCGAACAAAACAACGCCTCCAAGCCACTGCAAACCAGTCCAAACCCACAAACCCAACTTTTCCTACCTCCCTTCAGAATTTGAACTGTATCTTACCCAGTGGAAACCCTTCAGCAAAACCAGCACATCCCACCAGACAAAACCACAACCCATGAGCAGCACAACAACTCCCACAACACCCACAACCCAACAACGCGCTGGGCAAAAGAAAAAACTTCAGGGCTTGCGAATCCCACGACGCTTCACCCAAAAAGGCAAATCGCCCTTTGACTACTTCCAGTACGAAAAACGAACCTCTGTCATCCGCGACACCTCCGGCAAAGTCATTGCCGAACTCAAAGACGTGGAAGTGCCCAAACACTGGTCTCAGATCGCCACCGATATCCTGGCACAAAAATACTTCCGAAAAGCCGGCGTGCCCGACTCTCCCGACGGACGCGAACACTCCGTCAAACAGGTGGTCCACCGACTCGCCTACGCCTGGCGCTGGTGGGGGGAACAACTCGGATACTTCGCAACTCGCGAAGACGCCCAAGCCTTCTACGACGAACTCGTCTATATGCTCCTGGCACAAATGGCGGCACCCAACTCACCACAATGGTTCAATACAGGCCTCTACTTGGCATACGGAATTCGCGGACCCGCACAAGGCCACTGGTACACCGATGAAAACGGCGAAGTCCACCCCTCTACCTCCGCCTACGAACGTCCCCAGGTCCACGCCTGCTTCATCCTCTCAGTCCGGGACGACCTCGTCAACCCCGGCGGAATCATGGACCTCTGGGTCCGCGAAGCACGCATCTTCAAATACGGATCCGGTACCGGAACCAACTTCTCCGCAATCCGCGCACGCGGCGAACCCCTCTCCGGCGGCGGAACCTCCTCCGGACTGATGTCCTTCCTCCGTATCGGAGACGCCGCCGCCGGCGCCATCAAAAGCGGAGGAACCACACGACGCGCCGCCAAAATGGTCTGCTTAGACGCCGACCACCCCGAAATCCTGGACTTCGTCCGATGGAAAGCCCGGGAAGAAGAACGCGCACGACAACTTCTCCAGGCGGGCTACCCCTTAGAAGAAGTCCTGGAAAGCATCTGGGGACAAAACGCCAACATCTCCGTACGACTCCCTGAACGATTCTTCACACTCCTTAAAGAAGACGGCAACTGGGAACTCACCGCACGAACCACAGGCAAAACGATGGCAACCATCCCCGCACGCAAACTATGGGACGAAATCGCACGCGCCGCCTGGGCATGCGCCGACCCCGGACTCCAGTTCGACACCACCATCAACGACTGGCATACCTGCCGCAACGACGAACCCATCCGAGCCTCCAACCCCTGCTCCGAATACATGTTCATTGACGACACCGCATGCAACCTCGCCAGCCTCAACCTCATCAAATTCTGGGACGAACAAAAAGGACAATTCCGTATAGACGACTTCCTCCACGCCTGCCGACTCTGGACCATCGTCCTGGACATCTCCGTCAGTATGGCTCAATACCCCGATAAACGCGTTGCAAAACGCTCCTGGGAATACCGAACACTCGGTCTGGGATACGCCAACCTGGGCGCACTCCTCATGAGCGCAGGCATCCCCTACGACAGCGAAGAAGGCAGACAACTCGCCGCCGCCATCACCGCACTCATGACCGGAATGGTCTACCGAACCAGCGCCGAACTCGCCAAAGCCCTCGGACCCTTCCCCGCCTACCAGCGCAACAAAAAAAGCATGCTCCGCGTAATCCAGAACCACCGCGCATGCGTACACGGTAAACCCCAGGACGTCAAAGACGTCCACCGACCACCCATCGTCCTCAACGACCAATACCTCCCCAACGACCTCGTCAACGCCGCCCGCAACCTCTGGGACGAAGTCCTCACACTCGGCAAAAAATACGGATTCCGCAACGCACAAGCCACATGCATCGCACCCACCGGAACCATCGGACTACTCATGGACTGCGACACCACCGGCATCGAACCCGACTTCTCCCTCGTCAAATTCAAAAAACTGGAAGGCGGCGGCTACTTCAAAATCGTCAACCAGTCCGTACCCCGCGCACTCCGCATGCTCGGATACTCCGAACAACAAATCCAGGACATCACCACCTACATCCTCGGAACCAACACGCTCCACAACGCACCCCACATCAACACCCAATCCCTCAAAGAAAAAGGACTGACCGACGAAGACCTCCAAAAAGTAGAAAAAATCCTGCCCCAAATCACCCACCTAGACCAGGCTTTCACAATATGGATCCTCGGCGAAGAAACCTACCAGCGACTGGGCGTACCCAAACGCTACTGGCAACAACCCAACTTCTCACTGCTCCAGTGGCTCGGATTCACAACCCAGCAAATCCAGGAAGCCGAAGAAACCATCTGCGGCAGACAAACCATTGAAGGCGCACCCCACCTCAAACCCGAACACTACCCCGTATTCGACTGCGCCGTCCCCTCAGGCAAAGGAAAACGATACCTCCGACCCGAAGCACACGTCCTCATGATGGCCGCCGTCCAGCCCTACATCTCCGGCGCAATCTCCAAAACCGTCAACCTGCCAGAACACGCCACCGTAGAAGACATCAAACGAATCTACTACCTCGCCTGGGAAAAAGGCTTAAAAGCCATCGCCATCTACCGCGACAAAAGCAAGGTCACACAACCCCTCGCCACCTCAGCCGCCACCAACGGAAAATCCGAACTCACGCCACAGGAACGCGACCAGCTCTTCCAGCGACTGCGACACTACCTGGAAACCCACCCCAAAGAAGCACTGCGCGAACTGCGCCGACTACCCCATATCGCAATACGCGAACCCCTGCCACTTCGTCGCAAAGGCATTACCTGGAAAGCCAAAATCGGCGGACAAAGCATATTCGTGCGAACCGGCGAGTACGACGACGGACGACTCGGCGAACTCTTCGTAGATATGTACAAAGAAGGCGCCTCCTTCCGATCTCTCCTCAACTGCTTCGCCATCGCCGTATCCGTCGGACTCCAGTACGGCGTCCCCCTGGAAGAATACGTCAACAAATTCGTCTACACACGCTTTGACCCATCCGGAACCGTCCAGCACCCCTACATCAAACACGCCACCTCCGTACTGGACTTCATCTTCCGACTGCTCGCCGCCGAATACTTAGGACGAACCGACCTCCTCCACGAACCCCCACCCGAACACCAGCTCCGCTTCCGAGAAATCCAGCAAACCCAAACCACCACGAACGAATCCCCCCAATCCGAACACAACCACCACCATACCAGCACATCACAATTCACCAGTCCCCCCACCACCGAAGAAGCCATGATCTGCCCCACATGCGGACACCTCATGCAACGAACCGGAACCTGCTACACCTGCCCCAACTGCGGAACCAACTCCGGATGCGCATAAACCCTACCCCACCCACCTTACCACTATGAACAACTGGGCAAAAATCATCATCGGCGATAGCCGCAAAATGACAGAACTGGACGACGAATCCATAGACCTCATCGTCACCTCCCCACCTTACTGGCACATCAAAGACTACGGCGTACCCGGACAAATCGGATACGGACAATCCCTCCACGATTACCTGAAAGACCTCTATCGCGTATGGCAGGAATGCTACAGAGTCCTTAAGCCAGGACGAAGACTATGCATCAACATTGGCGACCAGTTCGCACGAGCCATAACCTACGGACGATATAAAGTCATTCCACTCCACGCCGAACTGATCACCCAGTGCGAACACCTGGGCTTTGACTATATGGGCTCCATCATCTGGCAAAAGAAAACCACCATGAACACAACGGGTGGCGCCAGCATCATGGGATCCTACCCCTACCCACCCAACGGAATGATTGAAATTGACTATGAATTCATCCTGATTTTCAAAAAACCCGGCAAAAGCCCAAAGGTGCCTCCAGACATTAAAGAACAGTCTAAGTTGACAAAAGACGAATGGAAAGAATATTTCTATGGACACTGGTATTTTGGCGGAGCAAGACAGATAGAACACGAAGCCATGTTCCCCGAAGAACTGCCTAAACGACTGATCAAAATGTACACATTCGTGGGCGAAACCGTCTTAGATCCCTTCCTGGGAAGCGGAACTACCGTCAAAGTAGCACTCAACCTCAATAGAAACGCCATCGGCTACGAAATCAACGAAAAATTTCTGGAAATCATCAAACAAAAACTCGGAATCCACCAAAATTACCTGTTACGGATCGCTGGAAACATCCAGATCGTAAAACAAAAACCTGCAACGCACGATGAAACGCACGACAATCAATCGGAAACAGACTATGTACCCCGAATCCAGGACGCCAAACCCCAAATAGACCCCAATCAACTGAACCTCCAAAGCGAAAAACGATACAAAGTCGTGGGAATCGTGAATGAACAAACCATCCTGCTGAACACAGGCTTGAAAGTCAAATTCTTGGGAATCCAGGTGGTCAAAAAGCAGCAGGCAATCCAGTACCTCAAAGATTACATCTTGAAGAAAGAGGTTTTCCTCCAATTTGACCAGAGCCTGAATAATAGCAACAACAACAACAACAGCAATACGACCATAGAAGCCTATGTCTACCTCAAAAACAGAATCTTTGTGAATGCCTACTTAATCAAATCCGGCATCGCTATAGCAGACAGAAGTAAAAATCATAAATACAGAGAAAAATTTATTGAACTTGAAAAGAGACAAAATAATGGCAAAGGAATGGATACTCAACATAGCAACAAATAGATGGGGATTCAACAAAAAGAATAGTGTAGGTCCAGTTTCGCAATGGATTCGTGAGTGCAGTCCCAAAACAGTGAATGACTGGGAGCAATTTTACTACAAAAAACTTGCCGAATTTCTCAAAATAAAAGGCATTCCTCTATCTCCTCAGGAATACCTTGAAGACTTGGGGAGGAAATTGTACGTGAAAATTACCGAAGTGATTCAGGCAGAAATTGAAGAAGTAACTGAGCAAGATTGCATTCAATATATCTACAACCTTGTAATCCACAGAACCTACAACGGCTATTTGACAGAAATAAAAACAATATATGGAAAGCTACAAAAAGAACTGGGTGTTGAGATCAAGCCCGCCCCCGACAAATGGGATAGACTCTACAATGTGGACTTTTATATTCAGGTTGGAGAAAAATGTATTGGCTTGCAAATCAAACCCATAACCTACCAGCAAACACCAGAAATCCACCGATGGAAAAAATGGCTCAGCAAAACCCATAAAAAATTCAAGCAAGCGCACGGAGGAAACGTCTTCATCATCTTCTCAATCAAAAAGGATAACAAAAAAGAAATCTACAACCCGGAAATCATTGAAGAAATTAAACAGGAAATTGAGCGACTCAAAAGACAAAACTGACACACCAGCCAGACAACTCTCTGGGCGTACTCCCGCTCACCCTCCCACAAAACCACCCCTCCAAAAAACAAATCCCCCAGCAATTCCGCAACGCACAAACCCAAACGCACAAACCCAAACTTCTCCACAAACTCCATACCTTATAACCAAAAACCCTACCAAACCAACCAGAAATCCACAGAGCCATGAAACTGGCAGAACTCAAATCCACACTCCTGACCACCATACTCACCGCCACAATGACCTTCGCCCAAACACTCCAGCCCGCCCGCGAATACTCCAGAACCCCAGACGAATTCGGCATGAAATACGAAGAACTCACCATCCCCACCCCAGACGGACTCAAACTCTACGGATGGTACTTCCCCTGCCCCACAGAAAGCAAAAAATACATCATCGTCAGCGACGACGGAATTGGTAACATGGCAGACAACCTGGAAATCATCTCTATGCTCCTCTCCGCCGGCTACCACGTCATCGCCTACGACTACCGCGGATACGGCAAGAGCGCCGACTTTGAAATCAAACCCAACGTCTACATCTACCCCCAGTTCATCAAAGACCTAGAAGCCGTCATCCAGTTCAGCCGAAAACGATTCCCCACCATCAAATTTGACCTCTATGGCATCGGTATCGGCGCAGGCATATCTATCGGCGTTGCCGCCAACCGCGTGGAAATCGTCCGCGTCATCGCCGACGGACCCTTCCTCCGCTTAGACGACATCCGAAAAAAATACCCCACCTACAAAGGACAACAGGTCATCATCCCCTTCGGCTACAACAAACGCTACGAACCCTACTATGCCCTGGAAAACCCAAAACCCACACTGAAAGCCATCCTGATCATCGTGGGCGAAAAAGACCCCATCGTCGGACCCGATGAAATCAAAGCCTGGCTCAAAAACGTGAAACCCGCACGACGACTCGTAGAACTCTACGTAGTCCCCGGCGCCACCAACGAACAAACACGAACCACCGACCAGGAAGCCTACTTCCAGCGAATCCGAGCCTTCCTGGAAAAACACGCAGGAAAATAAATAAACACCCAGCCTCCTATGCGAAACAAACACAACTTTAATCCAGGTCCTGCCGTCCTGCCTGAGCCCGTCCTCGCCGAATGCGCACGCGCCGTCCTGGAACTCAACGATACAGGTTTATCCCTCCTGGAGATCTCCCATCGCAGTCCCGAATTCGCCGAAATCATAGAAGAAGCCGAAACCCGGCTACGCCAGCTGATGAACATCCCCGACCACTACCACATCCTGTTCCTCCAGGGGGGAGCACGCCTCCAGTTCGCCATGATCCCCATGAATTTCTTATCGCGGGGGAAACGCGCCGGCTACGTAGACACCGGTATCTGGGCATCCAAAGCCATTGAAGAAGCCCAAAAAATCGGATCGGTCCAGATCGTCGCCTCCTCCAAAGACAACAACTACCGGCATATCCCCCGACGATTTTCCATTCCTTCCGACCTTGCCTACCTCCACATCACTTCCAACAACACCATCTACGGAACACAATGGTGGGAATTCCCCCAAACCGGCAATGTCCCACTTATCGCCGATATGTCCTCCGACATCCTTTCGCGACCCATTGACGTCCAGCAATTCGCCATGATCTACGCGGGCGCCCAGAAAAACGCCGGGACCGCCGGCGTCACACTCGTCATCATCCGATCCGACCTCTTAGAACAAATCCCTTCAGAGCACCTCCCCTCTATGCTGGACTACAGAGCACATGTCCGGGCACGCTCCCTGTTCAACACACCGCCCGTCTTCAGTATCTATGTCACTGCTAAGGTCCTGGAATGGATCCAGAACCAGGGAGGAGTTCCTGAACTCTTCCGGCGCAACCAGGAAAAAGCCTCTCTGATCTACGCAGTCCTGGACAGCTACCGCGAAATCTATGAACCCCATGCCGCACCCGAAGACCGATCCATCATGAACATTACCTTTCGCCTGCGCAACGAACGCCTGAACGACACCCTACTCCAGTGGTGCCAGGACGCAGGCATCGTCGGCATCAAAGGACACCGATCCATAGGCGGATTCCGCGCTTCACTTTACAATGCCCTTCCTCTCAAAAGCGTGGAAGTACTCGCCGAAGTCCTCAAAGCCTTTGCCCAGCGCTATGGATAATCCCCGCCACTGCAATATTCCCTTAACTGGCGCATGCCCCACCCACTAACCACATTCTGGATCCGCTATCGCATACCCATTGGTATCATCTACCTGCTTTTGCTGGGTCTTCTTTCTATCCGCCTGCCAGCCTTGCAGATTCACCATCATCTGGAAGACTACTATCCCGACAGCGATACCGCCTACACCCAGCTCCTGGAATTCTACAGGCGATTTGGACGGGACGACCGACTCCTCCTGATCGGCGTCCAGACCACACCCGACTCCATTTGGGCACCCACGCTGTGGCGACAGGTCTACCTCCTGGTAGAATCGCTGAAAACCCTGCCGGTCTTCGCACAGGTCTATAGCCTGACGCATCTACGCCTACCTACCCGACACAGTCTGACACCCCAACCCCTGATCAATAAGCACTTCCAGCCGGACACCCAACTGATCCTGAGCAACCCCGGAACGCGCTGGCTCATCGCACCTACACGACAAACCATTGCCGTCGTGGGCGTACTGCGCACCGACCTGAACCAGCTCTCTTTACAAGGCATACGCGCCATTGAACGTATCCTCCGCAACACAGGACTGCACCATCAAGTATGCATCGTGGGCAAATACTGGACCGAAACGCGCTTCCTCATTATGGCAGTCCGCGAACTCCTCCTGTACAGCACCCTGAGTATCCTGTTCATCAGCATCTTGATCTGGCTTCTATTCTGGAGCTGGCAGTACGTACTCATTGTCGTCACCCTCCTGGTGATTTCCCTGTGGACTGTCGCGACCTGGCTCGCCTGGACCAGCCCACAGGTACCTATCGTTGTAACCATCCTGCCTGCCATCCTCTTTATCTGCGCCCTATCAGACTTTGTCCACCTCAGCCTCCACTACATTGAAGGGCGACGAACGGGCTTACCCGCTACCCAGGCACTTCACCTTGCCATTCGCCATGCCTTTCGCCCTACACTTTTTACCAGCCTGACCACAGCCATTGGCTTCCTGGGCTTGCTCCTGAGCGCATTACCCGTATTGCGCTGGCTGGGTATGCACGCCGCCATCGGCGTCATGCTCGTCTATATCAGCACCCTATTGGTGGGCATCCCCGCACTCACCTTCCTGCCTGTACACACGCTGCGAACCGGACCGCTGTGGCAACTCAGCCAAAAAGCCATGAATGGACTCCGCAAAATCTTCCAGCATTCCTGGAAAACCGCCACACTCCTCCTGGGAATGCTTTTCCTCATTACGGGTTTGGGCATTACACAGCTGCGTGTGGATACCTGGATGTTCGCCGATGTGGCGCCGGGCAACCCCCTGTACGAAGACTTCCTCTGCCTCAAGAAAAACTTCCACTTGGTGCGCGCACAGGACTGGTGCTTCCAGACACGCGAACCTCTCCACCACAACCTGAATCCAGCCCAACATGCCGAATCCATACTGCACACCATCTGGCAAGACGCCGTCATTATTGGACCCGCCTCCGTCCTGAAAGACATTCCCCCAGGTGTCCAGCCTGCTATTCGCCCCATCCTGTGGCACCATCCTTTGTTCCGCCTGGTGGATTCGTCCGGCTACTGGTTTCGCATCCGATTGCAAATGCCGGATTCAGGCGCCCGCCACCTCTTTGCCAAAATCCATCAGGCACAACGTCTACTGGATACCCTGCCCCAAATCCGAACTTTCTTTCCCACGGGATTCATGTACGTCTTTGACCGCGCAATTGTGCACGTAACCGAAAACCTCATGAAAAGCATCCTGATCATCATCACAGCCATCTCACTGCTCGCATGGCTATTCACCCGGAACCTGCGCCTTGCCCTGCTCTTTGCCCTTGCCAACATCATTCCACTCTTTGTGTTGGGCGGCAGTATGGGCTGGCTCGGAATTACACTGCGTG
This sequence comes from Bacteroidota bacterium, assembly GCA_026992635.1. GTDB lineage: Bacteria > Bacteroidota > Bacteroidia > JAADEI01 > JAADEI01 > JALWYU01. The sequence goes on along the minus strand of JALWYU010000077.1, from coordinate 2,413 downwards.
CTACAACTGCCACGCTCTTCGCCCTTGCCTACGGACTTGCCGTAGACAGCACCGCCCACATCGTATTCGGCTATCTATGGGTACGCCGACTCACATCCTCCGCACAGACCCAAATGGAATTGTTTCTCTACCGAATTTGCCGATTTGTCTTTTTCAATGGATTGTTTTTGCTGGCAGTTTTTCTCATTTTGCTGACCTCATCGTTTCTGCTCACCCGGTATGTGGGCTTGTTCCTGCTCCTTTCTTTGCTGTCGGCACATCTGATTGACCTGATCATCATTGGTGGATGGCTCAGCCGAACACATCCATCCCAAAACCAATGAGTGTATAGTTTGGTCGCCCTACCTTTTACTCTGAAAGGAAGCCGTCCAAAATTGTGCACCAGCATGAAACTCCACGAATATCAAGCAAAGGAATGGCTTAAGCGCTTTGGTATTCGCGTCCAGGATGGACAGGCTGTGGAAACCGTAGAGGACGCCGTCCGCGCCGCCCAGCACCTTGCAGAGACCCGGAAGACGCAGGTATGGGTACTCAAAGCCCAGATCCACGCTGGCGGCCGCGGAAAAGCCGGGGGGATTCAGCTTGCCCGCTCCCTGGACGAAGTCCGGGAAAAAGCCCGCGCCCTCCTGGGAAAAGTCCTCGTGACGCCCCAGACAGGACCAGAAGGCAAACGCGTCAACATCCTGTTTGTCGCCGAAGATGCTTATGGTGCCAACCCCAAACAACACCAGGAATACTACGTCAGCTTCCTGATTGACCGCGAAAAACACCAGCCCGTCCTGATCTACTCACGCGAAGGCGGCGTGGACATTGAAGAGATCGCAGAACGCACCCCTGAGAAAATCCACAAAGAATGGATTCATCCCGCGCTGGGCTTACAACCTTTTCAGGCACGAAAAGCAGGCTTCCAGCTGGGACTCCGCCCACCCACCCTGCGTAAATTTGAAGATTTGCTCCTGCGCCTCTACCGCGCATTCCAAGCTGCCGATGCCTCCTTACTGGAAATCAATCCCTTGCTGCACAGAGCGGATGGTGAACTCATCGTCGTAGACACCAAAATGCAAATTGACGACAACGCCCTCTTCCGACAACCAGAACTCGCCAGCTGGCGCGATGAACGCGAAGAAGACCCCACAGAAGTTGAAGCCAGTAAACACAATCTGAGCTTTGTCCGCCTCAAAGGCAATATCGGCTGTATGGTCAATGGAGCGGGCTTGGCAATGGCAACCATGGACATCATCAAGTACTATGGGGGCGAACCCGCTAATTTCTTGGATGTGGGCGGACGCGCCACTGCCGAAACCGTTGCCGTGGGCTTCCGACTCATCCTGAAAGACCCGGGCGTCCGCGCAATCCTGGTCAACATCTTTGGAGGAATCGTTCGGTGCGACCGCGTCGCACGCGGCATCCTCCAGGCAATCCAGGAAATCGGCAATGTCCGCGTACCTGTCGTGGTGCGCCTGCAGGGAACCAACGCGGAAGAAGCCCGAACTCTCATTGAACAATCCGGCATGCAGGTCTACTACGAACAAGAACTGGATGACGCCGCCCGCCGAGTAGTAGAACTCGCCCAAACCCAGGCCAAATCGTCAATCCATGGGTGAGCCACACCACGAAATCCGTATGCTGCGCCTGCGCGTCCACCCCGAGACACCCCAGGAACGACATATCCAGCGTGCCGTCTCTATACTCAAGGAGGGCGGAATCGCCATTGTCCCAACCGATGCAGTCTATGTCTTAGCTGGCGACCTGACACAACGCACTGTCCTGGAACGACTCGTCCTCCTCAAAGGGTTAGAACCCGGCAAAGCCATCTTCTCTATTCTGTGTGCTTCATTTTCGCAAATGGCTGAATACGTTGCCCCCTTAGATAAAGAGCGCTTCCGCCTGCTCAAACGCTATTTGCCTGGACCCTACACCTTCATCATGGAAGCCAGCCGACAGGTGCCACGCCTCTTCCTGAACCGACGCCATACCATCGGCATCCGAATTCCAGACCATCCTGTCCCCCGACGCCTTGCCGAAGCCCTGGGCAACCCCTTAGTCTCCACATCCCTTTACGATGAAGACGGCGAATACCTGCGCGACCCCGAAGAAATAGAACGCCACTGGAAACGAAAAGTGGAAGTATTCCTGGACAGCGGACCAGGTTCCGACCGCCCTACAACAGTGATTGACCTCACTGGTGAAACCCCTACCTTACTCCGACAGGGACGCGGAAAATTTCCGCTGGAACCAATTTGAGGGAACTTTTCCGGGGAAAGCAGCGTTTCTTTAACCGGCATAACAGGAGGGACGGCCCCATCGTCTAGTGGTTAGGACACCAGGTTTTCAACCTGGAGGCCCGGGTTCGATTCCCGGTGGGGCTGCGACCTTACCACGGTCCCTCTTACCCGGATACTTTCCCCACCCC
>JALWYU010000076.1 GCA_026992635.1 Bacteroidota bacterium | reverse complement strand
CCCTACGCCCTGGAAAAACAACACCCACCCCTCCTATGGAAACTCCACCACCTGAACCTGCTTCTGATACCCGACTGGGAAAACGAATGCCTCCACGGCGAAGCACACTGGCGCGTGAGCCCAACCGTCTATCCCCAGGACTCCCTCACCTTTGACGCCATCCACTTTGACGTGGATTCCGTATGGATCATTACAGGCCCTCCACTCCTCAACTGGTACGCCACCGACACCACGATCGTCCTCCAGTGGTCTAAACCCATACCCCCGGGACAAACCCTTCAGGTCGCAATCCGTTATCGCGTATGCCTGCCCGCTACCGACTCCGCCGGACAGGCAATCGCGGGCGACCGCGGATTCTACTTCATCAATGCCCACGGCAACGATCCCTACCTGCCACCACACGCCTGGACTCAGGGCGAAACCGAATGGAATTCAAAGTGGTTCCCCACCATTGACCAGCCCGCCCAACGCTACACACAACGGCTCTGTATCACCGTACCCGACACCAGCTGGAAAACCCTGTCCAACGGTATCCTCCTCTACTCCTACTACGATACCGCAGGCAGACGTACCGACTGCTGGGAACAAAACCTTACACACGCCACCTACCTCACATTCGTCGCCCTCGGACCCTACGTCGTCATCGCCGACACTCCCTGGCAGGGTAAACCCATCCTGTACTATGCCTTTCCCCAATATCAAAAGGTTGCCCCACGCATCTTTGCCGAAACCCCCGAAAAACTCACCTTCTTCTCCAAACGATTTGGCTATCCCTACCCCTGGGAAAAGTACGCCCAGATCATGGTCAGTGGATTCACCGCCGGCGCAATGGAAAACACCACCGCTTCACTCTTTGGCGCCTACGCCTTAGCTACTGCCACCGACCTCAAGGAACGATATCTACGCCTGGACGCCATCGTCGCCCACGAACTCGCACACCACTGGTTCGGCAACCTTACAACCTGCGAAGACTGGGCACACATCACCCTGAACGAATCCTTCGCCGACTACAGCGAATACCTCTGGTTTGAACACCGCTATGGCAAAACCCTAGCTGACCACTGGCTATTCCAATCCTGGCAGGGCTACCTCAATAGCGTGCGCTGGCAAGGGGCACGACCCCTCGTCACCTTCCGCTATAAAAACCCCGAACGACTGTTTGACGCCCACGCCTACAACAAAGGCGGAGCCATCCTCCACTACCTGCGATGGCTCATAGGCGACTCCGTATTTTTCACAGGTTTGAAAAAATACTTAGAATGGCGGGCATTCCAGCCTGCTGAGACCGAACACCTGCGCCTCGCCTTAGAAGACGTTGCTCACCAGGACCTGCGCTGGTTCTTCCAGCAATGGTACTACCGTGCGGGACACCCCGTGATCCACGCCCAGTGGCAGGTGCGAACCCTTACCCACGACACCACCAGCCCACCCACTACAAAAGTCCACCTCACTATCCAGCAAGCCAGCTCCGAAGACAGTACCTTCGCCTATTTACTGCCCTTTGACGTGGCATTCGTATTCGCCGATACCGTGATCTACCAGCGGCTCACCGCAACCCACACACTGAACACCTGGTCGTGGGAATTCCACCACCCACCCCAGTATGCCCTGATTGACGCTTCCTGTGTATTGCCCGCGGAAATTGACGAAGAAAAGCCCGAATCCTGGCTGTGGAACCAGCTCGCCAGCTCTGTTCGCGCCTGCTGGCGATGGCAAGCCCTCAAAACACTTCTGGAAACCAGAAAGAAAGAACGAGATTCCTCCACAGAACCCTTACTCTCCCGCATAGACTGGCAACGACTCCTCACCACGATCCTCCAGGACCCCGAACCCCTCAGTATGTACCGACTGGTTCAGCGCACAGTAGAAACCGCCTTCGCCCATACCCCCCAGGACTCCCTCTACTTCCTCCAGGCTGCACTTGCCCACCTCCCCACCCTCAAACAGATCATCTCCGACACCACAGCCTACTCCTCCCTGCGCGTCCTACTCCTGGACATACTCCCTGCCGATTCTCTGGACAGTCACTGGCTGAAAACCCAGCTCACACAAGAACCCTTCCCATCAGTACGCGGCGCCTTGCTCACCCACCTTCTCCAACAGGGCGACACACCTTACGTCCGCCACTACCTGTGGCAATGGCTGCATACCGACACTTCACAAACCGTATGGTACTGGGGCATGGAACTTTTCCCACAGATCTACGCCCAGCAGCCCGACTCCTTCCTCCCCTGGATGATTGAAGCCACCTGGCGATTCGCCCACGACTACTGGATCTACTACTGGATTCCCGCCTACCTCAACCAAACCGCACACATCCCCGACAGCCTGTCGCGCCAGCAACTCCTGGATACACTCCTGCGCCTCATCTCTGTCCGACCCGACGTCCGCTTCCGATACGCCCTCAACCACTGGACCTACGCCCACCTGCCCAACCTCCAGAAACAACACAGAATTCCCACTGAGCACCTCCAGCACATCTGCCACACACTCCAGCAACACTACCCCAAACTGACCTGTATACCCGCCTCTCCAGACAAACAGCAAACCACAAAACGCACTGCCCGAAAAAAAGCAAAACGGGGGCACGCATCCCGAAACAAAAACAAATAATAACCCGTTAAAACCCAACCCACACCTGCCTACACACCTTTTCTCCCCACCCTGGCACAATTTTTGCATCGCCTTTGCAGTGTAAATTGCCTGTAGAGAGTAAGTGTGTGCAAATCCCCACGCATGCGTACACCAGACTTCCTCGGGAAGCCAGTCCCCAGCATTCTCTCTTTGCTTACCCTGTTCCTGATCGCAACTAACCTGAGCTATACCCAGACAATCACCATCCGCGGAAAAGTCATAGACGAACATTCCAAAGAGCCACTGCCATTCGTATCCCTCGGCATTCCAGGCACCCAATACAGCACTTATTCCAATCCGCAGGGAGAATTTGAATTGCGCCTCCCCCGAAACATCCGCGACTCCATCTTTGTCCAAACCCTAGGCTATACAACCAAAAAATTCGCACCTCCCCTACGCGATACCTTCCTGGTCATTGAGATGACCCGCCATATCCAGACGCTGCCCGAAGTCGTCATCCGCGGGAGCGAGCAGGTCAACCCCGCACTGATCATCATGCGCAAAGTCTGGGAACGAAAAAAACAACACCAGATCCGACGACAACCCTACTATGGCGTGGAAATCCACAACCGAATGGAACTGGACCTGACCAACCTCTCCCGCGAAGCCTTCAAAAAATACAAATGGCTGCAACCCTTCTCCTTCGTCCTGGACATGATGGACACCACCTCCTACGTCAAACCCTTCCTGCCCGTCTTCCTCATTGAAACTATCTCGGACTATGCCTATCAGCGCTCACCCAAAAAAGAAAAAGAACGCATACGCGCCGTCCAGATCAGCGGCGTCAAAAACACGACTGTTACCGAATACCTCGGCGGCATGTACCAGAAAATTGACGTGTACGAAAACTGGATCTCCATCTTTGACGTGGACTTCGTCAGCCCACTCCATACCCGGGGCGAAGCCTACTACAAATACTACTTAGTAGACAGCGGGGAAATCCACGGGTTCAAAGCTTACCGAATTGACTTCCGTCCCAAACGAAAAGGCGTCAACACCTTCCAGGGCAACCTCTGGGTCATTGACTCAATCTGGGCAGTCGCCATCGTCAATATGGAAATGTCCAAATGGGCACGCATCAACTTCGTAGAACGAATGTCCGTCTACCAGAAATTCTATCCCTTCCAGGTGGATGGACAAACCCACTGGTTCCTCCAGAAAGACAAAATCATTGTGGACTTTATCACACCCGCCAAAGAACACGCTATTGGCTTCATCGGACGACGTACTACCACCTACCGAAACTACACACTGGACCCACACGCAATCCAGGCACTCCTCACCCAGGAAGAAGACGTCACCGTCGCCAAAGACGCCTACGACTACACGCCCGAAGCCTGGGATACACTCCGCCACGAACCCTTAGAACACAACGAACAAATGGTCTACCACCTCGTAGATACCATCCAGCAAGTGCCCCAGTTCCGAACCTTCGTGGATATCGTCAAGATCATCGTCTCGGGCTACAAAGAATTCGGACCCATTGAAATTGGACCCTACTTCTCGCTGATCAGCTCCGACGAAGTAGAAGGCATCCGCCTGCGACTGGGTATGCGAACCACTGAAAAAATCAGTGAACGCTTCCGAATTGAAGTCTACGGCGCCTATGGTTTCCAGGACAAAAACGTCAAATACGGGGGCGAACTCCTATGGATCGTCCAGGACGAACCCTGGCGATTCCTACGTCTGCGCGCACACCACGACCTCAACTTAGAAGCAGAACGCTGGGGAGAAATCGACCGCGACAACATCTTGGCACTCGGCATGAAACGAAAAGGCATCCGACAGGGACTCATCTACGAAGACCTGGCAGAAATCACCTTTGAACAACAACTCAACCCCTCCTGGTCTATCATGATTGGATCCAGCTATGTCCGGTACACGCCTACCTTCGCCCAGCCCTTCCCCAACAACGAACATCGCTATCCCATCGTTACTTCCCGACTCATCGTCGCCCTGCGCTTTGCCCACCGCGAAAAATTCATCCGCGGGAAGTACTTCCGCGTGAGCCTCGGCAGTAAATACCCCGTCATTACCGCCACCGCCTACATTGGCATTCCCGGAATCGGCGAAAGCCAGTACCAGTACTACCACCTGCGCACCACCATCTACGACGTCATCAAATTCAAGCCCAAACAACGAATCCGATGGGAAATCCAGGCAGGCAAAGTCTTTGGTGAGAACCTCCCCTTCCTGCTCCTGCACACCTTGGACGGCAACTGGACCTACTACTACAATCCCTACGCTTTTAACCTGATGGCACCCTACGAGTTCCTCACCGACATGTACGTAACCTGCTTCGTCAACTGGCACCTCCGCGGATACATCCTGCATCGCATCCCCCTTTTGCGAAAACTGGATTTCCGCGAGTTCGCCATTCTGCGTGCAGGTTGGGGACAACTCTCCCAGCAAAATTACCAGCTCAATGCACAGGTCTATGACTTCCAGACCTTTGGAGACCTGCCTTACGTAGAGGTGGGTGTAGGCATTGAAAACATCCTGAAAGTGGTTCGGCTCCTGGCAATCTGGCGCCTCACTTACTTGTCCAGTCCCTTCGCCCAGCCCTTCGGACTGTTCGGCAGCTTCTACCTCACCTTCTAAAAAGCATTTCAGCCCATGAGGTACATCCGAACAACCACCTTCTACGCCGGCACACTCCTGATAGGATTTACTTTGCTTGTGGGCTGCGTCCAGGTATTTCAACGGACACCCATAGACAAAACACAAATCCCCCACCATCAGCCCAGCCGCATCTACATGCGCAACGGCGACCTGTACCTCGCCGACTCCGTCTGGCTCCAAACCAATCCTGAGCTACGCGAGACCCTCCTGGCTGTCTATGGCTACCGGTACAACGCAGAACGCACACTGATAGACAGCGGGACCTTCCTCCTGCAAATGGACCAGATTGTCTTCCTGGCAATGGACCAGTACGACAAAACTGTATTTCCCAGTGTCGCAATGAGTAGCGTGCCGATCGTTGCCTTCGCCACCGCAAGCATTATCTGCTTCATTGACCTGTTCATCACAGATTTGAAAATCTGTTTTGGGTCCTGCCCGGTATTCTACGTTCAAGCCTGCCCCCCCACCACAGCGCAACAACCCGCACAATGCCCCTGGCGAATCGCCGGCGAAGGCTTCTCCGACGCCATCATCAACCAGCTGAAAACCACAGATATTGACCGAATCGGACCGCACCCACCCATGAACAACCCCCACTACCCCCTCCTCATCAAAAACGAAGCCCTGGAAACCCACTACATAGACTACGTACGCCTCATCGCCATCCCCCACAACCCCCACGAAGAAGTCCACACCGACGCAACAGAAAAAGAATTCTGGCGTGTCCACCCCCTCAACCTGCCCATCCACGTTACAGGCTACAACCACCAGGACATCACACCGCTGGTCCAAGCCCCCGACAACACCCCCTACAAAAGCCCGGCTGCCCGATACAACCTCGCCCAAAAAGAAAAAATCCGCATCCGCTTCCAAACGGACCAGCCCCAACAACTCGGACTCATCATCCGATACCGACAAACCCTCATGACCACCTTCCTCCTCTATCACAGCATCGCCTATATGGGAAACTACTATGTGGACTGGCTCGCCGCCACCGAACAGGGTACCAACGACTCTGCCTGGGTCGCCCAGCACTTCCGTAAACTCAAACAACTCATTGGACAAATCCAGGTCCAGTACAAGGGACAGACCATCGCCACAATCAGCGAGACCGGACCCATCGCCTGGAACACCGCTGTCATCGACCTGGGTACCCTCCCCAGCGGCAACCACGAAATCACACTGGTCGCAACACGGGGCTACTGGCAAATTGACTACCTCAAAATCGGGACACTCCAGCCCGTCCCCAACACAACACGTTTTGTACTGGAACCCCAGCACCCGCCTGAACAACCAGCCACTGCCCACCCGTCCCAACCGCTCTTCCCACGCGTGCTCCTGCCGGGCGACAGCCTCCTCCTCTATTTCCACCTTCCCGACACCTGCCTGAACACCCCCTGCCACCTGTTCATAGAATCCCGCGGATACTACCACGAATGGCCACGCTACGAATGGCTGGAACAACAAGCACTGTGGAAAATCCTGATGCTCAAATACTTTCCAGGATTGTACTTCAGGTGGCTCGCTCCCCAGTACAAAAAAATAGAGGACAGCTTAGATTACGTCTTCTGGAACAGCAAAGTCAACCAAAAACTCCTGCAGGAAATCCCATCCACACAAACTGCAAAACCCTCATCATGACCAGAGGTTTGCGTCTGCCCACAACCTGGCATGCCCTCTTTTTCGTTGCCCCCCTCGCCTGGACCACCTTCACCGGATGTAGCACAACACTCTTGATGACTTACTCAATGAAAGAAACCATGCGCGACCCCGCAGCCAGCCCCTATGGCGCACCAATTAAAGTCCGCTACCAGTGGAAAGACACCATCATTTACGTAGATCCCAAGGGCACTTCCACAATCTCCATCCGCCAGCGAAAACGCACATTCTACGGAGAACTCATCGCCTGCGACACACACACACGCCAGATCTACGTCTATACAATTGAAGGAGAATGGCTCGTACTTTCTGCTGACCAGGTCAGACGACTCCGACTCTACCTCTACGACCGACGTGTGCCCAGCTTCTTCAGCTGGCGCGCTCCATTTATCCTGGTTCCCTTCACCATTCTGCATCTCTTTCTGGCCGCGATGGAAGTCCCATCTTACCTGGGATGGGGCGTCATCACAGTCCTTATGGATAAAGCCATCAGGCAAGAAGCCTACCACCGATTTCAACGAATCCGACTGCATCCCGAAGTATACCCATCCCATCGCTTGAAACTGGTTCAATCCATTCTGCCCTACGCCCGATTCCCCGGAGGCTTACCACCTGGATGGAAAAAACGATTCCGTTCTCCCTAACGCGCGGCAGTGCACCCGCCCTGTCCTGGACAAGCGCCTTCCATTTCCTGGTCTACAGCCCCTCCCCACTTTTCCGAAATCTCAATCTCGTACCCATTGGGATCCCTGATATAAAGCGATCGCGATTGCTCCCAGTGAACGACTCCCCCATACAGAATGGGAACACCCAGGGCACGGAGCCGGCACTCAACCTCGTCAAAGTTTTCCACATTCAGTCCAAAGTGATTGAACCCCTCCTTACTTGCTCTCCGAAAGTTCTCATCCTCATAGATACACAGTTTCACAGCCTCGTTACCAATGATGGCACCCCGCTGCCCGGGCATCCGCTTAAGAACCCCAAAGCCAAACACCTTCCTGTAAAAAGCAATGGTTTCGTCCAGATTGCGCACAGTCAGATTGAGATGATCTATGCCTTTCACTGTTATGGGTGGTGCACTGCCCTCCTTCTGCAGGCGCTCCAGCAGGTTGCGCACCGCCTCGTATGTGTAGCCGCGAAAGTCTGCAAATCGGTACTCCGGATAGTGTGCCCGAATATGGAGGATGAGGTCTCGGCGGGAGGGACGAGACGGCAATTGCGCAGGGATCTCTTCCAGGAACACGATTTGATAGCCGTGCTCACGGATCGTACGGGCGATGTCCTCATCCACTTCCTCCACATGGCAGAACTGGCAGGTGGAAGCATCCAGCCTGGCATCTTCCACACCCAGCGCACGCAAATACGCTTTACCAAACTGGTAAACCCGGCTGGCAGGCGTGCCTTCCTCCACCAGAATGTCAAAATGCAGTGTGTTGCCATCCGGCTTGCGCGCATAGGTATCCCACACTTCCACTTTCATGATTCCGGGATTTTGCCATTGCGCAGAATGGATTCCCCCTCCCCGCCTCCCTTTTGTCATTCCCGCCTACCATTCGCCCTTGGCACACCAGGGCTCACTCCACAGCGCCACACTCAGCACCACCGCCTTAAACCAGGAATGATAAAGGCGGTCTACACGTTCGGGGTCGCCCACCTTCTTACGAATGAAGTCCCGAACCGTGTAAGTGATGGGGAAGATGAAGGCAATCATGTAGCGCAGGTGGATGAAGAGGGGCGACCCGCCCACCTGGTCTGTCTGGTTTTTGTAGCGGTGATGGCGCCTGCCAATCTCCCACTGGTAGTTGAGCCAGGTCTGGTCTTTGGGTCGTCGGCAGACATCCAGTACCCATTGGCGAAAGCGTGCACGCACCCGCTCTAAGTACTTGGCGTTGGGCTCGCCATCTGAGGTAAAGTAGTACACCAGGTGGGGATGCGACCCCACAAACCCATACCAGAGATCCAGCAACTCCTCCAGTTGTGGTTCCAGGATGTCTGCCAGCTCACGCAGGCTGCGGTCATCTTCCTCGGTCCAGAGGAGTGCTGCCTGCAACCGGTGGAGATCTTCCACCGTGTAAGGCGCGACTGGCGCCTGCCCGTAAGTGTAACCCGGAATGGTGGCTTCCTGCGTCATGGCTCACGGATTTGCAAGTTGAAAACCTGTCCGTCAAAAACTGCGCGATGGATTGTGGCTTAATTCGTCAGGCAAGAAAACACGTAGTCCTGATGTGCCACGGCAGAATGGCAGGAAAAACAGGATTGGGCATTGTTGGGCGTGGCGATTGCCCGACCCCGTGCATCGTATGCGTAGAATCCCCAGCCTGCCGTCTGTTGAAACTGGCTGGTATCCTTAACCATAAAGGCATACAGTTTGAGATTGCCCTCATGGATTGCACCCTCCTCCAGATGCGCCTGATAAAGCAGGAATGCCAGAATTGCACCCTGTGGGAATCGCCGGTCTTCACAGGGTTCCAGTGCCGCTTGCGCTCTCCCATTGGCATAAACATGATGGACGCCGCCAAAGGGATCGTACAGCGGATGAAGTGAATCCACAATCACCATGGTTTTCACATGCCGCCACTGCTTGAAAGTATCTACAGGGATGGGCATGCTCACCACACCCCGGGTGGTTGTAGTGGTTGTGGACGGAGACGGCTGCTGCCCCTGCTTAGCGCAGGCTTCCCAAAACAGCACTGCACTGACCAGCACACCACAACGAACTACAAAACCCAATGGCCTGGACACCATGGCAGATGGATTTGCAAGGACTCTTCATGCCCAATAACGAATTTCCAGTGCAATTTTGTTCCCGAAAATTTTGGGAGGGAGAGGAAATCCACGACCCAACACTCCGCACCCAACACATCCACCACACCCCGCTTCTTTCTTTCACCTTCCCCAAGCACCTCCACAACTAAGCACCACGAATCCACTCGCTGGTTGTCCTCCCGCCTTTCTTAAAACGGCAGCGCTCTCTCAAAAAATATTTCATCTTTTTTTCCGACCCCATACATTGACCACAATGTGTTCTACAAGGTCAGAAGGTACCCACTTTACAAAAAACTCCGGTAAAAACGCACTATCGGCAAACAGAGGACCATAAAACGTACCCAGAAGAAACTGATACAGTGCCGCTTTGGGGATCTGAACGTCCCTGCCGAAAGTTCGTAAGGTAAAGTAAGGCTTCCTGAAGAAATCTTCAACCAAAAATTTTGCGTCGTGTTTCGGCGATGCGTTTAGGGTGGTTTGAGCACTGCCCGCCCAAAGCAAATGCTTACATCAGTCCGCCAAAAGCATGTTGGCGAAATTGAGGATTAGAAGGCTGGCTGGAACGAGAAAATCGCTCCTCAATCAGGAAAAGTTGCCTTTTGAATGGAGGTTGATCTTCCAGCCAGCACAGACCTGTCTCCGCTTCAATGCATCTTTGCTTTGGAGAGGGCTGGACTGCACCATTCCCTGTATCAAGCCCGTAGTGTCACCAGGCATCGTGTGCAGGGGGTGGAATTCCCGCGCTCCCGATGAAAAATAAGGCACCTCCCAAAAATGCCAGCTCCTCAGTCAGAAAGCTTCCCTAACTCTTCACCACACCTTACACCAGCTCGTCCTCCTCCTGAACCTCCGGCTCGTAATCCGGACAGTCAAATCGCAGCTCTTCACCCGACAACGACCGGCGCAAATACCGGCACCGATACCCAACCTGCCCATTGCCCTTCTCCTCTATCTCAAAAAACTCGCATGTCCAGCACACACCAACCCCCGTTGCCAAACCCGACTCCCACAACACACGAATCAAACGCTGCAATGCCACAATGGCATCTTTCACAACACCCGCACGCTCTAATCGCGCAGCCACACGGGATAAACGCCTGTCCACTGCTTCCGCCACTTCCCTGCCTGTCGCCGTCAACATCACATACACCTTTGCTCGCGGACCACTGGTCCGCATCTTCTGTACATACCCTGCTTGCTCCAGCTTGCTCACCGAAATGCTCACTGTGGAGGCGGACAGCCCCAGCAACTTGCTCAGGGCACCTACAGTCCGCTCGCCATGCCGATACAGCAAATGCAACACCTGAACCTGCAATGCGGAAAGCCCATACCGATCACTCAACAACCTGAAAATGTGCTGGATCACTGACGAGACCCGTTCCATGCCCACCAGCAACACAATGCCTGGCACCTCCTTGCGTGTCTCCTCTTTCATGACGCGTTCCATTCCACAACCATTTACACATCAACGTTTTCACCCCTTACTTCTGCCTTTTCCATTTAACCAGATGGTTTTTCTCCAAAACATTTTTCCAGAATGTCCAGTTCCCCCTTTTCAAGCTTTTTAGACAAATCTTCCTGACTGTTCAGCGATGAAAAGTGCTTTGAAATCAGCAAAATTTCCATATACACTTGCTGCATCTACGCCTCCGTGAATGGGCCATCCCCACACCAACCTTCACGTGAGCACCGGCTCCTCTTCCTGACCCGAACACCATACAATCTGACCCCGTCCCCATTTCCACCGAATCCCATCCAAAACCAACCCCACCACCAACCACCCAATAATCATGACCCAACCTGCCGGACCCCACACCAATGCATCCCCCCGATACAACGCCAAAGCCAATCCCCCCAAACCATTGATCGTACCATGCGCAATTGCGGCAGGCAACACACTCCCCGACAGCGCACGCAACCCACTCAACCCATACGAAACCGCCATGCAATACACCACAAACACCACCAAGGGAATCCAACCACTATGTCCCGGATAATTATATCCCAGTACAACAACCAAAGGACCGTGCCACAATCCCCACAGTCCACCAACAAACACCACCTGACCATAATACCCGAACCCGGGTAATAATCGTCCAAACAAATATCCACGCCAAGCCAGCTCCTCACCCAATGCCACCAGACCATTGACCGTTGCCCCCGAGACCAATGCCATCCCAATCACCAACGTCAATATCAACGCTGGATGACGTCGTGTCCAGTCCAGGACTGCTGTCAGGTCCGTCGTTTCCCCACCCGAAATACCACCCTGATCCAGTGCGAGACGCCACCAGTACTCAACCACTTCCCCAGGCGAACGAACTGGAAACCCCACCAGCCAACCTATTGCCCAACCACCCAAAACCACAACCACAGGCGCCAATATGCCTGCCACGAACCCTGTCATCCTGCCCACACACCAGCCCACAACCCTGCGCGATACCCTGCCGTACTTCAGCCAGCCCACTATACCCACCGCCAGTGCTGGCATCCACATCCGAATCACCCCACCTATCACAAAGCCCAAGCCCTCCCCAGCTCGCAACAACCATAACCAATCCAGCAAATACGCACCACCAAACGCAATCAGCACAAACACAACAAGCTCCCTCATCTATTATCCAGGTGTCCTCAAGCCAGCTCGCCTATTCATCCGCGCTCTCCGCTGGCTCTATATATACTGCCGTGCCATACGCCATCACCTCCGCCGCATTGCTTGCAATGGAAGAAGTTGCCAGCCGAACTCCCACTATAGCGTTTGCGCCCAGTGCCCGTGCCTTTTCCTTCAAGCGCTCCAATGCCCGTTCACGCGCTTCTGCCATTACTTCAGTGTATTCCTTGACTTCTCCACCCACCAGATTCCGCAACGATGCTAAGATGTCCTTTCCCACATGTCGCGCCAGCACGGCACTGGCACTGACGAATCCCTTCACTTCGCGAATCCGGTAGCCTGGCACCTCTGCCAGCGTCGTCACGATCATCCCTGCCTCCTCCTTTCTCCTCAAACTACCAATCACTATCAAAAGAACTTCCTGACCCAAGTCAAAAGTTCCCTATGTCCCAAATCCCAATGAATGTATGCAATCATTACTCCCCCGCAATTTTTCTAACCACTTTGGCACGAAATTTGCATATAATCCTTTACGAATCGCAACCTCACAAAATACTCCTTTAGTGCTGAGAAATAATTCGCCAGTCTGTCTTACTTTAATAGCGAGCAAAGTTCCAGGGCAAACGAAAATGCGAGCGAACCGAAAAACCCAATAACCATGCACTGGCGAAACGTGCTCAGGGCTGGCATCGGCTTGCCTCTCCTCATACTGCTGAGTTGTGGTAGCGGGAAAGACTGGCTGTGCGACTGCCAGGGAACCTACACAGTAGATCTGGGCATACAGACCATCACGCGCGACTACTCCTGCGCTTTCATCCTGGAAAACGAACGCAAGAAGACCGCCACCAGCATCTGCACACAGACCGAAGAGGCAATCCAATCCAAAAACGAATCTTTTGCGGTCTTCACCGAAGGCACTACACGTGGCTGTGACTTTTACTGGCGCAACAACGTCACCAGCGTGAACATCCAGTGTCAACTGGTAGAAATCAAATAAAAGCAACGAGCCATGCGTGGCAAGCAGAAGCTTTACCACACCCTCACAGCACTGCTGGGGACGGCTGCTTTCATGCTGGTTACCTTTGGCTGCTTTTCGGGTCGTGACTGGCTATGCGTCTGCCAGGGCGACTCAGACGGACCCCAAGAACTACGCATCGTCATCACGAATGAATCCAAACGCGAAGCCAAACGGCTCTGCCTGGACTACATTGAAAGCGACCTTCTTGAGTACGACTTCAGCTGCAGCCTGGAAAAATTCAAATGAAAATCTGCGGTCTCTGAAAATCCCGGAGCCATGCGCCAAACCGTACATACCCTTCTTCAGGGGATTGCCCTGCTGGCTACCGCATACTTCCTCATTGCAACCTCGTGCTCTGGAAAAGACTGGATCTGCGAATGCGAGTACACATCCACTGACCCGGATGGCACCTACGTAGCCGTTGATGAAACCCTGATCCAGAATCAAACCAAAAAACACGCGTCCAACATCTGTGCTCGCATTGAAGAGGAAGAACGCGAACGCATAGCCCGGGAGCTCGCCCAATGGGGAGACACCAACGTCTCATTTGACGTGTCCTGCACCATTGAACGACGCTATCCCTGACCGACACCTGCTTCCAACAAATCCACCTTTAAAAAATCATCAGTAGCCATGAAGGGACGACAACATTTACTTGGAAGTGCACTTGCTGTACTGGGCATGGCTGGTATGCTCACTGCCGGCTTCTGCGGACTGCAAGGTAAAGACTGGTTGTGCGAGTGCCAGGTCCGGTGCGTGGACACCCTCCAGTTCGTTGAGGTGGACACCACCGTGTTTGACACCGAATACATCACCAACCAGAGTAAAAAAGACGCAGAAGCCATCTGCGCAACTTACGTGGATCTTATCCGACGCGACCCCGATTACTGCGACAACCAGACCAACTACCATCTGAATCTGGTTGCCCAGGACGTTTCGTGCGAAGCCAGCCGGTTGAAATAACCGGCTTGACACTTTACGCCTGAAACGGGACCTGCCGGCTAGCAGGGATTGAGAGGGGAGAGAAAGTGGAGATTTCTTTTTTGGTTTTTTGGGGGGGGCTGGGGTTCGGCGCTGGTTTTCAGGGAGTTAGGGCGCCTTTCAGGCGCCCTAACTCCCTGAAAA
>JALWYU010000075.1 GCA_026992635.1 Bacteroidota bacterium | reverse complement strand
GCGTCCGTCCATCCAGTGTGCGAGGTGTCGTTCACTGAGTCGGATCAACCAGAGAATTGCCCAGCGCAGGAGGTCGGCACCCCAGGCTTCAAAAATGGCGTGGAAGTGCCCTCCCATGAAGATTTTTTCCTCCTGGGGCAGAATCAGTGGGTTGCTGTGTGCGGATTGCAGGCTTTGCTGGATGATTTGTTCTGTTTGTGCTAAGGCGGTGGCGGCACATCCCAGGATCTGGGGCATACACCGGTAGGAGTAGGGTTCCTGGACGGGGGGCTCGCTCTTTGCGGAAGCGCACCATTGTGTGAGGCGTTCTTTGATCTGGCGCATGAGATGGGCGGAGGTGCGTATCCAGGGGAAGTGGGTTGTGGTCTGGTAGCCGGATTCGTCCAGGAAGGCATCGTTTCCATTCAGGATGTGGAGGCTGAGTGTTCCTAAGAAGAGGGTGTGGAGCCAGAGTAGCCAGGCGTGTCGGCAGCCTTCCATAAGGAGGGCTAAGCTGAACTGTCTGCCGTTCAGGATTGCCAGTCCTTCGCCAGGTCTAAACCGGTAAGGCAGAGGGAGTGTGTGGAGGGTGGGGGACAGGCGCTGTATGGCATCCTGGATCGAGAGGCGTTGCCCTTCATAGAACAGCCAGCCTTCACCCAGCAGGATCAGTGCTAAGTGTGCTAAGGGTGCGAGGTCGCCGGAGGCGCCCAGACTACCCTCCTGCGGGATGTAGGGCACGAGTTCTGAGTTGTAGAGGGTGGTGAGTGTGTCCAGGAGGTGGGGGGAAGCGCATGTCCACCCCTGGGCAATTTCTGCGATTTTCAGCAGGAGGACGAGTCGGGCAAGTTCAGGTGGGAGAGGTGTGCCAGAGCCTGCCGCGTGTGTCCGAATGAGGTTTTCCTGGAGCTGTGTCAGGTGGTTGGGGGCAATTCGTACGTGACACAGTTGTCCGAAGCCGGTATTGAGCCCATAGATGGTGTGGTGGTTCAGCTGGTTGATCAGCCACTGGTAGTGGTGTTGGAGGCGTGTGCGGATAGCTGGGGGTATGGTGAGGCGTGCTGGTGTTTGGGGTAGGGCATGAACCTCCCACCATTTCAGCTGTATGAGTTCACCGACCGAAAGTTCGGAGCCACGCATAGACCTGTTGTTCTGCCTGATCCAGTGTATGTTCCTGGGTGTTGATATGGAGGAGGTGAGCCTCGTCGGAAGTGGGCGGCTCTATGCGGGTTGTTTGGCGCTGGGCGACTTCGTAGGTGGCGTCTGAGGCGGCGTACCCGGGTCGTGAGGCAAGGCGTTGTGCCAGGGTGTCTGGATGGGCTTCCAGGTAGAGGATTCCTTTCCAGATGTGGTTGGGAGCGGTTTGTAGGAATCGGAGGCGGTGTTCCCGGCGCAGGAATGTGGCGTCTACGATGACGGGGAAGCCCAGGTTGAGGAGCAGAAGTGTGAGTTCTAAGAGGCGGTCGTACGTGCGTTTGTGCATCCATGGGGTGTAGAGTGCGGGTGAGGGGGCGGATTGTCGTTGTGGTTTGGTGGTGATCCAGGTTTCGGGGTGGAGGGTTCCGGCGAGTCGTCGGCGCTCTACATCGGAGCGCAACCATATCCAGCCGTGCATAGCGAGTCGTTCGGCTAAGGAGCTTTTTCCTGTTCCGGATACGCCACACATGAGGAGCAGGGCGGGTGTTTGCGGTTTTTGGGAGGGTTGTGTCCAGTGGTGGGCAACGGAGAGGTAGCGCTGGAAGGTTTGGGTTTGTTGCTGGAGCAAAGCGATTTTGGCGCGGACCAGTGCCCGATAGACGAAATAGTAGGGGAGGAGGGCTAAGCCGGGATAGTCGCCTGTGGTGGCTAACCACCAGTTGAGTGCGAGCCATCCCCAGGGTTCTGCTTTCCGAAAAGCCAGGTCCATCACCAGGAAGGCGATGTCGTTCATGATGTCAATGGCGGCGAGTTCGTCGTTGAATTCAATGCAGTCAAAGATGAGGACGTGTCCGTTCTCGTCCAGTACCATGTTTTCGGTGTGGAGGTCGCCATGCCCTAAGCGGACGTAACCCTCGTGCTTGCGCATTGCGAAGAGTGGTCGGAGTTGTTCGTGCTGGTGTTTTGTCCAGTTGTGGAGGTGCTGGATAAGGGCTTGTTGTTCGTCGGTTAGTTTCCCTTTGCCGAATTCCTGGAGCTGTGTGAAGTTTTGCCACACATAGTGGGCGATGACGCGTTCGCTGCCCAGGACAGGATCGGTTACAGGGGGCTGGGCATTGTGGAAGATACCAATTCGGATGCCGGCTTCGCGGAAGGCGGAGGCGTCCAGGCGGTGGGCGGTCATCAGGTGAGAGAATAAACGGTCTTGTGGAAATTCTTTCATGCGGAGTGCGTACTCAATTGGGGGTGTATGTCCGATTTTGGGGGGTTGTCCGCCGACGGGTACGACTTCCTCGTAGAGGGAGGGTGCTAGTCGCCGGTTGAGCCGGAGTTCGCGCTTCAAATAGTAGGTTCGTTTTTCAGGTGTGGAGAAATCCACGAAGCCAAAGTTGACGGGTTTCTTGAACTTATAGGCGTACTTGCCTGTGCAAACGACGATGGAAATGTGGGTTTCGTGGATGGTGAAGTGCTGGATAGGATGGGGAAAGCCCTCTGATTGGCGCAGGGCATAGATCAGCTGGCGGAGCTCGTTTTCGGTGGTGATGGTTCTGGTGGGGTGGGTTGTTGTTGTTGATTCCATGGTCGTGCCACCTGAATGGTTTTCTTTTTATCAAACGTAGTGTAGATTCCTCTTCCAAAGTAAAGGAGGGGCTGGAAGTTGTTGAGGTTGGGGAGGAAAGGTGGTTCGCGGTGGGTGGTGAGGTTTTGCAGGAATCGGGCGCCTTCAATTTGTCCGACGATCCACCAGTGGTCGCCATAGGGGTGCTGTCCAATCAGAGTGCATTCAAAAGAGAGGTAGGCGTGGTTGGGCAGTGGTACGGGTAGCCATTTTCCCCACTGGATGGTTTCGCCGCTTATCTGGAGTTTGTTGGTGGTTTTTCCGGAGAGGGAGCCCCACAGGTGGACGCGTTCACGCTCTGTCCAGGGGAAGAAGGAAATAGAAAAGCATTTGGCTTTCTGGAGGAGTGAGAAGGTGAAGCGTTCGGGGGCGATGGCAACGCCATAGATGGGTGGCTGGAAGGAGATGGGGCTATTCCAGGAGGCGGGCATGAGGTTGACGCGCTTGTGGTGGGCGACGCCCACGATGCATACCAGGCGTGGGTAGTTGAGGGGTACTTCCCGGAGGTGGCGCACTTTCCAGAAGGTCCACTGGTTGGCGGAAGCAGAGTTGTTTGTTCCTGGTTTTTTTCTGTTTTGTTCTGGCATAAGGGTTGCTTTTTGATAGATTCAGGGTGCGGTGGGTAGGCAGATGATTAGAAGAGGCGGGGTGTTTGGGGTCGTGTCTTTTTTTGTTCGGGCTGGTTGCTGGTTGTTGTGGCTTCGGCGGATCGGAGCATTTCCAGGAATTCGTCTTCGTGGACGATGCGTATGCCGAGCTGTTGTGCTTTCTGGAATTTGGATCCGGGTCGCTCACCCACGATGACCATATCCGTTTTGCGGGATACGCTGTTTTTGACGATGGCGCCTAAGGCTTCCACGCGTGCCTGAGCCTGGGTTCGTGTCATGGATTTGAGTTCGCCGGTGAAGACCACGGTTTTTCCGTAGAAGGGTGAGTGGGTGGGTGGTGTTTTTGTGGGTTGGGGTTCTTTTTCCTGTGTGGTGCGTACGCCCAGTTCTTTGAGTTCCTGGATCATTTGCTGGTTGGCGTGGTTGTGGAAGAATGCGGTGAGGGATTCAGCCACTTTGGGTCCGATGTCGGGCAGGCGCATATAGTCTTCGGGTTGCCAGGTGAAGAGTTCTTCCAAGTTGTGGATAGCGTTGGCGAGGGTGCGTGCGGTGACTTCGCCCACGTAGCGGATGCCCAGGGCGTAGATGAGTCGGTGGAGTGGTCGGTTTTTGCTGGCTTCTATTGCGTTGCGCAGGTTTTCTGCGGATTTTTCGCCGAATCCGGGGAGTTGGGCGACGCGTGTGAAGTCCAGCCGGTAGATATCCGGGATTTGCCGGAGGAGTCCATGCTCATAGAAGAGGCGGACGGTGGCTTCGCCCATCCCCACAATATCCATGGCTTTTCGTGAGGCAAAGTGGATGATGCGTTCTATGACCTGGGCAGGGCAACTGGCGTTAACGCAGTACCAGTGTGCGCCTTCGGGCTCGCGGACTAAGGGCTCGCCACACGATGGGCAGTGTTTGGGGAAGACAATGGGCTTTTCGTTGCCGGTACGGGCTTCGGGAATAACTTTGACGATGTAGGGAATGACTTCGCCAGCACGTTCTACGAGGACTAAGTCGCCGATTCGGATGTCTTTTTCCCGGATGAAGTCTTCGTTGAAGAGGGAGACGGAAGAGACGGTTACTCCGCCGACCTGGACGGGCTCTAGTTTGGCGACGGGCGTGATGGCGCCGGTTCGTCCTACCTGGAAGACGACGTCTATGATTCGTGTGGTAGCCTGGTTGGCGCGGAATTTGAACGCGATTGCCCATCGTGGGTGGTGGGAGGTGAATCCCAGCTGGTCGTAGAGGTTCAGTTCGTTGACTTTGATGACCATGCCGTCGGTGTCAAAGGGGTATTGATCGCGGTGGTGTTCTTCCCAGTGGTGGCAGTAGTTGATGACGTCGTCAATGGAGGGGAAGACGCGCAGCTGGTCGGCGGTGGTGAGGAAGCCCAGTTCTGTCAGGAGGTGGATGCATGCTTCGTGTGTGGGGAGTTGGTTCGTACCCAAAAGGTTGTTTCCATCTTTGTCTACGGCGTAGGAGATCTGGTAAAGGACGGCGGTGAGTGGTCGGCGTGCGACTTCCCGGGGGTCCTGGAGACGGAGTGTACCTGCCACGGCGTTGCGCGGGTTGGCGAAGGGAGTCAGTCCCTGTTTTTGTCTTTCGTGGTTGAGCCGTTCAAAGTCGGTGCGTCGCATAACCACTTCGCCGCGCAGTTCTACTTTGTAGATTCCCCATTGGGAGAAGGGTGCGCGCAGTGGTATGGTTCGTATGGTTCGGATGTTGGGTGTGATGTCTTCTCCGGTTTGTCCGTCGCCGCGGGTGGCGCCGCGTACCAAGAGGTCGTTTTCGTAGATGAGGGCGATGCCGGCACCATCCAGTTTGGGTTCCACGGAGTAGTGCCAGTGTGTGTCGGGTGGGAGGAGGGAAGCGATACGCCGGTGGAATTCACGGAGGTCTTCGGGGTTGTAGGAGTTATCTAAGGAGAGCATAGGTGTGAGGTGGGGAACTTCCGGGAAGGCTTTGGTCAGTTCTTGTGGAATGCGTTGTGTTGGGGAGTCGGGCGTGCGCAGGTGTGGGTATTTGTCTTCTAAGGATTTCAGGAGGTGGAAGAGCTGGTCGTATTCGGCGTCGGCAATGACGGGGCTGGCAAGTACGTAGTATCGCCAGTCGTGGTAGTGGATGACCTGTCGGAGTTCTGGCAGGAATTGTCGGGCTTGTTTTTCGGAAAGGTTTTTGAGTTGTTCCAGGTTTTTGAGCCATTGTCGGGTTTTGGCGATGAATTCCTGTTCCTGGTGGGGTGAGTAGGGTCGGGGTGTGTGGGCGGTTTGGGTTTGCTGGTCGTTCATGGTAAGTGATTTTTCTTTTTTTGGGGAGAGCGGGGCGTGTTTTGAGGTTGGTCTGGTGGGGGAAACAAAAATTGGGAAACTAAGATTCCGCTGGCATGCGTTTTGCATATATGGAAGGTAAAAGCACAGGGTTTGGCAAGCAGTGGAAGCTGGAAAATCCAGGAGTAATGATTCGGCGTGTGTTCTGGTTGGTTTTGGGTTTTGGGCTGGTGATGTGGGGCTATGGTCAGACGGCTCCACATGTTCAGTCTGGTAGTGGTTCGGGTTCGTCGTCGTCGGTGGAGAATCCCAATGCTCCGGAGATCACGTTTGATCATGAGGTGTGGGATTTTGGCGAGGTGCCTGAAGGTCCCAAGGTTCGCCATGATTTTTACTTTACCAACACGGGGAAGGAGCCGTTGATTATTCAGAATGTTCGTGCGAGTTGTGGATGTACGACGCCGTACTGGCCGCGTGAGCCGATTCCGCCGGGTGGTCGGGGTAAGATCACGGTGGAGTACAATACGCAGGGTCGGCCCGGTGCGTTCGTCAAGACGGTGACGATTTATTCCAATGCGAAGACGCCCACGAAGGTGATTCGGATCAAGGGTGTGGTGGTTCGGAAGGAGGCGACGGGCACCCCTGAGCGGAAGACGCCGTTTGGCTCGCCGACCAAGTAATAGCGAGGAATTTGCGGAAATTTTGTGTGGAGGGAACTTTTTGGGTTTTGGAGTTGTTACAGGGGTGTGGAGAGTGGGAGGGGGTAGAGGGAAGATGTGGGCCCGGTAGTTCAGCGGTTAGAATGTCGGCTTGTCAGGCCGAAGGTCGCGGGTTCGAATCCCGTCCGGGCCGCGGGTGCTGAGTTGGGTTATGGAAGTTGCGTGGCTTAGTGTATGGAAGGCAGATGGTGGATAGTGGGGTGCGTGCAGGATGCATGGAGCTGTGTAAGGGATGGGTGGTGGGAGGGGGATTCAAGGTGAAGTGGAAAATGGGAGTGGGGAAAAGCGGGGTTTGGCTAGTGGTGGAGGGGTTTGGGATTGTTCCCGAAGTTGGGGTTACCTTTCTTTTGGGGAGGGTATGGTCTGATGGTTCTTTTTCTTGCATTTTTGAAGCGTACCATTGAAAATCGCGAGGGTCATGTTGCGTCCAGGCGTTCGGTTTCCGGACATTACGTTTCAGGCGTACAATCCTGTTGAAGACAGCATAGAGAAGTACGTGCTGTACGACTTTTTGCAAAAGGGCAAGTGGGTTGTGCTGTTCTGGTATCCGGCGGACTTCACGTTTGTCTGTCCGACGGAGCTGGCGGATCTGGCGAAGCATGCGCAGTCGTTTAAGGACATCAATGTGGAGGTGATTGCGTTCAGTACGGACTCGCCGTACGTGCATAAAGCTTGGCGCCAGCAGGAGGCGTTGCTCAAGGATTTCAACTTTCTGATGGGCAGTGATAATGGAGGGCGCATTGCTCGGGAGCTGGGTATTTTTGATGAGGATGCGGAGGTGGCGTTGCGCGTGACGTTTGTGATTGATCCCAAGGGGACGCTTCGTTTTGTGGAGGGTGTAACGACGGAGGTTGGTCGGAGTGCACGTGAGCTATTGCGGATTATCAAGGCGTTGCAGTATGTGGATAGTCATCCGGGCGAGTTGTGTCCGGCATCCTGGGAGGAAGGTCAGGAGACGTTGAAGGTGGGTTAAGCTCGGGTTTTGGTGCTGGAATTTGTCTGAGTTTGGACGGTACGGTCTGGCGCTTTGCGATCGTAGAGAAAGTTGTGGGGGGGCGGCTCCTGAAGGGGTCGCCCTCCTTTTCTTTTTCGCGCGTGTATTTTGACACGCGTCGGATTGTGGATGGTTCGGACGGGGTATTCTGGGCGCTGGTAGGTCATCGGGATGGGCATGTGTATGTGAAGGAGGCTTGGGAGAAGGGTGTTCGGGGTTTTGTGTGTCGTTCAGATTGGGAGGGGCGATTACCGGAATTGCCGGATAGTCATGTTTTGCTGGTGGAGGATACTTGGGAGGCGTTGTTTCGGCTTGCGCGCTATAGTCGGTGCTGGCGAGCTGGTCGCGTGTATCTGGTTGCGGGGACGCATGGCAAGACGATTGTGAAGGAGTGGTTGTACAGTGCGTTAGCGGGTTTGGGCAAAGGGAGTGTATATCGTTCTCCGCAGAGCTGGAATTCGCAGTTGGGTGGTGCGTTGAGTCTTGTTCATCTGGTGGAGGGGACGGAGGTTGCGTTGCTGGAGAGTGAGGTGGAGTGTGAGGAGGATGTGGGTCGGTGGGTGTGGATGGCGCTGCCTGATGGGGTTGTGCTGACGCATGTTGCGTTAGAGGTGATGGGTCGTCGTGGTGGGGTGTTTCGTCGGCTGGTGGAGGGTGTGCCGCGTGTCTGGTTGAAGGAGGAGTTGTTGCCGGTGGTGTTGTCGGAAGGGGATTGGAGTCGGAAGGAGGTGTATTGCTGGGGCAGGAGTGATCGTGCGTGGTTGCGTGTAGAGGAGGAGTGGTGGGCAGGGGATGGGTACAGGGTTCGGTGCTGGGATGGTGGTGCGGGCACTTGGGAGATTCATTTGCCTTTTCGTGAGCGGTTTCTGGTGGAGGATGCGCTGACGGTGGTGTTGTTTTTGCGGTGGTTGGGGGTTGTGCCGTCTGTGATCCGTGGTTTGGTGCGTCGGTTGATGCCGTTGCGTCAGCGTGTGGAGTTTCATAGTGGGATAGGCGGGCTGGTGGTTGTGGAGGATTTGTGGTCGTCGGATGTGCCGGCGTTGCGCAATGCGCTGGAGGTGATGGTGGTTCGGAGTGGTGGAGGTGGAGGTGGTCGGGGTTTGTTGTTGACGCCTTTGGAGGATCCGTCGTATTCTCGGGAGGAGTTACCGGATGTGTTGTGTCGTGAGGTGGTTCGGTTTGGTCTGGATCGGTTGATTTTGTATGGTTGGGGGGGTGAGGAGGTGGAACGGATGCGGGGTTGTGCGCGGGAGGTGTGGGGTGTTAGGGATGTGGAGTCTGTTCGTCGGTTGTTTGTGGAGCGGTCGTGGGAGGGGTATGTGCTGGTGGTGAAGGTTGGGAGTCGGTATCGTGGTGAGCTGGAGCCGGTGTTGCGTTTTCTGGAGGAGAGTCCGCATTTGACGCGGCTGGATGTCCATTTGCAGGCGTTGTTACGGAATGTTCAGATTTATCGGGGTTTGGTTCCGCGGGGTGTGGGGATGCTGGTGATGGTGAAGGCGCTGGCGTATGGTGGTGGGGACATAGAGGTTGCGCGTACCTTGGCGTATGCGGGTGTGGATGCGCTGGGTGTGGCGTACGTCAGTGAGGGGAAGCGGTTGCGGCAGGGTGGGATTGATTTGCCGATTCTGGTTTTTCAGGGTGTGGACTGGCGTGTACAGGATTGGGTGGTCTGGCGGTTGGAGCCTGTACTTTCTTCGTTTTGGCAGGTAGAACGGATTTTAGCGCAGTTGCGAGATGATTTGGTAGGGGCGTCGTGGTTGCCTGTACCTGTGCACATAGAGGTGGACACGGGTTTTCATCGGCTGGGTTTTTTGCCGGAGGAGGTACCGCGTTTGCTGGATATGCTGGAGGGGTTTCGTGGCAAGGTTGAGGTACGTTCTGTGTTTTCGCATTTGGTGGGGAGTGAACGTCCTGAGTTAGATGGGTTTACGCGTCGTCAGGCGGAGTTGTTTTTGCGTGTGGCGGAGGTAGTTCGTTGTCGGTGGGGTGGGGGTGTTCGCCGTCATTTGTTGAATTCAGCGGGGATTGTTCGGTTTCCTGAGTATGTGCTGGAGATGGTACGTCCTGGGATTGGGATTTATGGTGTAGATCCGACGGGCAGGTTACCGGTGGAGCCGGTGTATACGTTGCGTGCGACGGTTTTGGCTGTACGTCGTGTGGGGGTGGGTGAGTCGGTGGGGTATGGTCGGGTGTTTTGTGCTTGTCGTCCTATGGAGGTTGCGGTGTTGTCGGTGGGTTATGGTGATGGTTTGCCGGTGCATGTTGGGGCGAGGGGTTCGCCGGTCTGGATTAATCAGCGTGTGTATCGGTATGTGGGTCAGCCGTGTATGGATGTGTCGTTTGTGGATGTGACGGGTTGTGGGGATTCGGTGGTGCTACCCGGGATGGAGGCGGTTGTGTTTGGTCGGGAGTTACCGGTAGAGGTTTTGGCTCGGACGTTGTCCTGGACGCCGTATCATTTGTTGAGTGGGGTGACGGGTCGGGTTCCGCGGGTGTACGTCCTGGATTGAACATACTGATTTTCAGCGAGTTTCCTAATTGGAAAGATTTTGGGGAACTTCCTGGGGTGAAAAGGCATTTACCAGAAGAAAAAGATGGGGATGGCGAAGGTTTTGACGGAGCAGAACTTTCAGCAGGAGGTGGTTCAGTCTGGGAAGCCAGCCATGGTGGATTTCTGGGCGGTGTGGTGTGGTCCCTGCCGGATCTTGGAGCCCATTGTGGAGGATCTGGCAAGGAAGTACGGGGATCGGGCGTTGATTGGCAAGGTGAATGTGGATGAGAATCCGATGCTGGCGGCGCAGTTTGGGATTCGTGCGATTCCCACGATTTTGTTTTTCAAGAATGGGGAGGTGGTGGATCGTGTAGTGGGTGCGGTTCCGCAGCCGATTCTGGAGGAGAAGTTGCAGGCGCTGTTGAATGAGACGGTCTCGTAGTGGAGCTGGTTCGGGTTTATCGGGGTTGGGGGTGGGCAGGGTCGGTAGTGGAAGCGGTGTGGTTCAGGCGTTACGCTTGGAGGATTTGACGTCGTTAGTGCGTGTAGAGTTTGTGGCGCGCTATTTGCTGGAGCATTTGTATGGTGGGGTGCATCGTGGGTTTCGTCATGGGTTTTCGCCGGTGTTCAGTGAGCATATGCCGTATGTATGGGGAGATGATGTTCGGTTCATTGACTGGAAGGTGTATGCGCGTCGTCGTCGTGCGTATGTTCGTCGGTATGAGGATGAGACAGCGATGCGTGTGTTGCTTATAGTGGATGCTACGCCGTCTATGGCGTATCCAGAGGGGAGTGTTGCCAAGTTGCGTTTTGCGCTGTACAGTGCGGGAGTGCTGTTGTATTTGTTGTATCGGCAGCATGATCCGGTGACGGTGGCGTTTGTGGGTTTGGATGAGGGGTGGTTACCTCCGTCGGTCAGGAGTTCGCATATACAGCGGTTGTTTCACAGGTTGAATGGGTTGCTGGCGGATCCGCAGACGGGGACGGTGTCCACGTTGCGTGGTGTTTTGGAACGGGCTGGTGGGGAGATGCCTGCGTATACGCAGGTGGTGTTGTTTTCGGATTTATCGGATCCGATTTTTCAGGAGGATCTGGATAGGGGTAAGCGTTGGTGGCGAGGTTGGTTATCGGCGCTTGTTCGTCGTCGGATTGCGTTGTTGTTGTTTCATACGCTGTATGGTCCGCATGAAGAGGCGTTTGGGTTTGATGAGCCGGTGGTGGCGTTGCGCGATATAGAGGTGTCTGGTCATGTGGTTGTGGGTGAGCGGACTGGGTTGGGTGAACGGTATCGTGCTGTGTTGGGTGAGTGGTTATCGTTTGTGTCGTCGTCGGTTCGTCAGGCGGGTATGGAGTATGTTCGTGTGGATGTGTCGGGTCCGTTTTTGCCGGTTTTGCTGGAGTATCTTCGGTTTCGTCAGGCGTACATGTGAGGATAGATGGGAGGTCGGCGCGTGTTGACGGTTTTGGCGCCTGCCAAGATCAATTTGTTTTTGTGGGTGACGGGGTTTGATGCGGGGTGTGCTCGGCACAGGCTGGTGAGTTTGCTGTGTTGGATTCCGTGGTATGATGCGGTAGAGGTGGAGTTGTCGGACAGGTGGTCGTGTGTGTTTTTGGGTCCGGAGCGGAGTGGGATTGTTGTGGAGGAATCCACGTGTATGCGTGTGGTGGAATGGTTTCGCTCTCGTGTAGAGGGAGTGGGTTCAGGAGGTGCGATTTGTGTTCGTGTCTGGAAGGGGATTCCGCATGGTACGGGTTTGGGTGGTGCTTCGTCGGATGGCGCGGCGCTGGTTCGTGTTTTGGTGGATGGGTTGTCGTGGAGGTTGTCAGAGGGGGAGGTTCAGGAGGTTTTGAAGCGTGTGGGGAGTGACAGTGTGTTTTTCTGGAAGGGGTATTCGGTGGCGGTGGTAGGTGGTGTGGGCACGGAGGTGGAGCCTGTAGAGGGGTTTCGTTTACCTTCGGATACACATGTGGTGTTGCTGGTTCCGGATGTTCGGTTTCGTACGGCGGAGATGTATGGTTTGTTGCGGGCGAGGGGTTGTTATGAAGCGTTACCGATGTCGGTGGGGGATCTGGTTCGTCTTTCGTGGGAGGAGTGGCGAAAGGTTTGGCGGAATACGTTTTGGGATATAGCGGTTGAGCGGTTACCGGTTTTGGAGAAGTGGCGTGCGATTCTGTATGAATTGGGTGCGTGGTATGTGAATTTGACGGGTTCGGGCAGTGTGTTGTTTGGGTTGTTTCGTGGTCGTGCGCCCTTAGTGGAGATTCAGCGGAAAACGGGTTTGTCATGGCGTCAGATTCGTCAGTTTCGTTTGAGGGTGTAGAGGCTGTGGAGTTGTTTTATCGGACGTATGGGGTACGTCGTCATCCGCCCCTCATTATTTTGCATGGTTTGTTTGGCATGAGTGATAACTGGCACAGTATTGCGCGTGTTTTGGGTGAGCGGTTTTTTGTGGTGGTTCCGGATTTGCGGAATCATGGTCGGTCGCCGTGGCATTCGTCGGTTCGGCTTGTGGATTTTGCGGTGGATGTGAAGGCGCTGGCAGATCGGTTGGGTTTCAAGACGTTTCATCTTATGGGTCATTCGCTGGGTGGGAAGATTGCGATGTGGCTGGCGGTTCATGGTATGTGTAATCGGTTGCGCTCGCTGGTTGTGGTGGATATTGGTGTGAGGCGTACGCCGGTTTATCCGATGCATGAGTGGTTGTTCCAGTTGTTTGAAGAGGTAGAAGGTGGGAGATGGGGTTCCCGCAAGGAGATAGAGCGTTTTTTGCGGGAGAGGGGTTTGCCCGAGGCGCTGGTGTATTTTCTGCTGAAGAATTTGCGGTTGCGAGATGGGCGGTATGTATGGCGTGTGGGCTGGCGGTATTTACGTGCTGGGTATGAGGCGTTGCGTTCGGGGATAGAAGAGGGAGAAAGTTGTGAAGTGCCGATGCTGGTGATTCACGGGGAAGATTCGCCATTGTTGCACAGGGCGGAGAAGGAGGAGATTCGCCGGTATTTTCCCCGGATGCGCTGGGTGACGATTCGTGGTGCGGGTCATTGGGTTCATGCGGATCAGCCCCAGGTGTTTTTGCAGGTTGTGTTGCGTTTTTTGGGTTGGGTGGAGCGGGAGTATGTGGATTTGTGATGGGTGGGTTTAGCGCATGTGGACGTGGATTGGCAACATGAAGAAATCGGGGATGGGTGTTCCGTTGGAGGTGCGTGCGGGCATCCATCGTGGCATTTGTCCGAGGATTCGGATTGCTTCCATGCTGAGTTCTGGGCATTCGTAGTTGTGGTGGGGTTGGATATAGGTGATGGCGCCGCTGGGCTGGATGGTGAACTGGATAAGCAGGGGTATTGGTGTGTGGAGGGGTAGCTGGTCCTTGCATTTTGGGGGGATGTGGAAGGCGTTCTGGATGTAGTGTGTGAGTGCGGAGTCGCCCTTGGGGAAGTGTGCTGGTTGTGCGGGGAGTTGGTTGGTGGTGGTTGTGGTGGGCTGGGTTGTGTAGGTTGTGGGTTTGGAGAAGGAGAAGGGTGGATAGGGCAGGGTGCGTGCCTGGATGAGGTTACCCTGGGTATCCAGCTGGGCGAAGTAGATCTGGCAGGGGAAGGTGGTGTCCAGGTTAATGGGGCAGGTTGTGCCTGCGATGGTGTAGTGGGTTTGGTTGGTCAGGAGGCTGTAGCTCAGGGTGCGTGCAGGTGGGGTGATGGTGAAGGTTCGTTCCCAGAGGATTTGTCCTTGTTCGTTGATTTTCAAGCAGTAGGCTTGGGTTTCGGAGCTGGATATGGCTTTCCATCCGGTGAGGAGGTAGCCATGGTTGGGGTCTGGGGCGATGGACGTGGCGATTCGGCTGAAGGTGTCTTTAAGGATTTTTGTCCAGAGGATGGTTCCCTGGGTGTTGAGTCGGACCAAGTAGACATGGGGCTGGTAGTGGGGGTGGAGTGTGTGGTGATGTGTGCTGGTTTTGGGTATGAGGGTGTAGCCTGCGATGAGGATGTGGTTGGGTTGGGCGTAGGTGATGGCGAGTGCGACATCGGGGTTGGGTGTTCCGGCGGTTTGTGTCCAGAGTATTTTGCCGTGTAGGTCCAGATGGACGATCAAGATGTCGGGATGTTTGTTGGGTGTGTCGGTGGTGATGCCTGCGATGAAATATCCTCGGGGTGTGGGGAGGATGGCGAATCCGCTCTGGTGGTGTGTGTCGCCGATTGTGGTGGTCCATTGTGTGTCGCCGTCTTCGTCTAACTTGATGATGTAGAGGTCTGGTAGTGGGTGAATGGAGTCGGTAGTTGGGGAGTTGGCAGTGGTTTGTCCTGTGATGAGGTATCCGTTGTCGGGGGTGTGGGCGATGGCGTAACCGATGGCTTTGCCCTTGCCTTTGAAGGTGCGTGTCCACTGGAGTGTGCCTTCTTCATTGATCTGGAGTACGAAGAGCTGGGTTGGGCATTGCGGACAGGGTTTGATCCATCCGGTGAAGGTGTAGAGGTCATAGCTGGCAGTACCTGCGAGGAGTGTGCCGTGTGTGAGGGTGTCGCTTCCCGGGATTACTGTCCAGAGTAGTGATCCGGATCGGGCGTCTATTTGGGCGATGTAGGGCTGGCGTATCCCTGTTTGGAAGTGTGCGATCCATCCTGCGAGGAGGTAGGTGTGGTGGTCGGGTGTTGGTACGAGGGTGTAGATCCATCGGATTGAATCGTCGGCAGGACCTGGATAGGTAGCGGTATAGGTGGGAGGTGGGAGATTCTGGGAGAATGTCAGGTTACTGATAAGGATGGTCAGGATGTATGTCCAGGGAGGAGTGGTCAGGTTGTGTGGTTTTGCGATTGGTTTGGGGATTTTTTGGAGGGTTCAGGAAGTAAGTTACGGACAAATATTTGTGAGTGTTCCACCTGAGGAGGTGGTTCCGCCTGAGGACAGGATGCCTGCTGAGGCGACGGAACCGCCTGTACTTGTTGCTCCGTAGGCTTGGCTTACGATGCCGCCTGTAGCGATGGTACATCCGTTGGGACATGGTGTCAGGAAGCCCTGAGGGGTCAATTTTATGACAAATACATCCTGGCCTCCAGAACCAAAAGACTGTGTATAGCCTGTGATCACGTATTCATTGCGAGGGGTCTGGATGATGGGATAGCTGGTCGGGTGGAGGTGTGGGGGGATGGTGGTGTGTGGGTTGATGGTTTTGGTCTGGGGCTTGGGG
>JALWYU010000074.1 GCA_026992635.1 Bacteroidota bacterium | reverse complement strand
AAGCAAACTCCAAAATCCAAAAACCATGAAAAAAGCAAAACGAACCTACCAACAAGTTAAGGAGCAAATCCGAAAGCAACAGCAACAAATCGCTAAGGAAGCCCTGGAACAAGCCATGAGCCAGGAACGTGAAGCGTGGCTACTACGAACGCACACTCATGGACGACGAACTGGGCAAAGTGGAAAGGTTGCGCGTACTCCGGACAGTTCTATCCATCACTACTTCCGCCCAGGTGGCAACGAATGACGAATCTGCTGAGCACAAGTCTTCTTAGCATTGTTTGCCGCCGGGCTTTCCCGGCGCAGAATCATAGAGGTGATGGAATACATTCTGGGCTTTCGGGTCAGTGCTGCGACCCTTTCCCGGCGCTTAGCCCAGATGACAGAACTGGTAGACGCCTTTCGGGCAAGTGCGGTTCTTATAACGACGGTTTCAGGTGCTAACAGTACATCCGGAGTCAATTTGGTCATGTGTTGGCTGTCAGTGGCTTTACACCAGGCAACAGTGGATCCTATGGGCTTAAATCGGAAATTCAGTCAGCGAACCTGCTTCATGTGTGCTGTAAGGTCAGTGGCTGGAGTAAAGCGCTCATGGGCAAATATTTGTCAACACGCCTCCGGAAGAGACACTACCACCTGTAGAGACACTGCCGCCGGCGCCTATGCCAGAAGGAGCACTTGCGATTGTGCCACCACTGCCTACCACGCCACCACCGGATATCTGACAGCCATTTGGGCAAGATTTCAGGTTGCCATTGGCGTCAAGTTTGATGAACAAAACGTCGGAGGTGTTCATTACCCTGATACCGGTTATAACGTACTCTCCGTTGGTGGTCTGGACGAGGTCGTAGCCCCGTTCAGTGACTGGTCCGCCGATGGTTCTAGTCCACTGAATGTAGCCATTACTGTCCAATTTGATCAGATAAACATCTTGTGCGCCTTGTCCAAAAGAAGACGTGAAGCCCGCAATAGCAAATCCCCCGTCGTTAGTCTGGATAATGGAAAAACTTTGTTCGTCTCCTAGGCCACCAATCGTTTTCGTCCACTGGAGGTTCCCGTTGGCATCTAGCTTGACGATGTATATATCGTATCCCCCTTGTCCAAAGGAAAGAGTAAATCCCGTGATCAGATAGCTACCGTCCGCAGCCTGAGTAATGGAGGTACTGTAATCGTTTCCACCGCCACCGATTCTTCTGCTCCATTGAAGATTACCATTGCTATCCAACTTTATTACACTAGATATCATAATCACCACCAACATGGGAATTGCCATGACCGGTAATGACATATCCGTTGTCACTGGTTTGTACTATAGATAAACCATAATCATTATATGTTCCGCCAATTGTTCTTGTCCATTGGATAGTTCCATTTGCGCTTAACTTGATTACATAAATATTGTAAAATATCCCTCCGCCAAATGAATAAGTGTGTCCTACAATTGCATACCCCCCATCAGATGTCTGAACTACAGAGCGACCAACGTCTCTATCTGTACCACCAATCGTTTTTGTCCATTGAAGATTACCATTGTTGTCTATCTTGACAACATAGATATCCCAACTTCCTTGTCCAAAAGAGGTAGTTGAACCAACAATAATATATCCACTATCGGCAGTTTGCACTATGGCATTGCCTACATCATTGCCAGGCCCACCGATGGTCCTTGTCCACTGGATATTCCCGTTTATGTCTAATTTGATAATATAAACATCCTGCCCGCCCTGTCCGTAAGAATCGGTGTAACCAGTAATTGCATATCCTCCGTCTGTAGTTTGAATGATGGAGCCTCCTACGTCGCTGTTGGGACCTCCAATTGCTATGCAGAATGTTTTGCAAGAATCAGCTGTGACGGAAAAAGATGCAGCAGCA
This sequence comes from Bacteroidota bacterium, assembly GCA_026992635.1. Classification (GTDB taxonomy): domain Bacteria; phylum Bacteroidota; class Bacteroidia; order JAADEI01; family JAADEI01; genus JALWYU01. The sequence goes on along the minus strand of JALWYU010000074.1, from coordinate 13,114 downwards.
CTACATCCGCACTGATTACAGGCAGTGATGCGGACCATTCCATTTGTGGTGTCAGGTTGAACTTTGAGGGTATCGGTTCCCTGTCCACTGATAATCGTCCATCCGGGGGGTACTTGCCAGAGATAGGTTATGCCGGGAGGGCATCCACTGGCAATGTAAGTAATTGTATCGCCGGTACAGGCGAAGGTGGGGCCGGAGATGGTGGGTGAGCAAGCGGGAGGCTGGCACAGTCTTGGGCAGGAGATGGTGTACCACTGTTGTGTGAGTGTGTCGTAAACTTCTAAGCAGAAGGAGTCAATGTTGAAGATGATGAGTGTATGTGCGGGGTTCTGGATCGCATCGCGTTGCTGGGTGGTGAGGCGAGGGATGAGGAGTCCGCGGGTGGTGTCGTGGATGTCTAAACGTGCGGTGGGTGCGGGGTTTGTGGTGCCGATGCCGACGTTTTGTGCGAGGGTGGGTTCAGTCAGGCATGGGTAGAGCAGAACAGAGAAGAGAAGAGAAGAGAAGAGAAGAGAAGAGAAGAGAAGAGAAGAGAAGAGAAGAGATTCCTGCCTACTGGGTGAACATAACTGACAGATTCTCTGTTAGCTGTGTGTGTGTGTGTGTGTGTGTGTGTGTAATTGGCTTGTTTCATGGTGGTTCTGGATTTTGGATTTGGCTTTCTGGTTGAGGTGTGCAGGGTGAATTTCAGAAATAAGTTATGGAGTCCGGGAAAAATTTTGTCAATGGAAATTGCAGGAAATCTTTTTAGGGTGGCAGGTTGTGCTGTGTGTGAATGGGAGAGGGCATGCTGGTGGGAGCGGATGGGTGTAGAGTGAACATGTGTCCATCTTTCTTTTGCAGGGAGGTGCCTGAAGGTTTTGCCAGAGGGTTGTGTGCACCTCGTTTTATAGTCGGGGTTTTCATGCCCACGGATGCGGAGTGGAAGCGATGTGGGAGTGAGAGGGATGTTCGTAATGGTAAGGTGTGCGGAAAGCGATGTGACAGATTGCAGGGCTTGTGTGTTGGGTTTTGGCAAAGCGCTTGCAATCTTGCTGTACGGAGGTGGGTTTCTTGCATTAGTCGAAGTTCAGGCACCTGGCAAACACGACCTTTTAGGGGGATGGGAAGTCTGCCAGCTGGTTGGTCAACGGGCAGAATGGATTTTTTGGAAAAAAGTTTCCTCCTGGTGGGGTGCGTGTGTGGCGGGTTGGGGAGTGAGGGGTTGTGCCTGGGAAGCAGAAAAGTGCTTCTCGGTTAAAGCTGAGGCTCAGTGTTTTGGCTTGTGTTTTCTGCTTATCCAGTACAGGATCAATCCTGTTAAGGGTATGCCTGAAAAGGTTACGATGTATCCTGTAAACAGCCAGAACATGAAAAATACTGCAAAGGGGGTGCCACAGCGTATATCTGCGGAGGCGAGTTCCGATGCCACGCCCCCAATGGAAATCAGTGCGGCGAACCAGGGAGTGAGCATGCCCACGAGCATCATGCTCAGACCTGTTGCGATGATTCTCTTAGCGGTTCTTTTGGGCTTGCTTAGCAAGAGATAGAGGGTTATGTAGCCAGCGATGGGCAAGCATACGATCAGGGCGGGAAGTGTGAAGGTCAACATCATGAATCGCTTAGGAAGTGGCTCAGGGTCAGTTTCTCAGTGGGGGCTCGCGATTTTTGGGGTTAGAGTGTGCGGGTGCCTGTCATTTATCCAGGATGTTGTTCAGGTCTTTCGCAGTTCCCGCAGGGTGTTCAGGCGATGTACTTTGCGAGGAGTCTTGCCTTTTGTAGATTCTGTTTCCGTCAGGTAGTGGTGTCGCAATCAAGGGATAACTGGCAATGGTTCTATCATTTCGTGTGCAGGCATGTGCTTTCAGGAGTGCTATTTATGCCAGTTAGAAAGGCAATTTTCTCATGATGGAGAAGTCGGGTATTTCCATTTTGTCTTGTCAGCGTCTCTGGCAACCTGATTACAGACCTTCATAGACATGCCGGAATTTCATTTATGCATTTGTGTTCCAGGCTCTTCGTCAGTGCTTTGTTCAGCCGTTCTTGACCTTTTGCTGGGTTGGGAAACGTGTTTCTTGTGATAGAACAAGAAGTGGGTGTTTGTGTGCTCTATATGCATGTGTGCACTTCGTTGTTTACTGGATGCCAGCCTGCATATTATGGATTTTCAAGACGAAGTGGTTCTCTGGTGTTTTAACATGCACGAAAAATATACCTGTGGGTAGAGTAATGTTTAGCAGGATTTCTCGCACAGGATGGTGCATTGCTGAATATTTATATAAAACTTTACCTGTTAAATCTACCAACTTAATATTGACTTCGGAAACATCTTCGGGAAAAATAATGCTCCATTCACTGTCTGAAAGCCGAATAATTGTTGGTTTCCAGGTTTGTAGCTGACCATCTCCGCCCTGATCAGAAGACAAACTCCCACAGGAGATCACAGTACCACCGATGCCTACGTTACTTGCTAAATCAACAACCATACTACCTACCGTTACGTCTTGAAACACACCACCGCTGGAGGTATCTCCACCAGATCCAACTACAACATTCTCTGAGACAACCGCAATAGGACAGGACGCATCAAGCGTACCTGTAGAGTCCAGCCAAATTACAAGCATATCTGCTGGTTGTTGTGATTCTATTTCTATTGTACCTGCAAGTATCAAATCTCCATTTGGACCCTGAATCACTCCGTAGATTCTTTCGCTTGCTTCGCTACCAATCACCTTTGTCCATTTCAGGTTGCCATCTTGATCCAGCCTGACCAGAAGGATGTCGCAATCGCCGGATTGGGAGGGATAAGGCGGACAGGTAGAACCTGCAATAACAAGATCGCCATCTTCCAGCTCAAGTATAGCGTATCCTTCGTCCCACAGGCTGGTGCCGATAGTTCTTGTCCAGACCACCTGTCCAGACCGATTCAGCTTAATTACATATGCATCGCTTATCTGCTGATCAAATTGTCGGGTACTTCCTGCAATTACAAATCCGCTATCCTTAGTTTGAATCACGGAATAGCTCACCTCACCAAGTGGGGTGCCAATGGTTCTTGTCCATTCCAGGTTGCCGGCATTGTCCAGCTTGATTATGTAAATATCTGCGCTGTTATAGTCAACTAAATAAGTATAGCCTGCGACAAGGAATCCCCCATCGTCTGTCTGAATTACGGAATAGGCTTCGTCTGTTCCAAAGTTATCGCCGATTGTCCGAGCCCAGAGCAAATTACCCGAAGAGTCAAGTTTAACAATATATACGTCTTCGAATTCGCCAGAGAAAGTATTAGAGCTACCTGCAATTACAAACCCTCCATCATTGGTTTGAATAACTGAGCGGCCCCATTCATCTTTGAGAAAGCCTCCAATAACAGTTTTTGTCCAGACCAGATTGCCAGAACTATCCAGTTTTACCACGTAGATGCCAGCAGCATAATAGGGATCAAACCAGATGTCGCCTACCACAAGAAATCCACCGTCTGTTGTTTGAATTACTGAGAATGCGCTTTCTGTATTCTCTCCACCAACGGCTCGCACCCACATCAGCTGTCCAGAACTGTTGAATCTTGCTACATAGACATCTCCGGAGCCGGTTCCAAAGGAATTGGTGTAGCCTGCAATGACGAAGCCTCCATCACGGGTTTTCACAATTGAACGGGCGGTTTCAGTGTTTGGTCCACCCAGGGACAGTGCGCCTCCCTGAGCGATTAATGAGTTGGCAAACAAAAAACTTCCACCAACCAATACTATGCTGATTCTGTGGTACATTTGCCAGCGCATTTTTGGGACTTCAACACATCCTTTTAGCTTGGCAGTTCGTCCATCAAAATGGTAACAGAAATAATTCTGAGACAGTTCCCGGGGAAGCTCTCCAAAAAATGTGTGTGTCTGCTGTCTATCACTGCTCGTCACCTTTTCTTCGGCATGTCATTACCTGCCATTCCCTGCTTTTCATTTTGAAGTGCGGTGCAGGTTTTCTGCGTGGAAAAGGTGCGTGCATCAGATTCAGGGAGAGGGAGCAGATTGGGTGGTAGGCACAGGGTTGGGGCACCGAAGGGACATGCCCCGGCTGCTATAACTTGCTGCTTTCAAGTAGAATTTTGGGTGTGCCCATTGCGGTGTAGAACCTGGTAGGTTGGACAGGGTGTTTAAGCGCTGGCGGCGGGTCGTGAGGATGGCGATTGCCGGCGTAAAGGTGCTTCCAGGTCAATGGGATGGACAACGCGGCGCGAAACCAGGACCTTATCCAGTACCTCTCGCATCGTGTCCACGAAGTGGAGGCGCAGGTCTTTCAGGAATTTCTTTTCTTCGTCGTCCAGTTCTTCCAGGTCTTTTTTGTTGAGTTTGGGCAGGATGACGTCCGTGATGCCAGCACGACGGGCAGCCAGGAGCTTCTCGCGAATGCCTCCGACGGGCAGGACTTTTCCGCGCAGGGTAATTTCGCCGGTCATGGCAAAGTGGCTGCGTACCTGTCGTTGTGTAAACAGGGAAGTGAGTGCGGCGAGGATGGCGACGCCGGCGGAGGGTCCGTCCTTGGGGATAGCGCCTTCGGGCACGTGAATGTGTACGTCCCAGTACTGGAAGATGTCGGGGTTAATCTGGAAGTCGGGTGCATGGGCTTTTAACCAGGAGAGGGCGGTGGTTGCCGATTCTTTCATGATGTCGCCTAAGCTTCCTGTCAGGAGCAGGTTACCTTTTCCGCGAAAGAGGGTGGCTTCAATGAAGAGGATATCGCCACCGGCGGGCGTCCATGCCAGTCCAATTGCCACGCCGGAAACATTTACCTGTTCGGCAACGCTCACTTCATAGGGTTCTGGACCCAGGATCCGGCGGACATCGCGTCGCGTTACGGTAATCCGCTTGGGAATTTCTTCTGTTTTCTGTTCTTTTTTCTTTGTTCGCTTTTGTTTTTTGCTGGCTTTGGTCAGGTGGCGGGCAACTTCTGCTGAGTGGTAACGGAGTAATCCAGCCAGTTGTTTCTCCAGGTTCCGCACTCCGCTTTCTCGGGTGTATCGTTCAATGACATAGCGAATTGCCGCAGGTGTGATGCGCACTTCAAAATCTTCCAGACCGTGTTCTTTGACGAGTTTGGGTATCAGGTGTCGGCGTGCAATTTCAATTTTTTGTTCCGTGGAGTAGCCGCCAATTTCTATGATTTCCATTCGGTCTAAGAGGGCGGGGTGGATCGTGGCAGTGGTGTTGGCAGTGGCGATGAACAGGACGCGGCTCAGGTCAAATTCCATTTCCAGGTAGTTGTCGTAGAAGCTGTGGTTTTGTTCGGGGTCCAGGACTTCTAAGAGGGCGGAGGCAGGGTCCCCACGAAAGTCCCGACCAATTTTGTCAATTTCGTCCAGCATAAAGACCGGGTTGGCACTGTTGACTTTGCGGAGGGACTGGATGATTCGTCCAGGATAAGCGCCTATGTAAGTTCGGCGGTGCCCGCGAATCTCTGCCTCGTCGTGCAATCCTCCTAAGGAGATGCGCACGAATTTTCTGCCGAGGGCTTCGGCAATGGATCTGCCCAAGGAGGTTTTCCCTACACCCGGTGGACCCACAAACAGCAAGATAGGCGCCTTCATATCTTTTTTCAGCTGGAGCACAGCCAGGTATTCAAGTATGCGCCGTTTGACTTTTTTCAGGTCGTAGTGGTCGCGGTCCAGGATTTTTTCTGCGCGTTCCAGGTCGTAGTTGTCTTTGGTGTACTGGTTCCAGGGGAGGTCGGCAACCAGTTCCAGCCAGTTCAAAATCACCGAGTATTCAGGCATAGAGGGGTGGATACGCTTCAACCGCTGGATTTCGCGATCTACGGCTTGCCGCGCATATTCAGGCAGTTTTTTCCCTTTGAGTTTTTCACGGATGCGTTCCAGTTCAGGGTCGGCTTCCATACCGAGTTCTTCCTGGATGGTGCGCAGCTGTTGCTGCAAGACAAATTGGCGCTGTTGTTTTTCCAGTTCTTCGGAGACTTTTTCCTGGAGTTTTTTGCGGATGGCGTGGATCTGTTCTATTCGGATGAGTTTTTCCAGGATTTGTTCGGCTTTGCGTGCATAGTTGTCTTCTTCTAAGAGTTCAATTTTTTCGGAGGTGGGTAAGTCCAGATGGTTTGCGATCAGGTTGATGAGAAACAGTGGGCTTTCAATTCGGTGAAGGAGTTCCACCACGTTATCCGGAATATTTTCCATTTGTCGGGCGACCTCCATGGCTTTTTGGCGGAGCACTTCTACGAGTCCCTGAAAGTCTGGCGTATTTGGGTCGTAGATATCCTGTCGGGGTTGGACGCGGGCAATCAGATAGGGTTCTTTCTGGAGGAGTGCGAGCAGGGTGTATCGGCGGATTCCCTGGACAAACACTGTGTATTCTTGTTTTCCTGATCGGATTACGCGGATTATGCGTGCGACGGTTCCGGTCTTATAGAGGTCGCGTTCGTCGGGTTCGTCCACTTCGGCGTGTCGCTGGGTTGCCACGCCTATCAGCATGTTTTTTTCGTAGGCTTCTTCAATGAGGCGGATGGAGGCGGGTCGCCCCACGGCAACGGGCATAATCATCAGGGGGTACAGCACTGCATTGCGCAGGGGCAGGATGGGAAGGGTTTCTGGAACTTCTATGCTGAGGAATCGGGTTTCGTCTTCGCGTGTAGGCAGTTCTGAGATGGGCAGGTCTTCCAGTGCGGTCATGCTTGCTTTTGATTTTCTGGTTTAACGGAGGGAGGTCAGGAAATCACTTCGGGTTCTTCTATTTCCTGTTCCTGGGCTTCTTTTTCAAAGAGGAGTCCTTCTTTGTCGTCGCGTACGTGGATTCGGATGACGTCGCCTTCTTGGAATTTGCCGGCTAGGATGAGTTCAGCCAGCGGGTTGAGGATAGTGCGCTGGATCAGTCGTCGGAGGGGGCGTGCGCCGAATTCGGGTTCATAGCCGTGTTCTGCCAGCCAGGCGAGGACTTCGTCGTTCCAGACTAAGCGCATACGCTGGCTTGCCAATCTCTGGTTGATTTGTTCCAGCTGGAGTTTGGCAATTCCTTTCATGTCTTCGCGTGTCAATGGTTTGAACAGGATGATTTCGTCGATTCGGTTGAGGAATTCGGGTCGGAAGTGCGTTTTGAGGAGCTGGAAGACTTCGCGGCGTGTGCGTTCCATCACCGTTGTCAACATATCCTCCTGTACTCCAGAAAGATTTTGCTGGATTCGTTCGGAGCCCAGATTGGACGTCATGATGATGATGGTATTCCGGAAGTTGGCGACGCGCCCCTTGTTATCAGTAAGTCTGCCATCGTCCAGAACCTGCAACAGAATGTTGAAGACATCGGGGTGGGCTTTCTCTATTTCGTCCAGCAGAATCACGGAGTAGGGTTTACGCCGAACGGCTTCCGTCAGCTGACCGCCTTCTTCATAGCCCACATAGCCCGGGGGTGCGCCGATCAGTCGGGATACCGTATGCCGTTCCTGGTATTCGGACATATCTATGCGGATCATGGCATCTTCTGTGTTGAACAGGAATTCGGCAAGGGCTTTCGCCAGCTCGGTCTTACCCACGCCCGTCGGACCCAAAAACAGAAACGAGCCAATGGGACGGCGCGGGTCGGACAACCCTGCTCGCGAACGACGAATCACTTCTGCCACAGACCGTACGGCTTCTTCCTGGTCTACGATTCGCCGGTGCAACGCCTCTTCTAAGTGAAGCAGCTTTTCGCGTTCCGATTGGAGGAGTCGTGAAACGGGAATGCCTGTCCACCGCGAGACAATTTCGGCAATATCTTCTGCGTCCACTTCTTCTTTTAGAAGGCGTTTGCCTTCTTTTGCCAGTTGGTGGAGTCGTGCTTCCAGGTCTGCAATTTTTCGTTCCAGTTCCGGGATGCGGGCATATTTGATTTCTGCCGCTCGCGTATAATCGCCAGACCGTTCAGCTTGTTCTTCTTCCAGGCGCAACTGTTCAATTTGTGCACGGAGCGAATGAATTTCTTTGAGGAGGTCGCGTTCCTGTTTCCACTGGTCTTCTAAAACCCGCAGTTGTTCGCGCAGGTCTGTGAGTTGTCGTTCAATTTCCTGAAGTTTTTGTTCGTCTTTTTCTAAGCGGAGTGCTTCCCGTTCAATTTCCAGCTGGCGGATTCGGCGCTGGAGCTGGTCAATTTCTTCGGGGACGGAGTCCAGCTCCAGGCGGAGCTTCGCTGCGGCTTCATCTACTAAGTCAATGGCTTTGTCCGGGAGCTTGCGATCGGTAATATAGCGGACGGAAAGGTCTACGGCGGCTAAGAGGGCTTCGTCCCGAATCCGAACTTTATGGTAGTTTTCCAGGCGTTCTTTGATGCCGCGCAGGATGGAGACGGTGGCTTCGGGCGAGGGCTCTTCTACTAAGACTTTCTGGAGGCGCCGTTCTAATGCCCGATCCTTCTCAATGTACTTCTGGTATTCGTCTAAGGTGGTGGCGCCAATCACGCGAACTTCTCCTCGGGCAAGGGCAGGCTTCAAAATGTTTGCGGCATCCATTGCCCCTTCGGCGGCACCGGCACCTACTAAGGTGTGAATCTCGTCAATGAACAGAATAATTTTGCCATCGGATTGTTCAACTTCCCGGACGACGGCTTTCAGGCGCTCTTCAAATTCACCCCGGTACTTGGCGCCCGCCATCAACGCACCCATATCCAGCGCATAGATCACCTTGTCTTTGAGGGTTTCGGGCACGTCTCCCCGGACAATGCGCTGGGCAACTCCTTCTACGATGGCGGTTTTTCCTACGCCGGGATCGCCCACTAACACGGGATTGTTCTTGGTTCGGCGTGAAAGGATGTGCAGTACGCGGCGAATTTCTTCGTCTCGTCCGATGACGGGGTCCAGCTTACCCTGTCTTGCCAGTTCGTTCAGGTTGCGCGCGAATCGTTCCAGTGCCTGATACTGGTTCTCTGCTGAGGCAGAGGAAACTTTTTGCCCTTTGCGCATTTCATAGATCAGTTGTTCCACGACGTCTTGGGTCAAGCCCAGCTTCTGGAAGGTATTTGAGAGTGTGTGCTGGACGGTGACTAAAGCCAGCCAGAGCATTTCCACGGCAACGTAGGCATCGCCGAATTTTTTAGCGAGTTCTAAGGCTTTGAGCAAAACTTCATGCAGGTCGCGGGAGAGGTATTCGCCACGTGCGCCCGAAACCACGGGTAGCATCTTCAGGCTTTGCTCAACTTCGGTGCGCAGTTTTCCGGTGGGGATGTTGGCTTTTCCTAAGAGGTGGGGTGTAACGATTTCGTCCTGTTGAAGGAGGGCGAGGACTAAGTGGGGGACGTCCACCTGCTGGTGGTTGTGGCTGGCTGCGATGGTTTGGGCTTGCTGGATGGCTTCCTGGGCTTTGAGGGTGAATTTGGAGAAGTCCATGGTTGACCGGGGTTTTCTTTAGACTTTTTTCGCTGTTGGGTTGTGGTTTGTTGTGGTTTGTTGTGAGAGTGCGTTGTTCCAGTTTGGGATGGAAGCAAAAATCCTGCCAATCGCTGTTTACGACATTTTGTCAGGGCAAATGAGACAATCTGTCTTGTGCCGGTTACGGGTTTTCCCCTGGCTCAAGCAACGTGCGCCACACCCGCGGAACCTCCACACTGCGTCCGACCAGCCGGAGAACCCTTTGTGAGTGCGAAGTGCCGGGTGTCAGGCATCCCAACTGGGTCTCCCAGATCGCTCCGCGTATCCAGGGATGACGCCACTGGACCCGAATCGGATTGCCAATCACGTAGAGTGTGGGTGTGGGCAAGTCCCTGCGAAGCACAATTAAAGGGACAGGGGGCGTGGTAGGCTGGTCAAGGATCCGTGTCTGGACCTGCCATGGTGTGGACAGGCTCCGAAACTCAACCTGGATAGAGCTGTTCAGGATTGGATTGAGGGCACGCCAGTGCAGGATTTTCCCGCCGAGGCTGGCGAGGAGGTAGGCGTCCCCTCGGTGGACGACGCTCAAGGGTAGGGCGTCCTGGAAGTAAGTGGGGTCGGCGTTCCAGAGTGCGCCCGTCCCCTTCCAGAAGATCACGCGGGTTGCCTGAGCCACGCGTGCAAGGAGTGTTGCGGTCAGGTCAGAGCCTTCTCTGCCCAGGGTACAGAGCGTATGGGTGTTTTCGAGGTTGTAAGGGTATGGGCGGGCGATGAATCCTTCGGTCAGGATGAAGTCGGCTGAGGCGGGACGCCGGAAATAGCGGGCAATTTCGGTTGGGACAGGCGTGCTGTTGTCTTCGGCGCCAGTTGCCACCATCCATTCTGTAGCCGGGAGGTAGGCAATCCGAAAACCCTGTTCTTGCAGGAAGGTACAGGCAAGTTGTGCTGTCCAACGTTCGCCCCAGGGAATGAGTGTGCCATAGGTCCAGGGGACTTTCTGGAGCTGAGCGAGGGTTTGGGCAAGCCACTGACAGTACTGGTGTGCGGATCCGGGTGTCAGGATTTGCTGAGCGAGTCGGGCAAAGCGTGCGGCAATCGCGTGCAGTTGATTGATTGCGCGTGTACGGGAGGTGTGGCTGACCTGAAGGGTTGCTTCCAGGGCGGAGGTGGTCTTGCCCAGTGCAGAGATTACAATGCCAGATGGTCTCCACCCTGAAAACCACGTCAGACAACGTTTGAGCCGGGCGAAATCCAAGGCTGTGCGCAGGACGCTCCCGCCAAACTTATGCACCAGATACACGGATCCGGACAATTTGGCGGTTCATAGTGGGTTGTGGTGCCGCTCAGGATTGCTGGGGTTGCTTCGCTGCTTTTCGGAGGTCCAGCCAGTTCAGTGGATGGGAAGGGATGCCCTGGACTTCTTTGCGGAAGAGGCGCAACCCCTCATCATAGTAGAGGATGATGCCGGGGGCATCTAAGAGGAGCAGGCTATCCATCTGGCGGTACAGCTGGTAGCGCGTTGAGGGGTTGGGCATGGCGAGTGCCTGGTGATACAGGCTGTCCAGAAGTGCGGAGTGATACCGTGTGGAGTTGGGGGGCGTCGTCTGAACGATGAAGGGTGCGAAGAAGGATTCGGGATCCAGATAGTCGGCAATCCAGGAGGCGCGAAACAGGAGGGCGCGCCCGCCTTTTTTGTAAGCGGAGAGGGTGGCGGGGTCTACGACTTCCAGTCGTGTGCGTATCCCCAGTTCTTCTTCAATGGCGTGGGCAACGAATTCGCAATAGCCTTTGTATTCGGGTGTGGTGTAGATGGGGAGTGGGGGAAGCGTGCCCGGATTGGTGATACCCATTTCGTGGAGGAGCTGGCGTGCGCGTTCGGGGTCGTAGTCGTATCCCTTTGGCGGGCGCATCTGCATGAGTGCGTACATGTGTGGGTGGACATATCCGTGGCTACCGGGTATACCCAGTCCATAGCGGAAGCCTTCTAAGAGGCGGTGCCGGTCTATGACCAGGTTGACTGCCTGGCGGAACCGCCTGTCCAGCACAAAGCGATATTCTTCGGGAACCAGTGAAGAATCCAGCAAAAAGCCAATGAATTCCACATTCAGATAGGGGAAGCGTTGCACAGTGAGTGTGGCTGAGTAGGTGGGACGCACCGTTCCGCTGGGCGTCAAAATGGCAGTGATGACTTCTGGGGGTGGACCACTGGTCAGGTCCAGCTCGCCTTTCATAAGTGCGTGGAGTTCAATCTGTCGCTCCCGGATTACACGAAAGGTTACGTACTGGACGGGAGCGGGATTCGTTTTCAGCCAGTATTCCGGATTGCGGGTCAGGAAGATTTCATCCTGGGTGGCGCGCACCACGCGGTAGGGACCTGTTCCTACGGGGTGCCAGGCAAAGTCTTTGCCATAGTATTCTATGGCTTCGTGGGGGACGATGCCTGCCTGGGGTGTGGCGAGCAGTGCTAAGAATGGAGCGAAGGGCTGGCGCAATCGGAATTCAATGGTGAAAGAGTCCAGGATTCGGAAAGGTGTGTCGGGGTCTAAGCGGTTCCAGAACAGCCAGCGGGCGGGGCGAATCGTGCTCGTATCCAGCAGGCGCTGGACTGTATAGGCGACATCGTAGGCGGTGAGCATACGTGTGGAGTCGCGGGATTGGGCGAAGCAGGCGTCCCGGTGGAAGTACACGCCCTGGCGCAGGAAAAACACGTAGCGCGTTCCGGTGGAATCCACTTGCCAGCGTTCAGCAAGGCGCGGTTCTACCTGCCCCTGTTCATTGCTTGCTATTAAGGGTTCAAAAATCTGGGCGATCACCCACATCTGGTGGAGGGAAGTGGCGTCTGCCGGGTCTAAGGAAGCGATAGAGGCGGGCAACCCAATGCGCAAAATTTCTTCGCTGGGGAGGCGGCGCTGGCAGCTGGTGGTGAGGGTGAGGGTGAGGAAAGCGGTGATCAGCCAAACTGTCAGTGTCAGGGTGAGGTTGGCGGAGGTTGGAGCCTGCCCGGGGTCAGGGAAAGTTATGAGCGTGAAGTGTGTCGTTTGCTTTGTCGTAGCCATTGAAGGACTTTTTGAAGGGTTTGGGTCTGGCGGTGCCATTCTGTCTGGCGGGTTGTGGGGAGGAGCTTACCTGCTTCGTGGAGGGTGGGAACCTGGTGGGCGATTGCGCGTGTGAGCCAGCGCCTCGTCCACCTGTGCAGGCGTCGGTATGCTAATCGGGAAGCCAGGGGCGTGGCTAAAATACTCAGCCCGATTCCCATCCACATCGTTCTGCAATTTTGGCGCTTTTTGTGTACTTTGCCATCCTGGTTATTATGCAAAAATCATACCAGAGGGGGTTCGGAGATTTTTTGTGCCAGCGACTGGAGGATTTGTTCTGGCTGGTGGGCTGTCAGGGTTTGCCACTCGCGCCATAGCTGGTTGTGGACAGAATCAATTGCCTGGATGAGTTTCTGGATCAGTGGGGACCAGGTGCCTTCCCCTGTGGGGACTTCGGGCAGGAGGGAACGGATAGGTTCCAGCAGTTTGGGGAGCCGAACCGACAGGTTGTGCATACGGATTGCTCGGAGAAGGACTGTCCATTCGGCGGCAAGTGCGCGTTGTCCGTCCTGAATGAGTTGCAGAGTTTGGCGGAGGGCGGCAGGTGCATGGCTGTTGACATCTTCTTGCTTGCCTGAGACAACGCTGTCGGCAATGGAAACGGGCATCTGGCGCAATACAGCATCTGCCAGGACCGAGGCACTGTAGTAATGGATGAGCATAGCACCACTTTCCAATCCAGGCTGTCTTGCTAAGAAGGGTGGGAAGGG
>JALWYU010000073.1 GCA_026992635.1 Bacteroidota bacterium | reverse complement strand
ACAAAAACCAGACCCAATTCACCTCCTCCCACCCCTCAAACCGACGCACACCCTCTATCCATCTCGTCTCCGCATCTTCCCCAGCACAATGGATAAAGGGGATTCGCAAACTGACCGCCAGCAGCCAGTCCCGCCATGAATCCCCGATCATCACTGCCGGTAACCCGCGCAACCCCGGAAACAACCTGTAAAACCGGTGGATCATCCCAGGACAGGGCTTCCGACATATGCAGGTCCCCTCCCGGTGCGGACAAAACAAAAACGCACAGATCGGAACGCCATGTCTCCGCAGATACTCAGCCATCGCCCGGTGAATCGCACCCACCTCCCGCCAGCTCACTTCACCTTTCGCAACGCCTTGCTGATTACTTACCACCACCAGACACCCTCCCCGCACATGCAATTCACGTAACGCTTCCACTACACCTTCCTTCCACACAACCTCCTCTGGCAACCGCAAATATCCTCCCGGCACACGACGAATCAACGTCCCATCCCGATCCAGAAACACCACAAACCGATACGTCCACTGCTTCATGACAATATTCAAACCCGCAGCAAACCAAATTGAGTTCCTGACCCAAACAACAGAACAGGCTTACTACCGCATACGTGGCAACACTCTCGCATGAACGATGAGAAATCAATAGATGGGCTTGTTTTTTTCTTTCATCACAGGGGTAACTTTCTCACTTTCTACCACGCTATGGGACTTTTTGCTCTCAAAGCACCCTTCTACATCTCCCAGAGTGCCCCCTCCGCCTCTTCAAAGTGCCTTCCTCATCACAGACCCGACCGGCAACACCCTCCTGCACAAGACACTTCAGCCACCCACTTACCAGCCCCTTCCCCTCGGAAAACTCCATTGCCCCGGAATCTATGTGGCAACCGTGCAAATCGCCGGTCAAATCCAGCAAACCCTGCTTGCCTGTCCAGGAACCTCCAGCCACGTATCAGACGCATCCCCCTTCCAGCGTTGATGTGTACATTGACTATAAAACCGAAAAAATCGCCACTCCAATGCCTCCTACTTTCGACTGGCTCTCCTTCCTGTTCTGGACTATCTTCCTCCTCCTGGTTATGCAACCCGCCTTAGCCCGACACGCCATCCAGCGCGCACGACGACGTCTCCTCGCGCAAATCCAGGCACAGGAACGCGCACGCGTCATCACTTTAGTCCATCGCGAGGAAACCATCTCCTTCCTGGGCGTACCCCTCCACCGATACCTCACAATGGAAGATTCCGAAGAAGTCCTTCGCGCAATTGCCACTACACCGCCGGACCAGCCCATCCACTTCGTCCTCCACACGCCGGGTGGACTCGTCATCGCCGCAATGCAAATTGCCCGGGCACTCGCCAGCCACCCCGCACCCACCAAAGTCATCGTCCCTCACTTCGCCATGAGTGGCGGCACTCTCATTGCTTTAGCTGCCGACGAAATCGTCATGGGCAGTCAGGCTGTCCTCGGACCCTTAGACCCACAACTCCAGGGCTATCCCGCACCCTCCCTCCTGCGACTCAAACGCGAAAAACCCATAGAAGCCATTGGCGACCAGTGGCTCGTCCTCGCCGACATCGCCGAAAAAGCCATCCGACAAGTAGAAGAGTTCGTCTATTTCCTCTTAGAAAAGAAAGTCGGAGCACAAAAAGCCCGGGAGATCGCCCACGCCCTCGTCCATGGATACTGGTCCCACGACTATCCCTTGACTGCCGACGTCCTACGCCAGTGGGGACTGCCCGTATCCACCAACCTCCCACCCATCTACTACGACCTCATGATGCTCTACCGACAGCCCCTACGACAGCGTCCCGCCACCGTGGAATTCCTCCCTGCCGACTCCCACGAATAACCACTCCCTATGGCACCACAACCCACCGAACGCTACCGATGCCAGACCTGCGGACACGAACTCGGACGATGGCTCGGAAAATGCCCGTCCTGCGGAGAATGGGGTACACTCCAGCGCATCACCACACCAGCCTCCAAACCCAAAGCGCAAACCCGAAACCTCACAACCGCCAGGGACCTTACCCCTTCAGAACCCACTGCAATCTGGCAAACCCTCCACAGCCAATCCACCTCCACCCAACCCACTACCCGACGACTGCCTCTAGGGGAGCCCGGCATTGAAGAAGTCCTGGGCGGCGGACTCGTCCCCGGCGCACTCGTCCTGATGGGGGGAACACCCGGCGTGGGTAAATCCACACTCTGGTTACAGTGCGCAACCCGCCAGACCCAAACCCACTTCTTCTACGTAGCGGGCGAAGAAAGCATTGACCAGCTCCAAATCCGTATGCAACGACTGGGCACCTTCCCACCTACACTCCATATCACCGAATTGCGCGAAGTCCATACCCTCCTGGAAAGCCTGAACAACTACCTGAAAACAATTACGGGACCCGCCATCCTGATCGTGGACTCCCTCCAGACCGTCTGGGACGAATCCTTAGAAGCACCCCCAGGATCCATCATCCAGCTGCGAACATGCAGTGCACTGTTCCAGCAATTCGCCAAAACCCACCACATACCCATCATCCTGATCGGACACGTCACCAAAGCCGGGACCGTCGCCGGACCCATGGAAATCGCCCACCTCGTAGACGTCGTCCTCCTCTTTGAAGGCGACCTCCGACACCCCTACCGAATCCTGCGCAGCCTCAAAAACCGATTCGGACCCACAGGAACAATCGCCCTGTACGAAATGACACGACACGGCTTACGACTGCTGGCTGCCGAAGACCTTTTACCCGCACGCGAACACTTCCCGCCAGGCGTCGCCCACTCCATCGTCCAGGAAGGGAACCGCATGCTCCTCGTAGAAGTCCAGGCACTGGTCACACGCTCCTACTACGCTACGCCCCAGCGATCACTCATCGGTTACGACCCACGACGACTACCCGTACTCTTAGCCATCTTAGAAAAACACGGACGACTCTTCTTTGGACAGCGCGACGTGTTCGTCCAGATCACCGGAGGTATGCGCATCACCGACGCCTCCCTGGATATGGCAATCCTCGTTGCCCTCGCCACCTCCTACATGGACCTCGCCCTCCCTGGCAAATGGGCATTTACCGGCGAAGCCGGACTCACCGGCGAACTCCTCCCTCCATCCTCCATAGAAGCACGCATCCGTTACCTCCAGCGATGGGGCTACCACCTCGTCACCGGCGCAACGCCAGCCACACATCCTGACCAGACCCTCACCACACTGAAGAACATCCGGCATTTACTCGCCTGGCTCCAGAAGCAGGGAACCGCTCACTCCCCACCTCCGTTAGAAAAAAGAGAAGACACCAGCAAGCAAAACAGCCGCCAACAACACCAACAAACCCACGGGGCGTAGCGCAGCCTGGTCAGCGCGCCGGGTTTGGGTCCCGGAGGTCGCCGGTTCGAATCCGGCCGCCCCGACAAAATGCCTACACGAAAAAAAACAACAACAGGGTACGCCAGCCCCAACCAGTGGCTCGCACAAGCACGCCCCGGTACATCTGTGTGGATTGCCCACAAAAAAGTCCCTGAAACAGTACGTGCCTATGGGTTGCACCCCGGATGCCAGACACACGTCATAGCCCGCTTGCCCGGCGGAACAGTCATCGTACAGATCGGTGAAACCGAACTCGCTATCCCCCAACCCCTCGCACAACAAATCCCCATACAGCACGCATTGCCAGCCCAACAACAACAACAACAACAACAACAAAATCCAGCTGAATGACAGCAACCTGCCACACTTCGCTATCACCCCAACAACAAACACCCCCCTACAAAACACTCCCCCAACCCGGCAAAGTACGCGTCGCCCGACAGGCAGCCTGGCTGCTCATCGGATTGCCCAACGCCGGCAAATCCTCCCTCTTCTCACGGCTAACAGGACTGCGACAAACCATCCTGAACTTCCCAGGAATCACCATAGAGGTTCGGGCGGGCACCTGTACCCTGCCAGACGGACAACAAATCACAATCATAGACACACCGGGAATCTACCGGCTGAACAACATAGACAAAACGCCAGACACAACACCAGAAGAAGCACGACTCATTCACCACCTCCTGACACAACGCACCTTCCAAAATAAGCCCATCCAGGGAATTATCTTCCTTATAGACGCCAGCCGTCTCGCTATGTCTTTTCGCCTGCTCCAGGATATCCAGCAATTCCACCTGCCTATCGTACCTGTACTAACCCATTGGGATACACTCTCCCGAGAAGCCCTCCATCAACTGAAAACAATCCTGGGCAACAAAGTCTTCTGGATCAACAGCCGAACCGGCCAGGGTGTCCACGCCGTCAAACAACACTTAGCACAATGCTTTGAACGACTGCCCTTTAAACTGTGCCCCGCACCCCTGTGCACCGGATGCGCACTCTGGCTCCACGCCCGACAAGCCCAGATCCCCACAACAGGTACGACACGTGCACGAGCCTGGACAAGAAAACTGGACAAACTCGCACTCCACCCCTTCTGGGGATACGTTCTCCTGGCAGGCATCCTTCTCCTGGTCTTCCACGTGGTGTTCTCAGTCAGTGCACCCTTAACTGAACTGGTTGAGCGTGGCATCCAGGCGGTAGGCAATTACCTGACACAGTGGAGTGGACACGCCACCTTAGGCTACCACCTGATTCATGGACTCCTCTCCGCAACCAGTGCCGTCTTGCTCTTCGTACCACAAATCGCCCTGCTCTTTCTGTTTATGGCACTCTTAGAAGATTCCGGCTACTTGGCAAGAATGGCCGCCCTTTTAGACGCACCCTTCCGAAAACTGGGGTTGAATGGCTTCTCAGTAGTTCCTCTGTTGACCGGCATCGGATGTAACATCCCTGCATTGCTGAGTACACGCGTGGTTCGCGA
Organism: Bacteroidota bacterium; assembly: GCA_026992635.1. Taxonomy (GTDB): domain Bacteria; phylum Bacteroidota; class Bacteroidia; order JAADEI01; family JAADEI01; genus JALWYU01. Next base: position 10,203 of record JALWYU010000073.1, on the reverse strand, counting down.
ACCCCACGTCCAGCAACGCCTATTCTGGCTGATTCCGCTCATTCCCTGTTCCGCCCGATATGCCGTCTACGTACTCCTGATCGGCGCCTTCGTCCCTCCACACTGGATCGGCCCTTTCCATGCCCAGGCGCTCGCACTGTTCGCCCTCTACAGCTTCTCATTCCTTTTCATTGCACTGGCAAGCTGGGTGCTGACGCGCCTGTCCACTATGGGCGCCCCTTCTCTACCACCACCCTTAGAATTGCCCACCTACCAGCTGCCTTCCTGGTATACAGTAGGTGCCCTTACATGGGCACGCCTCAAAGAATTCCTGCTGCGCGCAGGCAAAATGATTTTTGCCATTGCCATCGGCTTATGGTTACTGGGTTCAATACGCCTCACGGATCTGCCACCTTTCTTTGCCTTTACTGGGAACGTCCACGAATCGCTGCTGGCACAGATTGGTCAGGCACTCACACCCCTGTTCGCACCCCTGGGCTTCTCCTGGGAAACTGTCGTGGCACTCCTTTCAGCATTTTGGGCACGGGAAGTCTTCCTCGTCACCCTCGGCGGATTGTACGGACTTGGACAACCCGACAGTGAAGCCCAGCTGACCTACACACTGCCCCAGCTCCTTGCCGCCGACCCCACATGGACCACCGCCACCATCCTTGCTTTCTTCGTCTTCTTTGCTCTGGCTCTACTGTGTATGAGCACCTTAGTGATGCTCGCCCACCTGCGCGGCTCCTGGCGAAAAGCACTCCTCCAGGGCGCCATAACCATTGGCATTGCCTACCTCCTTGCCTGGCTGGCAAAAAACATTGCAACCTCAATTTCTTAACCGGGCGACTTACTTTGTATATGTAAGGAGACGGAGAGCCCACAGAAAGATGGAAGCAGTGCTGGAAGAGAAAAGCACGGACCAGGCTGCACAACGCATCCACCAATTGGAACAAATCGCGACACAGGTTCGGCGGGACGTACTCTGGATGACCTACCTGGCACGGTCCGGACATCCCGGAGGTTCGCTCAGCGCCGCCGACTTTTTAGTCGCCCTCTACTTTGACGTGATGGACATTCACCCGCCCCACTTCCAGATGGATAGCATAGGCGAAGACGCCTTCATCCTCTCCAACGGACATATTTGCCCTGCCTGGTACAGCGTACTTGCCCGACGCGGATACTTCCCCTTAGAAGAACTGGCAACTTTCCGGCGGATCCACTCCCGATTGCAAGGGCACCCCGCCACCTTAGAAGGACTGCCCGGCGTACGCATCGCTACGGGCTCCTTAGGACAGGGATTGTCCGTAGCCGTGGGCTTAGCCCTGGGTAAGCGCCTGAGAAAAGACCCCCACATCGTCTACTGTATGGTGGGGGACGGCGAACTCCAGGAAGGACAAATCTGGGAAGCCATCGCTTTTGCTGGACACTACCAGATTGACAACCTGATCGTCGCCGTAGACTGGAACAACCAGCAAATTGACGGACAGGTAGAACACGTCATGTCCCTCGGCGATCTACCCGCACGGTGGCGAGCACTCCGCTGGACCGTCATAGAAGTCGCTGAGGGCAACCAGATGGCACAGGTTCTCCAGGCACTTTATCAGGCGCGCACCCTGGCATTTCAGGGCAAGCCCATCGTCCTCCTCCTCCGAACCCATATGGGCTACCCCATAGATTTCATGCTGGATAACCACCGGTGGCATGGCGTACCCCCAAATCGCGAACAACTCCGCGCCGCCTTAGCACAGCTCCCCGAAACACTCGGCGATTTTCCCATCCCGGAAACGATTCGCCAGGAAGTCCTGAGTCAATGACACGCTGGCTGCACCCAATTCGCTTGCTTGGACTTGCCTGGCTCATCATATGCACCACCTATGCTCAGGGTCCCCCCGTCAAACACCGCATCCTTATTGTTCTGGATGCCTCTGGCAGTATGGGCGAACTGTGGGGAAACCAGTCCAAGTACCAGATCGCACTCCAGGTTCTCGCACGCGTCATTGACAGCGTTCAGCGTGTCCATCCTAACGTGGAATTTGGCTTGCGCCTGCTGGGACACCAATCGCCACGCGCACAACGCAACTGCCAGGACACACGACTTGAACTCCCCTTTGGACAACACCCACCTTCCGCAATCCTTGCCCTAGCTCAGCGCTACCAGCCCCAGGGATGGACACCCATTGCCTACGCCCTCCAGCAAGCCATGAAAGACTTCCAGGAAGCACCCACTTCTACCGATCAGCCCACCCTGAACGGCATCATCCTGATCACCGACGGCAAAGAAACCTGCGAAGGCGACCCATGCACAATCGTCCAGGAACTATTCCGGCGACGCATCAGCATCAAACCCTTTATCGTGGGTATGGGCGTCAAAGACACCTTCCTCCGTAAACACTACCGCTGTATGGAAGGCTACTATTCTGCCAATCATCGGGGTGCCGTCGCCCGGGCAATCCAAGCCTCCGTAGAACGAATCCTGAACCGAACCACCTTCCAGCTGTTCCTGCTGAACGCCCAGGGTAAACCCCATGAAACCAATATTGCTTTTACGCTGGTAGACCACGAAACCGGCAAACCCATCGCTTCGTATGTCCATCGCCTGGGCAAAAACCACCTGCCCGACACCTTAGAAATTGACCCACGAGGCGTCTATGACCTGATCCTCCACACCACCCCTCCCCTGCGCAAAACCAGCATTGTATTCTCCGCGGGCAAACACAACATCATCAGTATGTCCTGTTTGCTGGCAACAGTCCAGTTCCAGATGCCCATTGCCCGCCCCGACCAGTACCAGGTGCTCGTACGCAATGCACAGGGGCAACCCGTCTACTTAGCCCATGTCGGCCACCAGTTTCGCTTAGTGGCAGGCACCTACACGTTTGAAGTGCTCACCACGCCTGTCCTGACCTATCGGGACGTCCACCTCTATGGAGGAACCACCAGAACCTTTCGCCTGCCCCCACCCATCCCCATAACCCTCTCTGCCCAAACCGAAGATCTGCTGATTGCTATCTACGACATCACCACACCCAACAAAGTGCAAAACTTAGGGCAGTGGCACCTTAAACGCCACACCAGCCGGACACTCCGACTGCTGCCAGGCACCTACCTGATCCTCTATCGCCCTATCCACGCCTTCTCTATGGAAACGAGCCAGTACCGAATCCTGCGCCTGACCCCCGGAAAAACCTACACACTCCAACTGTAAAAGACATGAACCACCCCATGACCAAACTGCTCATCTGGGGCATTCTTATAGGGTCAGCCACCCTGACACTTGCCCAAACCGCCACGCCAACCACACCAGAAACACCTACACGCGTCCTGTTCCTCGTGGACTTCTCCCTCTCTATGGGAACACGCTGGGAAAAGAAAACCAAAATCGTGGTGCTGCGCGAAGCACTTCAGTACGCCCTACAAACACTCCAGGAACGCTACCCCAAAGTAGAAGTAGGCATTCGTCTGTTTGGGCATCGCTCGCCGCGCGACTGGCACGACTGCCAGGACACACGCTTAGAAGTCCCTCTTGCTACAGGCAACTACGACAAAATCCGGAACGTCCTCCACCAGTACAGCCCACGGGGCGTCACACCCCTGGCTTATGCCCTGCTCCAGACCCCCAGAGATTTCCCACGCAACACCACACAGGGACGACATGTCATCATCGTCCTGACCGACGGGGCAGAAGCCTGCGGCGGCAACGTGTGCGACGCCTTCCGATACCTGCGCTCCCGCGGCATCCAGATCAAACCCTTTCTGATCGGACTGGACCTCCCCGACGAAGCATTTGGCGCAATTGCCTGCGGAGGCGTCATCGCAATGAATGCACGACACGAACACGAACTCAAACTTTATCTGCAGCGAATCCTGGACCGAATCGTCGCACTCGCCTCCGTAGACATCGCCCTCTTGGACAAACAGGGACGACCCACCGAAACCAACGTGCCCCTCCTCTTCTTCTCCCAGGAAGACACAAACCTGATCTGGGCAGCCTTCCATACGCTGAACACTTACGGCAAACCCGACACCTTCTACCTGGACCCCATCTACAACTACGCTGTCCACATCGGAATGTTCCCCCCTATTTTCTTTCCCTTTGCCCTCAACCCCGGCAAACACACACACATAGAACGCCACACGCCCACAGGAACCTTAGACCTGACCCTCACACGAATCACCCTGGGCAAAGACGTGGAAGGACGACTACAGGGGTACATCCGTCCATTTCCCGACAGGGAACACCCCCATGCCTTCCGTACAATACCCGTGGGCACACCCCTGCGCCTCCTTCAGGGACGCTACATCCTGACCGTTTCTACACTGCCAATCCTGCAGGACACAATCACCATAGAAGGAGGACACACCACACGCGTCAAGATTCCCGAACCCGCCGTCCTGGTCCTGTTCTTTCGGCTACAGGGGGCTGGCACACTCATCCGGTACACCGGCAACAAAACCTTTCAGACGGTCTACGACCTCTCAGACCTGCGCGGACGCGTCATTTTTGTTGTCCAGCCCGGAACCTACTACCTGATCTTCCGACCCAACACCGCACCGCATACACGGGAAACCATCGTCCACACACTGGAACTGCGCAGTGGCGAAACCCGATCCATCACACTACCCTGACTGGCAACCCACCCCACCCAAATTGCCCCAACCATGTACCTGTACGATGGGTTAGCGCCTTCCGACCTGATCTTCCCCCCTTACGACGAGCTGGAAACACGCCGGGGATTTGGCGACGCACTCTTTGAACTGGGTAAACAGAACACACGCGTCGTTGCTTTGGCTGCCGACTTAGCTGAATCCATCCGCATGGATAAGTTCATGAAGCATTTTCCAGACCGGTTTTTTCAATGCGGTATTGCCGAAGCCAACATGATCGGCGTGGCAGCGGGGCTGGCGACCGCAGGCTTCCTCCCCTTCGCAGGCTCCTTCGCCAATTTCATTACAGGTCGCGTGTTTGATCAGATCCGACAAAGCATTTGCTATTCCCGAAAAAATGTCAAGCTGGCTGGCAGCCACGCCGGACTGACACTGGGCGAAGACGGTGCCAGCCACCAGATCCTGGAAGACATCGCACTGATGCGCTCACTTCCCTATATGGTGGTGATCAACCCCTGTGACTACTGGCAGACCTACCAGGCTACCCTTGCGGCAGCCCGCCACGAAGGACCCGTCTACCTCCGTTTTGGCAGACCCAAATGGCCCGTTTTCTTACCCCGATCTATGCCTTTTCAACTGGGTAAAGCCCTTATCCTCAAAGAAGGCAAAGACGTTACGCTGATCGCTACCGGACACATGGTCTGGATGGCAATGCAAGCTGAAGCCATCTTACGCCAGGAAGGCATAGACGTGGAGTTCATCAACATCCACACAATCAAGCCCTTAGACGAAGAAACCATCCGACGATCCGCACAAAAAACCGGGGCAGTCGTGACGTGCGAAGAACACCAGATCTGGGGCGGACTGGGTGAAGCCGTCGCTGCTTGCCTTGCCCAATCCACACCCGTACCCATAGAAATCGTCGGTGTCCAGGGACGATTCGGACAAAGTGGCAAACCCATTGAACTGCTCAAAGAATACGGACTGGACGTCCCCGACATCGTCCGGGCAGTCCACCGCGTACTGCAACGCAAACAACAACAATAATTGGGAGAGCAGACAGCGTGTCCTGAGAATGCATTATCTGGCGGCAGACCCCCCACTTGCCAGCCATTCCAGCTTGGGAAAGCCTTCCGCACTTTGCTTGCCCAGCACAAGCAACACATCACCCTGCTGAATCTGAGTATGGACCGGTGGCGGAATAAGCAATTCCCCATTCCGAACCAGAGCAACAATGTGAACGTCCTTCAACGCCTGATCTAACAGAATTTCCTGCAGGGTTTTGCCCAGAATCGGTGAATCTTTTTGCACCTGAATCTCTTCTACACGCACCTGAAAGTGATCAATAAAATCTGCAATGACGGGATTGGTCAGTGCCTGCCCCACACGTATGCCCACCCATTCCAGCGGCGAAATCACACGATGAACACCCGCACGACGCAACATCTGTGCACCCCGCCTGGAAAAACTAATTGCAATGATCCGGAGACCCGGATTCAATGCCCGCGCCGTCAATGCCACATACAGGTTGTCGGGATCGGCAGGTAATAGCGTTGCCAAAGCCCGTGCCCGGTCAATCTGCGCCTGCTTCAATGTTCGCTCTTCTGTGGCGTTGCCATGGATCGCCAGATAGCCCGCACGCCACGCCGCACGTACGCGTTCGCGCTCCCGATCAATGACCACAAACGGAACACGATGCTGATGTAAAAAGGAGGCGACGACCTCGCCCGTCCTGCCAAACCCACAAACGATACAGTGATTGCTCAACTGACGCATGACACGACGCTTCAACACCGGAATGTACCTGCCTAATTCAAAACGTACAACCCAGGAAAAAACACTGGTGAAAATGTTAATGATGGCGACGCTGACCAACCCCCAACCCAGCAAAATCATGAACATCGTCCAAACCCGTCCTTGCGTACTGAGCGGCTTCACTTCACTGAATCCCACCGTAGAAACCGTAATCACCGTCATGTACAGTGCCGAGAAGAAGTCCATCTCTTCAATCAGCATGTACCCGATCGTCCCGATCATGAGCACTATAACGACTAAGCCAAACAACCAGAGTAACCGACGAATGGACATCGCCCACGGCTTTCACGCACTGATCAGGTTCGCAACCGCTGAAAAAAGGTACGGAGGAGCCGACTACATTCCTCACGGAATATACCCTCTTTAATTTGCGTTCGGGGATGAAGTAGATTGCCCCACTGGCGAAAACCCCGCTTCGGATCGGGCGCACCCCACACGACCCGCTTAACCTGCGCCAAATGCATTGCATACGCGCACATGGGACAGGGCTCAAGCGTAACATACACCGTGCATTCGGGGAGGTACTTCGCCTGAAGCGCATGCATTGCGGCGGTAAGCGCCAATAGCTCTGCGTGGGCAGTGGCGTCTTTGAGCTGCTCTACCTGATTATGAGCTTTGGCAATTAGTTCTCGACCCTGAACAATCACGCAGCCCACGGGCACCTCACCAACCGACAATGCCTGCTGTGCTTCTGCCAGCGCCATTTGCATCCAGAACCGATCCAGATCCATGAAACGCCAATTCCAGAAAATGCAAACGCTGTGCCCTTTCCAGGAAAACTAAAGGCTTCCTGCCATTGATCCAGCAATTGTGCCGCTGCACACCCTGCTTCTCCAGAAACAGAAATGGGACAAGCCAAAATTCTCCAGACATGAATCTTCGCATTGCGCTTACAAAAAGCATGTTACGCTGATAGCCACAAATTTTTTCCATACCCATGCAACCTTTTGCCTCCCCCATGCATCTAATAAAGCATCATGTCAACTCGCGAACAAATCCAAGACCGATGACATCCTGGAGAGGAATTCCGACAACCTGGTTAAAGCACTCTTTGCTAACTCTGGCAAGCATGCTGGTTACCTACACCCAAACCGCCGACTTTACAATTACGTACTCAGGGGGACAACCCCCCGCTTGCATCAATCGCCAGGACACAGTCTTCGTTCAGTATACCGGCTCTTTTCCAGCTGACTCTTTTGAATGGCTGTTTTGTACAGGTTGTCCCTGGCTACGAGGGACAGGCCTCTCCGACACCTTTTATGTCCATACCACCCACAATCCAGTGACAAACAGCTTCACAATTCGGCTGATCGCCCACAATACAGGCACCGGGCAGCAGCGTGTCGTGGACAAGGTCGTGTACGTTTCCGACCTGCCCAATCCGGTCATCACCATCTCGCCTTCTGCCACACCGCTATGCAGTCAGGATACCCTGACCTTCGCCCTGGACAACTACTCAGGTATCTACCAGGTGGACTGGTACATTGACCAGATGTGGTTTCCCAACCAGCTGAGCGTCAACTATCAGTACGGATCCGTTGGAAGTTCGGATTTGACAGACACAATCCGTGCGATTATTTACACTGCCTGTGGGACGGACACCCTCCAGATGATCCGAGCCATTTCCGACACAGGTAAACCTACTGTTGCCTTTTCCATGGAACCCAACTCGCCAATCTGTCCCGGCCAGCAAATCCATTTTCGCCCACTGGGGAGTTTCGCAACCACCAGTACAAGTTTCCTTTGGGATTTTGGCGATGGCAATACCTCCACATCCGCCTATGCCACTCACACCTTTTCTGCACCGGGGACCTATACGGTCAATTTGACCGTAACAAACGCCTGTGGCAACTCCAATTCCTTCAGTACCAACGTTCTGGTAACCAACAATGGCACGCCACCGGCTATTTCTCTGATGCCCGGTATGCCGCTTCCGATTTGTCCAGGTGTCCGCTTCCCATTGAGTATCTCCATTTCGCCCAGTGATCCTGCCCACATCATCCGCATTGACTGGGGCGATGGCTCACCCTTAGAAACCCACACAGGCAGCTCGCTGTCCTTTACTAACGTCGGGCACGTGTACGCCTCGCCAGGCAACTATACCATCGTCGTAGAAGTAGAGGACGTCTGTGGCAATCTCATTGCCAGCTCGCTGAATGTAACCGTCAGTACGACACCAAGCATATCCGGTGCTCTGATCCACTACCCGGATTCCATCTGTGGACTTCAGGATACAGTGGAAGTTTGGGCATCCGGAGGATACCGCCTTGAAGTGGATACGATCATCTGGTTCGTCAACGATGTGCCCGCAGATACCCTGCCCAGCACCTTCCCATTCGTCATCAGTGGACTGGCGCCTTCCACCGAGATCAAAGCCAAAATGCACACCTATTGCGGGACCTACATCCTGGACAGCATACAAATCCCCTATGGAACGGGTACAGGTATCTTTGCCGAGGTTACCCCGTCCTCCATATCCAGTGTACACTGTGCGGGTGAACAAGTTGATCTGAGTGCCAGGTTATTGCCCCCCTACCGATACAAGATTGACACAGCTTACTGGGATTTTGGAGACGGCAACACTGCAGTGACAACGGGTAAACAGTTTACGCATTTCACCACCCATCAGTATTCCGCGCCGGGCATCTACCCTGTGCATGTCCGAACCGTCAACGGCTGTCTGACAACCGAAGCCGGAAACCTCCTAACAATTCGCGACCAATCCGTATTGCTCCTGGCAAATTCAGTGCTGGTCTGGTATCCGAACGGCTCCTGTAGTGAAGTACCTGTTTCTCTGTACGTACCCGTTTTGGAAGGGAAAGCCGATTCCTTCTACTGGGACTTAGGCGATGGCAACACACAGGTTACCACTTTCGGATACGTAGAGCACCAGTATGCCTCGCCCGGAACGTACACGGTTCGCGTTCGGGCAACCGGCGCTTGCAACACACAGGATTCCGTCACCACCACAATCCAGATCTTAGAAGCCTCCCCAGCCACCGTGGCATTCTCCGCGCCCAACGGTGCGTGCGTCAACGTGCCCGTCACCTTCCAGAACAACACAACCGGAACCTACGACTCCCTGATCTGGGACTTTGGCGACGGAACACAACTCGTCCAGACCACCGCCACAGACGTTACCCATACATACACGGAACCGGGCTGGTATGCTGTAACGCTGACCGCCATTACCGGTGGGAACTGCAAGCCGGTTGCCCATCAGTGGTTCCCAGTCACACCCAATACTCCGCCGATCGCCGACTTCCAGTGGATTGCCAACAACCTGACCGTCTTCTTCTTCAACACCTCCATCTACGCGACGGACTTTACATGGGACTTTGGCGATGGCACAACCTCCAACGACGTCAACCCCACACACACCTATAATGCGCCTGGTACCTACCAGGTTACACTAATCGCCCAAAACCCCTGCGGCTACTCCGATATCCTCACACGAACCATCACCGTAGGCACCGTCAGCGGACTTGCCATGTCCGACGTATCCACAATGCCCATTGCCCTTTACCCGAATCCCGCTATCCATACTGTGACCATTGACCTGACTGCCATGGACAACATTCCGCTGACGGTCAGTCTTCACACCCTGGAAGGCAGGGAAGTCTACCACGCGACCATCCAGTCAGGAAACCGACACACCATCCACGTTGACGACCTTCCACCAGGAACATACATCCTGCGGATTCGCGAGACCGACACGGGTACGATGATTGGCGTGCGCGTGGTTTCGGTGGTGAGGGAGTGATGGGTTTTTTGGCGGTTGGTGGGGCGTTTGGGTGGTGG
>JALWYU010000072.1 GCA_026992635.1 Bacteroidota bacterium | reverse complement strand
CCCCCTCCCCCCCCCCCCCAAGCGGGCGTAGCTCAGCGGCAGAGCACCAGCCTTCCAAGCTGGGGGTCGCCGGTTCGAATCCGGTCGCCCGCTCAAAAACCATGACCCGACAAACCACTGCATTCGCGGCAATTGGCGCGTGCGCCATCGCATATCTGCTCACAGCGGCAGTATGCAAGAACTGGCAGAATGCCCCACAACCCCATGCACGCATAGAGCGCGTGGAAATCCTCCGTATAGATGCCGATTCCATCGTCCTACGCCCCTGGCTAGCAGTATCTTTTGACCCTGTCGTCGCCCAGATCCTCGCCCACCAACCCGTTGTACTCACCGGCAACCTCAACACCTTTATAGAAGACAGGCACGTCGCAACCACACAGCTCTCCACACGCCAGATCCGCGTGCAACAAAAGATTCAGATCCCCACACGCACAGCCCTGAACTGGCAAACGGTGTTTCAGGTGATCCGCACACTCTATGGCAGTAACGAAGCCAGTAACCGCGACTCGTTCCGCTACCAGCTGAAAGGAACAATCCGCATCGGAACTGGCGACCTCGGATGGACACTCCCCATCGCTTATTCAGGGCAACTTCCCATTTTGCGCCTCCCTGCAGTACGCCTCCAGGCTGTACGAATCAAGCAGGTCTCCTTAGAAGGGATTGCCCTTACCCTCCACCTGGAAATTCAAAACCGAATGGCAACCCCACTGGAAATTACGCAGGCGAATCTGCAGGTGCGCCTGCCCGACGGAACACAACTCACCGGAAACCAGCAGGGAACAACCACACTCCCTCCAAAAGGGGCTAAACCCCTCACCATTGACGTCCAGCTCACTCGCGACAAAATCCGACTGGACCACATCCAGCTCCTCCGAAAAGGCAACCTCTCCGTGAACGTATCCGCAAGCATGGAAGTGCGCTTCCCGCAACTGACCGGGACACCACGCCTGCCACTCACCCTCAACTGGACCAGGCAAATTGAACGTTAAACCTCTGATTACACACGCTGAGTACCTTCAGTCATGCCACCCTTTAAACTGCATGCGCCCTATCCTTTAGCGGGCGACCAGCCCGAAGCCGTACAGCAACTCGTAGAAGGCATACAGCGCGGAGAACGCGCACAGGTCCTCCTCGGCGTTACTGGCAGCGGGAAAACCTTCACTATTGCCAATGTCATTGCCCAGGTCCAGCGACCTACACTCATCATCTCCCACAACAAAACACTCACCGCACAACTTTACGGTGAATTCAAAGCGTTGTTCCCCGAAAACGCCGTGGAGTACTTCGTCTCCTACTACGACTACTACCAGCCCGAAGCCTACATCCCCGAAATTGACCTCTACATTGAAAAAGACGCCTCCATCAACGAGGAAATTGACAAGCTGCGCCTGAAAGCCGTCTCCGCACTGCTCTCGGGCAGGCGCGACGTCATCGTCGTCGCTACAGTCTCGTGCATCTATGGCTTGGGCAACCCCTCCGTCTTCCGCCAGCATATCTTCCGTGTGCACGTGGGACAGTTCCTTCAGCCAGGCATAGTCATCAGCAAGCTCATCCAGGCAATGTACTCACGCGTGAGCCACCACCCCACACGCGGAACCTTCCGGGTAGTGGGCGACACCATTGACATCTTCCCACCTTACGCCGAACACATCATTCGGCTACGGTTCTTCGGCAATGAACTGGACAGCATTGAATTCTGGGATATAGACCTGAAAACCTGCCTGGAATCCGTAGACGCCACCGCCATCTTCCCCGCAACCATGTACCTCATGCCCGAAGAACGCAAAGAAGACATCTTCCAGGCTATTGAACGCGATTTGGAAATCCAAATCGCCCACCTCAAACGCTTAGGACGAGAAACCGAAGCACGACGCTTAGAAGAACGCGTGCGCAACGACATAGAAATGATGCGAACCGTCGGATACTGCAAAGGTATAGAGAACTATTCCCGGTATTTTGACGGGCGTCAGCCCGGCGAACGCCCCTTCTGCCTCTTAGACTACTTCCCCGAAGACTTCCTCTTAGTCATTGACGAAAGCCACGTAACCATCCCCCAACTGCGCAGCATGTATGAAGGCGACCGATCACGAAAGGAACGCTTGGTAGAGTACGGGTTTCGCCTGCCCGCCGCCCTGGACAACCGACCTCTTAAATTCTCCGAATTTGAAGAATTAATCCCCCAGGTGATTTTTGTCTCGGCAACTCCGGGCGACTACGAACTGACTCAAACGGGTGGTGCCTACGTAGAACAGGTTGTCCGCCCCACAGGCTTGCTGGACCCCGAAGTGGAAGTCCGACCCACACAACACCAGATTGATGACCTCATCCAGGAAATCCACCGGGTACGCCAGCGCGGAGAACGCGCCATCGTCACGACACTGACACGGCGCTTCGCCGAAGAACTCGCAGAATTCCTCAACCGGCACGGCATCCGTGCACGCTATCTGCACGCCGAAATAGAGACCTTGGAACGCGTGGAAATCCTTCGCGACCTCCGCCTGGGTAAGTTCGACGTGGTCGTGGGCGTCAACCTCCTCCGCGAAGGTTTGGACCTGCCCGAAGTCTCCTTGGTGGCGATCCTGGATGCCGACCGAGAAGGATTCCTCCGATCTGAACGGTCCCTTACGCAAATTGCCGGACGCGCCGCACGTAACGTCCACGGAAAAGTCATTCTGTACGCCGACCGCATCACACCCGCTATAGAACGATTCTTAGCCGAAACACGACGACGACGAAAAAAACAAATGGAATACAACAAAAAACACGGAATCACACCCCAAACCGTCTACTCATCCATAGAACGCGTCCACCAGCAAACCGCCGTATTGGACATCCGCGAAGAAACCCAGTACACTTTGCCCGAAACACAAGACGCACTCAGCTTAGCCCAGGACCCCATCATTGACCAGTTGCCCGAGCCCGCCTTCCGCAAACTCCTGGACTCACTCTACAAATCCATGATGGAACGCGCACGCCACGAAGACTTCATAGAAGCCATCCGACTGCGCAACGAACTGTTCGCCTTAGAAAAAATCTACCAGAAACGATTTGGACAACCCCCACCACGCCTCCAAAAGAAGAAAAAGAAACAACAGGCAAGGGTAAAAGTGCGCTAACCTTTTCAATCTTCTATCACCACCATACCCCATTTCCCACCACCATACACCACCATCCGCCTTAGAGCACCGCCAAAAACCACGCCCTCATACCGGACCAGACCCAGCCAGGCACCACCCAGCGAACCACCACAGCGCTGAAACCGAAAACCACCCCTCCAATCCCCAGGAAAAAAGCGCCACTGAACCAAACTATCCGGACTCGCCGCACGCCACACAGATAGCACCACCGACCGCCCATCCCCAAAAAAGCCACTGACCCAACCACGACGCACACCCCTGACCAATACCGTATCCATTGCACTGGCAAGAGTAATGGTTTGATGATGCTCCCGAAGAATACGGCTTCGGATACGCCTCACAACCAGCTTATCATCAGCATGATAGACCACTAATGCCAGCGTATCCCGCCACCAGTAACCCACAATCCGATCCACATCAGCCCCCATCTGCAAAATCTGCCCCGACCTCAGCCCTTCCCGCGTTACAAGCCAGGCTTGCCATTGACTCCGCACAGAATCTCGCCAATCCAAAGCCCAGCATACCCACTTTCCTGTCCCCATAGTAAAACAGGTAGTTGCCCCACGCGCCAGCTTACCTAAGCGCGCATCCATCCACCAGGGCTCCCAGACCAGATCCCCATCCCGAAAATAAGCAATGCCCACAATCCAACGATATTGCGTTTTCAACACCATATGCCCACGTTTCCACCCCAACAGAGAATCACAAAGAAGACAGTTCGCAAGCCACAATGCCGTATCTCTCCCAGCACCCAAAAGCCTCGTCCGACACAGCGGATAGCCTGCCAGCCGAACCATCTGCAACGAATCACAGGGGGCTTCTTCCTTACATTGCGCCGCAGACAAAGCTTTATGCATCTGGCAATGAAACGTTGCACTCCAGTCCGTAAACCGACGAAGCCTGCCATCGCCAAGCCCAAAGACATACAGGCGATGATGCCAGAACGCAACCAGATAGAGATTGCTTGCATCAGTAGAAAACCACAAAGGACCCCTCAGAAAATCCCCTGCTCCAGAAGGAACTTCCAGCCACACTGCTTCAGCCACCCGCAACCCACAATCCACTGCCCCGGAAAGTGTGTCATGCACTGCCTGTTCAACCAGAAGACGTTCCACCTCAGCCGAAGTAACACGATACAGCGCGCTTGGCGGGGCAAACGCCAGATGCCGGTACACAAATCCTTCATATCTTCGCGGGGAGCCACCCCATAAATAATACGCCACCACATTCCGGGACCTGTAAGCCTCAGGAACATCCGGCACAAAATACAAAACACAGGAGGTGGCAGAATCCACCTGCGCCAGAACCCGTTGACGAAGCCTCCTTAAATGCACACTCAGCGTCGGACACGACGACCACGAATAGGGCAAATAAACCACATAGATCTCCTGTTTATGCATGCACACAGGATGCTCGCGAAGCCTATCCCAAACCAGTAAAGAATCGGGGACAAGCCCTCCTCGCCCCCAAACCCAATCACTGCTGATCAACACCAAAACCAGCCAGATGACGACGACCAACCTGCCCTTCATGAATCCAGATTTGCCCGCCACTTCTATGCCCCCCTAACTTACCC
>JALWYU010000071.1 GCA_026992635.1 Bacteroidota bacterium | reverse complement strand
CCCCCGACCAATCAAACAAAGTGAGCGTCGCCGTATGCGCAAGCAATTCCTCCGGCGTGCACTCCCTCAAATTCTGACGACGCCAGTTCCCCGGAAACCGCCTGCGCAACACCTGCAATGCAAGCGCCGTCAGATCCTCCGTATCCTCCCCACCATGCACCACCAGTAAAGGAGGTAATGCCTCCAGACGCAAAAGTGCCTCCCACCACACAGGAACCTGACCTCCACCACGCACCATCTCATTGATTCATCGCCAGCAAAAACTCACGATTAGACGGCGTACCACGCATATTCTCCAGCACAAACCGCAAACGCTCCTCTGCCGTACCAAACGAAGCCAGCTGATTGCGCAACACCCACACACGCTGCAACGTCCATTTTTCCAAAAGCAACTCTTCACGACGCGTGCCCGACGCCAGCAAATCAATCGCTGGAAAGATCCGGCGATTCGCCAGCTTCCGATCCAGCTGAATCTCCATATTGCCCGTACCCTTGAACTCCTCAAAGATCACTTCATCCATCCGACTGCCCGTATCAATCAACGCCGTGGCAATAATCGTCAGCGACCCACCATTCTCAATATTCCGCGCCGCACCAAAAAACTGCTTCGGCGGATTCAACGCACTGGACTCCACTCCCCCTGAAAGAATCTTTCCCGACGCCGGCGCCAGATCATTGTACGCACGCGCAAGACGCGTCAGCGAGTCCAACAGAATCACCACATGATGCCCACACTCCACCATCCGCTTCGCCTTCTCCAAAACCAGCTCCGCAATCTCCACATGCTTCTCCGCAGGATTGTCAAACGTAGACGCAATCACCTCAGCACGAACCGACCGACGCCAATCCGTCACCTCCTCCGGACGCTCATTAATCAACAACACAATCACATACACCTCCGGATGATGCGTCGTGATGCCCCGGGCAATCCGCTTGAGCAACGTCGTCTTACCCGTCTTGGGCTGCGCAACGATCAACCCACGCTGACCACGTCCAATCGGCGCAAACAACTCTACAATCCGCATATCATAATCCGTGGGCTCCACAGCTAAACGAAACGGACGATTCGGAAACAACGGCGTCAAATACTCAAAAGGCGTACGATGTCGTACCCGATCCGGATCCAGCCCATTGACTAGCAACAGCCGTCCCGCCGTATACATCCGCTCACCCGCACGCGGCACGCGAATCGTACACCGAATCGTATCACCCGTCTTCAACCCATAACGCTTAATCAACTTGGGCGAAACAAAAATATCATCGGGCGACGAAAGATAATTGTAATCCGACGAACGAATAATCCCATACCCATCCGAAAGTACCTTCAACACACCCTCCGCCCACACACGCTCATCCAGCTCCTGCAAAACCCGCTCAACAACCTCCGCCGACAACGGATGACGAAGATCTATCGGTTGAGCAACAACCGGCTCCTTACCGCGAACTTTGACCTCCTCTGCCTCCCGCCGCACCTCCGACTCCGCCGATACCACCGAAGTCCGCATACCACGGGTCGCTTCTTGAATACGGCGCACCCCTTCCTTCTCCGCCTCCTTCTCTTTCTGCCACTGCGTAATCCACTCCTGAAGCATCTTCAACGTACCTGGCTTATGCTGCACTTCCTGAAGCAACGCACCAACCAGTGCATCCTTGGCAAGCCCCCCCAGCCGAACATTCACCTTCCGCGCAAAGTCCCGAAGCACAGATTCCGGAATATCACGCAACTTCTCACGCAACGCAACCCATACACCCGACGGAACACCACCCGATGCCCCAGAAGAAGAAGAAGCCGCCGCCGAAGACGTTGAAGACCCCTGCGCACGCCGCGGCTTCAATACCTGATAAACACCACCCAGCAACGACACCGGTGAACCACCTCCCCCACTCCCAGAACCACGCACACCCCCACCCGACGCAGACACCGACGACGACGACACAGCACCAGCAGAGAGCAGTACACCCGTCTCCTTTCGCTGAGAAGATAAATCTACTTCCGGATCCTGAAGCATACACGTGGCAATCTCCTCTACCAGCACCTCCTTGGTCTTCCGACCATAATACGGAATCCGATACTTCCGGGCTAAAACGTGCAATTCCCGGACCGTCTTCTCAAACAACTCACGTTTGAGCGCTTCCTTAGCCTGTTGCCGATCTTCCACTGCCATGGCTCACCGTTTCCCAAACAAACCACAATCCCCTTTAGGAAAAACACCTCTGGACAAAACTGAAATTTCATTTTCCGAAATGCACCCACTCCACATGCATTTCCGAGCCTTCAAACCACAACAACCTCCCTTACCCGTAAACCAGCATGTCGGGGCGGCCGGATTCGAACCGGCGACCTCCACGACCCGAACGTGGCGCGCTAACCAGGCTGCGCTACGCCCCGATCCATCCAACCACACCACTCACCACACCTCGCATACCCAACACGCCTACTATGAAAACACCCCACCCACCCAACAAGTTCCCACTTTTCCCCACACCCTACCTCCCCTTCTTGGACAGGTCCGGACAAAGACATTTCTTACTGCCATACGGAGATTTCTTCTTCTGCTTTACATAATACCGGGTCTTCGCCCGAGCCGATAGACAACTCCACTGAACCGTACCCGCAACCACCAAACTCATAACCAGAAACACAACGCTCCACAAATACCTGCTACACACCAGTCTGCACAATGACGAGGACCGCCACCACGCCACCACACTCTTTCTGACCGCCATCCCTGACCATTCCTGAACCCTGCTGCCGTCCTCCCGATTTGAAAACCTCTTTCTCCAGACACACCCCCCCTACTTAAAATGTACGTCAAAACACCCAAAAAAGTTGCACAAATTCGCGAAAATACCTAATGCGTTGAAAACAAGTGTACTAAAAACGCATCAGGAAGGACACGACCGCCGAACCAAACCCACTACACGGACCTCCACCACCTCCCACGTCTTACTCTCTCCATCCTTACCCGTATGCTTATCCCGACACGCCACATTCAACCGACGAAGCGCCTCCTCCGCGCCAAACATGCTCAACACATCTATCTCGCCCTCCGCAACCACCGTGTCCAGCTCCCCACCTGAACGAACCCAATACCGAAACGGAACGATAGACTCCATCCCATTCATCCGTATCCGAATCAACATCGTGTCTTTGGCTTCCAGAATCCGTACCATCTCAGCATAAATCGTATCCCCCCCCTTCATCACCAAGAAAAAGTCCTCCAGAATTGTCCGATCACGCATCGTGTCGCCCGTAAACAATGACCGAACCGGTATCGCAACCCGCGCCCGACGAAACGCCGCCACCGCCGACGAACCCGACGAATCCAGGTCCAGCGCCTCCACCTCCCTAAACCGACCATGAACAGGAATCTTCTCCGTAGTCTTAAACGCCGTCCATTGCACCGCTACCGAACGCGCAACCCACTGACATTGCCCATGAACCGCCTGACCCTTACCACCTCCCTCCACCGCAGAAGTACGCTCCTCACCGCCTGAAGGCTTACAGCCCACAAGACCCAGCATCAAAACCAAACCACTGCAAACACCCAGCAAAGACACCCTATCCCTACCTGCTACCCATTGCCACACCATGCTCCCACTTATTTCCCCGAAAAACTCATGTGCCTGCAAACCAGAACCCAATGACCAAACCCTGATTTTTGTCAAAATAAGGTAAAAGAACAACGAGAAGTTCCCCACGTTTGGTTTTCCCTTTTTCGCCGTTAACTTGTTTTTGTAGAATAAGCCTGCAAAACGCAGAGGCATGCCCTTCCAGATCGTCCAGGAATTCTTTGACGGCGAAGTGCTCGTGATCCAGCCCAAAGTCTTCCCCGATCATCGTGGCTTCTTTATGGAGCTCTACCGAACCGATCTCTTTGCCCAGATGGGATTATCCGCCACTTTCGTCCAGGATAACCGGTCGCGATCTCACCGAAACGTCATTCGCGGACTCCACTTCCAGTGGGACCCACCCATGGGTAAACTGATGTGGGTTTCCAGAGGAAAAGCTTTCCTCGTTGCCGTGGATATCCGTCCTGACTCCCCCACGGCAGGCAAATGGGTCGCAATCCATGCTTCGGAAGACAACCACCTCATGATGTGGGCGCCACCCTGGTTCGCCCGCGGATTCTTAGCACTCGCTGACATCACCGAAGTCCAGTACAAATGCACAGCCATTTACAATCCACAGGGCGAAGGAAGTATCCGGTGGAACGACCCCGCTATCGGAATTGACTGGCCCCTGAACGGAACACCTATCCTCTCCGAAAAGGACCAGAATGCCATGACACTGGCAGAATGGTTCGCCCATCCGGCTGCCCAAACCTTCGCCTATGCCCGAACACGAACCACCAGCACCCAACCGCATGAACCTCCCACCGCATCATGAACATCAAGGTAGCAATCCTCGGGGCAAACGGTCAACTGGGTACAGACCTGACGGAAGTCCTTTCCCAAACCCCTGGCATAGAAACCATTCCCCTCACCCACCAGGACATTGAAATCACAGACTTCGCCTCAGTGAAAACCGTACTCACGCACGTGCAACCCCACGTGATCCTCAACACCGTTGCCTTCCATGACGTCCCGCGATGTGAGCAAGAAGTGGACCGCGCTTACCAGGTCAATGCCCTGGGCGCACTGTACGTAGCGCGTGTGGCAGAAGCCCTTCACGCCTGGAACATCTACTTCAGCACAGATTATGTTTTTAGCGGAACCAAAAAAGCACCCTACGTAGAAGACGACCTGCCCCACCCCCTGAACGTCTATGGAACCACCAAGCTGGCAGGCGAAATGCACACACTCACCTACTGCCAGCGCGGAATCGTCCTGCGTGTCTCTGGTATCTACGGACGCGTGCCTTCCCGCGTTAAAGGCACGAACTTCGTCTATACGATGCTGCAAAAAGCCCGAAATGAAAAAGTACTGCGTGTCGTTGCCGACGAATGGCTTACGCCAACCTGGACATACGCCATCGCCCAACAGGTCGCTACATTCCTGCGCGACCTCACACCCGGGATCTTCCACTGCACATGCCAGGGTGCCTGCTCCTGGTATACCTTCGCACAGGCGATCTTTGACCTGATGGGCAAGCCCGTCCAGGTCATCCCAATCTCCGCACAGGACTATCCCTCGGGCGTGCGACGACCTCCTTACTCCGTACTGGCAAACCAGCATTTTGCACAACTGGGCATAGACCAGATGCCACACTGGTACGAAGCCCTGGAAAACTTCCTGCAAATCCTCAAAGAAACATGATTCAATACCTGAAACAACCCTCAGGAATAAGCCGTTACCTGCTGGCTACCCTGCCGCCATCCGCAATACTGCTGTGCGCTTTGCTAATCGGTACACCCACGCCAACGGGCAAAACCTATGCAATCCCCCCTGCTTCATCCACCACCACCACCCTCCTTCCCTGGCAACTGACATCCGACAGCCCCATAGGCTATGCATGGACGTGTGCCCTGCCCTTACAGGACGGCGGATTCCTCTTAGGTGGAATCACCTCCAAAAACATGCCCACCGTCATCCGGATCTCCGGAAAAGGAACCGTGCTCTGGCACTGGTACCTGCCTCAAATCCAGGGGCAACCACGAGCCATCACACTCACACGAAACGGCATATGGGTTTTCATAGAACAGACGAGCACGGAAAAAAGCGATGAAAAAGGACTGGTCATAATCCAGGCAGACGTTACAGGACGAATCCGACGGGGATGGCAACTCCCACTATCCAGTATGGACAACCCACCCACAAACCTGATCCTCAACCACGTCCTGTGGACAGGCGCCGGCGACCGCTTCTACCTGATCGGCGCCATCCAGCGGGCAGGCAAGTACTCCGGACTGGTCGCAACCCTCTCCATCACACAGGCACAAGCCACCATCCAATTCCAGGAGTACACCTTTACGGGGCACACCCTCTTCTCCTCCGCAATTCTGGTCCGACCCCCTAAACCCACTGCCCAACCCAAACCTGCCAGCTCAAAAACCCCAGCCAAACCCCAGACCATACTCTACATCGCAGGAAGCACATGGAATGCCATCCACCGAAAAGACGCACTACTGCTGCGCCTCCAGCCCGACGGTCAGGTCACCTGGTCCGTCGCCTACGACATGCAGGGCAACGACCAGATTGACCACCTCACCTACATCAACGACACACTATGGGCAACCGGCAGAACACTCCTGACCGGACAGGGATTCCACGCCTGGTTCCTCCCCATCTTGCAAGATGGCACACCCCTCACACCACTCCAACTCCAGACTCCCATTTCCGGCATCACCAGCTTGCTCTACACAGAACTTGCTTTTCGCCACTGGTTCATCGCAAGCAGTGAATACGAAGAGGCAGGCGAAATCAACACAGGTTTCTTCCTGTGGATGCCCACATGGAAAGATTCACTCCCCAATCATACCCTTCGCCTGTTCACAACCAAACCAACCACGTCGCGAACCCGATTCTTTTTCTTTTCATCGTGCAATCGGCGAGACACACTGTGCCGGACACTCTTTGCCGAGTTTGGCGACCCCACCATACTCTTTCACCCATACCATGTTCCACCCAACCCAACCCTGGATTCTTGCCTGTTCCGATATTTTGTCGTACGCGAAATCAAAATAACGAAGGCGGACCACCCACCCCGACAAACCCTCCTCCTTGCACGCCGGCAAACCAGCACCTACACCCTGCAAACATTGCCTGCTGACCGCATCAAACCCGAAGCACTCCGGTGGAAACGCCTCCGACTCTGTACCTCATCCTCCTCCAGCACAAAAAATAAAGCCACAAAATAACCTGTTGACAACCAGCCTGCTCATCCCCCAACCGACAACGCCCTTATTCAACAGAGGATGAACACACCGCATGTACACCATCTACGCACAATGGCGCCTCGCCTGGCAACCCGTTCGCGAACGTTTCCTCTCGCCATTCATCTACCGAATTACGCTCGGCAGAGCACGGCGCCTGCCCGCACACTTCCTCCACTATCGCATCCTGTTCATCCACGTGCCCAGAACAGGAGGCACCTCCCTGGCTGCCAGCTTACTGAAAGCATGCCACCTGCCCCAGCACCTCCAGTGGAAAGAAGACGCCCTACACCTGCCCGTCCACTTCTACCTGCGCACCCTCGGAAAAGCCTACACCCACTTCTTCTCCTTTGCTTTTGTTCGCCATCCCCTGACACGAATCTACTCAGCTTACTGCTACTTCCGGGAAGCAAAACAATTCCAGAATACCTGGCTCAGATGGCTCACGCGAGAATATGCCCCAACTTTTGACGCATTTATTCGCAAAGTTCTGATTGGTGTTCGCCATCAGCTGGTGCCAGCCCCCGCCTTTCTCCCCCAGACATACTTCTTGCAGGTTGTCTCCTCTTCGGGTGCACACTTCTGCCCTGTACATTTCATCGGGCGATACGAATCCCTGACCGAAGATTATCAACGTCTACGCCAGATCCTCTACCAGCACCGCCAAATCCGCCTGCCAGAAGCATTACCCCATGAAAATGCTTCGTCTGCCCAAAACGTTTCACTCGCCCAGATCAAAGCAATGCTTTCTATGCAGAACCTGCGCCTCTTCCTCACACTGTATCAGAGCGACTTCATCACGTTTGGCTACACACTTTAGCCAAACCCAGATGAGCCCTCAAGCACCATGACATGACAGACATGCCTGGCGCACAAAAGCAAAGCGCACCTCACTGACGGCGTTGCGGCAACGGGTCGTCGGGCGGAACCTTTATCCGCAGCGAATCCACTGGCAGGCACCGATCCCGCGTACACGCCTGAAAAAACAGGTAAATCCACTGGGGCAAACTCTGCCGGGACCCAGCACCCCCTCGCCTACTCCGCAAGCCACCTACACGAATACGAAAATTCCCTTCCACCACAGGAATGACCTGCTGATCTACGCGCAGCTCTTTGCGTTGCCGCGCTTCCTCTATCTGGATCGGAACCGGAGCTCCCTCTTCCTCAATACGCACCTCCAGAGACTGAAACGGCTCAGGAACACCTTCAGCCAGGACATGCCAGCCCTGACGAACCCGACACGCAACCAGCAGGTCGTCACCCGACCACCACACCCGCTCAACTTCAAGCACACTTTCCCCATCGCGCATCTCATCCCAGGTCAGCTCGCCACGCTCCACCAGCTGAAATGCAACCATCCACAACGTCAGACTGGCTTCCGGAAACGTCAACAGAAAGTCCCTGTAGCCAAAGAGAATGTCCAGCGCAACCGCCGAATCCAGCAACAGCGCCGCATACGCCAGCATTGCCTCTGGTGAGGGCAACACACCATCAGGGGTTCGCCACAAGCCAAAGGGCGCATCCTTCCCCGGAGTAAACGCACCACTTTCCGGATCACGAAATGCGCGCAACGCATACTGAAACAAAGGTTTTACGCCCTGAAGCCATGCCAAGTCCCCGGTCACTTCAGAAAGTGCCACCAGCCCCGCCACCACATAGGCATAGTCTTCCAGTTTACCGGGCGTACCCACCTGACCCTCATACCAGACACGATAAAGTCTTCTATCCCGAACCATCCGTTCAAGAAGAAACCGTGCACATCTCGCTGCCATGTCCAGCCAGGTAGATTCAGGGAGAAACCGATACGCCTGCACCAGATGATAAATTGCCAGGCCATTCCAGCCCGCCAGAATCTTTCGGTCTACACGCGGGGCAGGGCGCCCAGCCCGCACATTACGTAACTGGTCCAGCCACCGACGAACGCGCACCCACGGAACCGACTCCGGCGAAACATACAGCAAATGCAGGATGTATCCCTCGTATCCCGTTCGGTGATTCACAAATGTAGGAGAGCCCTTCATGCCAAAAACCTCCATAAAGGAACTGGCGTCGTCTTCACCCAGGAGCGCCTGGATTTCCCGGGGCATCCACAAATAATAGGCACCTTCCTCATAGTGGTCGGGATTCGTCGGTACTGGCGTCAGGGCATCCACCGCCGAGTAAAAACAACCCGTTTGCGAATCACGCATCGTCGTCTGCAAAAAGCGCAGGATCCCTTCAAAAGCATACCGGTAAAGTTCGTCTTGCGTCTCCCGCCACGCCCAAACATACAGTGGAAACAGTTGCACCTGGTCATAAAGCATTTTTTCAAAATGTGGAACCAGCCACTTCCGATCCGTAGCATACCGATGGAAGCCACCCCCTACATGGTCGTGAATACCGCCCCGTGCCATCCACGCCAAAGTGTTCAGAAGCATCGTTCGGGCACTGGCATCGCGGGTTCGCCCATAGTAAAAGAGCAAATAGTGCAATTGCGTATGCGGCGGAAACTTAGGCTGAGTGCCAAATCCACCAAACCGCTCATCGTAAGCATTCTGAAGCGCTTCCAGAAGATGACGCTCCGGATCCGACAGGAAAGCCCAATCGGGTTGACGTGCATCCGATGAATAAAATTGACCAATTAAATGCACAACCTGATTGGCAACAGATTCAACTTCCTCTCGCCGTTCCTGCCAGATCTGCCATACCCGATTCAAAATCTGAATGAATTGCTTCTTGGGGAAATAGGTGCCACCTGCGAAGGGCTTGCCTTCCGGCGTGAGAAACACACTCAGGGGCCAACCTGCCCGACCCCGATTCAAAATCAACACTGCACGCATATAGTACTCATCCACATCGGGTAGCTCTTCACGATCCACCTTGATGGGCACAAAGTGCTCATTCAGGAGGCGCGCAACCTCCTGATCCATGAAACTTTCTTCTTCCATTACATGGCACCAGTAGCACGATGAATAGCCAATTGAAAGGAACACAGGTACATCTCGCTGACGGGCTTCCTGAAAAGCCTCTGCCGACCACACACGCCACCGCACAGGATTATCGGCATGCTGCCGAAGATAAAGACTGAGTGCCCGACTCAACACGGCATTCCGACCTGTGTCCTTCTCACCCATCTCAGCCATCGCAGATTGAGGAACTGAAGTACACCCCCTGAAAAAAACCAAACCTACAAACAAAAAGCCAATGACAGAAAGCTTCGCATGCTGCCTGGACAGGGACAAACCACTGACCCCCATGAGACACTATCCTCCAATCCACAAACTGAAAATTTAAGCCAGATGAACAATGTCCGCAGACGCTACTGATACCCCACCAGCATTTACAGATTTCGTACAGATCCATACCCAGGCAGGTGGTAAATTCCAGATGACAAAGCGCCGATCCACACGCGCAAAATACTCGCGACACAACCGGTAAAGACCCGGACGATAACTGAACTGGACATACACTCCAGACGAAGCCAACACCTCCGCAAACAGTGCAAGATACATTCTGCGTTTGCGTTCAGGAAAGAGCATAAGCGGTAAACTGGAAATAATCGCCGTAGGACGAGCCGGCAAAATCTCCAGCATGGTTTCTACAGGCTGATTGACAATACACAGGCGGTGATCCGCAAAGCGCTTCCGCAAATACTGACAGAATTTCCGATTCACCTCAAACGCATAAAGCCTGCCATGCCGCGGCAAACACTGCAAGATCGCACGTGTAATAGAACCCGTACCCGCACCCGCCTCTACGATTAACGCGTGCGCACCATAGCGCAACGGCGCAACCATCGCCCGTGCCAACCGACCACTGCTCGGAACAATCGCACCCAGCTGATGCGGACGAACCAGAACCTCACGCAAAAACTGACCCAATCCCAACTCCATCACGCACACACATCCCGGGATTTTCGGATTCCATCAAAAAAGTAAACCCTTTTTGCCAATCCAATAGCACAAACGTCCTTCCCTGAATTTTACAGGCAGGGATTGGTTTCTTCGGCGCCAGGCGAGGCAACCGGATCCGTCGCATACGCCCTCCGAACACGCACCCAGTCATAGTCCGTATCCTGCCCATCCATAATACAACAGAAGTGCCCCAGAATAATCCACTGCAGATTTTTTGCCCATCCACCAAATGCTGGCGAGGAACACTGCAATGCGTAATCCCGATAAAAATGAATGCGATTGGGCAAAATCTTGTACCCAAAAATGTACCAGGTGTTGTTTGCCGACACCCAGCAATTTGCCGAACCAATATTGTACGAGTTGGTGGCACCATTTCCTGCCCACCAGCGAATCGTCTGACTGCCCACCTCACGCATGTAATGAATCACTGCGTTCCCACAGGAGTTACTGCCACATCCACCCTGCTGGGCAGAATTGGCTTCCAGATTCCCCGAATAGGAATTGCCCGTAGAAACAGGATAAAAGCGCATGCGCGCCTCCAGAACAAACCCATTATTGAGAATGACGGGTAGCGGCGCGTTCATGTAAAGATAGCCCACATTCACCCGGAGAACGCCGCCAGTCAGCGTGAAGTTCGTACCTGGCGCCGGTGTCCAGTTCGCCAAGTTCGTAAAATCATCCCACCAGTGGAAGGTAGCACCCGGATTGGATGCCGAATTCGCGTTGGGCTCACCATAGTACATGTAAATCGTTGTAGAGCCATTGGCTGGAATCTGCGGAACACGTACCCAGATCCGGGTAGTCGCCGTGTTCATCCCGCTTTCTATGTAGAAATTGAGCGGGTTACAGGCATTATCGGTAAACCGAATATCCGCACCAGTACTTTGCATTTTGCCGGCGGCAACCAGCACCTGCGTATTTACCGTCACCAGAACCTGGATATCCGTCATCGTTACGGCAGAGGCATTGGAAATGGTGATGGGAACACGGTATTGCCAGTTGGCTAAGGCGGAGCACCAGCTGGAAGCCGTCATTGCTTTCGTTGCCGGAAGCAACGTAACCCATTGATTACCATCCCAGTACTGAAACACATGGCAGTCCTTGTTGTAAATCAGCAACGCCGTATCCGGATTGTTCAAGTGCAAATTTCGTTGCTTGACCGTCAGCCTTGGAATCAGAATCCCCCGCGTCGTATCCCATACCTCCAGTTTGGCAAACGGGGAAGGCACCTTCCCTATCCCCACATTCTGCCCATACATAC
The DNA here is from genome assembly GCA_026992635.1 of Bacteroidota bacterium. Taxonomy (GTDB): domain Bacteria; phylum Bacteroidota; class Bacteroidia; order JAADEI01; family JAADEI01; genus JALWYU01. Next base: position 3,511 of record JALWYU010000071.1, on the reverse strand, counting down.
CCGACCACCTGCCAATCCCAACCCCGAACAACAACACCCACACCAGAACAACCAACCTGCCACGTGCCCAGCCCACAACCCAAACCAGTCCATGCCACGCACCTCGCATGACACAACCGGAATTTCGCAGGGCTCCACACACATTCTACACATACAAGTTAAGGCAGAGAACACTTTTCGCCCAACCAAAACTTCCAATCCAACTGATTTTAAACTCAATTGCTCATTCCAGCCCGGATCTAAGCGTGCACTCCGGAACCAAAATGCACTTCTCATTTGTTCCAGTTTATGCTTTGTCCGCGACAAGTACATTGCAGAATACCAGACAATGGCAGGAAGATCCACCCCTCCCATCCACCATCAGAGTATTGTCCAGTGGATCTTGCTATGCTGGCTGGGACTTGCCATAGGCTGTAGCCTGTTCCGACCCACAGAACGCCAACCGCAAACGACATCGCCCACCTCTACCCACACCTCCTCACACACTGCAAATGCCTACTACCCGGTTTTCCCAGAACATCTGCAGTATGACACGCCTCTTCTCCCGCCAAACTTCTACTGGCACCGTCTACCCAATGGACTGGAAATCGTGGTCATCAAAGATTCCACACTCCCTATCGTAACCATAGAGCTGGCTGTGCGCAACGGTGCCTTTACCGAAGACTCCTCACTGGATGGACTCTCCCACCTCTACGAGCACATGTTCTTTAAAGCCAACAAAAAATATCCCAGCCAGGAAGCATTTATGGATCGCGTACGCGAACTGGGCATCGTATTCAATGGCACTACCAGCAAAGAGCGTGTCAATTACTTCTTCACGCTCCCCGCCGAATTCTGGAAAGAAGGACTTTCATTTATGGCAACCGCTATCCAGTATCCACTCTTTGACTCAGTTGAAATGAAACGGGAAAATGTCGTCGTAGCAGGCGAGTTCCAGCGCTTAGAATCCAACCCCCTCTGGTTTCTCATTGACCGAATGAACGAATACCTGTGGCAGGAACACAAATCACGAAAAAACGCAATTGGACGCTACGAAGTAATCCTGAACGCCACACCCGACATCATGCGGGAAATACAGCACCGATACTATTACCCGAACAACTCCATTTTAGTAGTGGCTGGCGCAGTGAATCCCGATTCAGTATTTGCCCACGCGGCAAAGGAGTTTGGTTCGTGGCAACCCAGCCCCTTTGACATCTTTACGCGCTATCCCATACCCCGGTTTCCGCCCATCCATCATAACGTAACGTTCATTGAAGTGCATACTCTGGCACGGGTCCCCGCTATATTGATGGCGTGGCAGGGCCCGGCAACCGTAGAGGACATCCACAGCACCTACGCCGCCGATGTATTCTTTGAGATATTGCGAATGCGCACGGCACGTCTGCAAAAGAACCTGGTTGACAGTGGATACGCCCACCATCTGGATGCCTTCTATCTAACTCAGCGCTTTGTGGGACCCATCCAGCTCCGAATGCTCCCCCATCCAGAACGCATTAACCAGGCAATCCTCAAACTGCTGGACGAAGTCCAGCACTGGGCTGATCCCAATTACATCACCGACGAGCAAATTGAACACGCCAAGCAACGCCTCATCATAGACTGGAAATACATGTTTGAAAAGTCCTCTGAACTGGTTCACCATTTCACCTTCTGGTGGGCATCCACCACACCAACCTACTTTACCACATACCCAGATAGCATTCGTGCAGTAACACGCAAAGATATTCAGGCATTCCTCAACCGGTACATAGCAGGTCGCCCCTGGGTACTGGGCTTGCTCATTCCCCCTGCCTTACGTCCAACCATAGACAGTTTTCACGTGATCCGGGATACCCGCTATGCCCATCAGTACCGATGGTCAGTGAACAGCAATCCAGCACAGGACACCGTTGACCATGCAGATGCACTGGAAGACATCCTCTTTCTCCTGCGAATCAATCCCGGAAAAACCGCCTACATTGTGCTGGGTACCCAAAACGTGTCCGACGAAAAGGCATGTGTCGCTGTATACCAGGACTTTCTGGAAAGGCGAGCTCGGTATTTCGGTATCACCTCCAAACGGTGGCACATCACCACTGACCCCAACTCCCCGGTCTTCTCCGTGAAACTCACCTCCCCATGAAAACCCACATCCTGCTCTGGACAACCTGGTGCTGGGCATTGCTCTGGAGCCAGGCACAAGAACCACCAGTCCAGGAACTTTCCCTCTACGGCGTACAAACCATCCACCACTATGTGCCAAACGGCCTGGTCAGCCTCTATATAGTCTGGGAAGGAGGTTGCGCCAACTACGACACCTCCGAAGCTGGCATAGAAGCCCTTGCCATCAAAACCGCACTGCGCAGTGGAATTCAGGCACTGCCAGGAGGAGCATTTGAAGACGCTCTCTCCATATTCGGAATCCGGATCCAACCTGTCATAGACCGCCACTACGCCGGCTTCGCAGTCTCTTTTCCTTCAGAATTTGCCGATACCGCCCTGTACTTTCTAAGTCGCCTGATCTTGAATCCAATCTTTGATTCTGCCACCTTTGAACAGGTTCGTGCCCGCCAGATCGCCGAAGTGCAAAGCATGCTCGCCAATCCAGATTACGCCATCCAGACCTACTCCATCACCTACACATTTGCAGACTCCGACTACGAAAAACTCCCGGAAGGAACACCCTCTACCCTCAAACGCCTGACCTACCACCAGACACGCCACTACTATTTCCACCGACTGCGCATACGAAACCGTACACTCCTGGTTGTAGTAGGCGACCTGCCCGTGGAAAAACTCCTCAGGTGGCAGGATCTTAACCATTTGCCCCAGGATACCAGACCTATTCAGTGGAATCTCCCCCAACACCTTTACATCAAACAAAGTACCCTGACAACGATTCCCCGCCCTAACATGGCAACCAACTACATACGCGGAATGACCGGGGCACCCCCCATGAACACACCCGACGAAATGCCCTACCGCTTGGCATTCGCCATTCTTGACGACCGCCTCTTCATAGAACTTCGTACAAAACGGAATCTGACCTACGCCCCCGCCGCATACGTCGCCAGCAGTATGCGCGTGCCCTATGGTGTCGTTTACGCTTCCACGACACTGCCTGACTCAGCTGTCCGTGTTATGCTTGCTACCCTTCGCCACTACTACCAGGAAGGATTCACCGAGAAAGAAGTACGCCAGGCACAGGCACTCTTTCGTACTTACCACTACCTGCGCCAGGAAGGCAATAGTAATTTAGCCCACGCCTACGTCCGCGCCCAGCTCATTGAAGGAGACTGGCATCGCGTACTGACATTCAACAAACGCGTCAAAAACACTACGGTCCAGGACGTGACAGACGCCTATCGGAAGTACCTCCAGGGGATTCGGTGGTACTATTTGGGGAATCCAGAAGCGATTCAGGATCGGAGATTATGGGAAGAGGAGATTAGGTAGGTTTTCCGGGCGGTGGTGTAAGTGGCTGGCTGGCAGTGGGTTGTGGAGCGGGCAGCTGCCCGCTCCACAACCC
>JALWYU010000070.1 GCA_026992635.1 Bacteroidota bacterium | reverse complement strand
ATGCAAACCCCACCAAAATCCCAAACCAGCCACCACAATCCCTGCAACCACGACACCCAACCCGTATTTCAACGCCTCTTTAAACGGATAACCGAATGCAAGATCTGCCAGAACCCACCCCATCATCCCAAGCACTACACACATAACCAGCACAACACGTAACTGCCTGAGCAACTCCGGAGAAATACGAATCGCCCGACCCCCTCCCTCCACAACCGGACCCGACGAATCAGACGAAGTAAGCGATTCTTCCCGCTCACGCTTCCGAGTCCTCCCTATCGCAGCCCCCGTAGAAAACAACACCCTCAACCCGACAAGAACCATAAGCAAAATACCTCCCAAAAAAACGACTTTTTCCAGCAAAGGCATATCTTCCAGACTCGCATAACCCTCTATCACTGAAATCTTATTGGAAAAAATCTCCATTGCACGGGCTAACCCTTCATAGTATTGTCCCCGACTAAAGTAAGGCTGAAGCACATAGCGCGTAACACTGTCCCGAAACGACACTGGCAACTGCCGCGCCGCAAGCCGACTCATTACATAGTATACCTCCAGAGAATCTACGCTCCCACCCGGCAAATACAGCACAAAAACCACACGAATCCGCTTATCACTATTGACGAAAAGCCCGCGAATTGTTCTCAAAAACGATGACAAGCTATCTGCACAAATTGTATCAGTAGTAACCACATAGAACCAGGGATCGTCCTCCAATGTTACACGTCTTCCCCGTTTTATTACAGGCTTATATCTTGTTAAAACGTGATCTGACAGCCTTCGTTGATCCTCCTCCGAAAACAACGACGCCAGATCAAAAACCACGCTGTCTGAAGGACGCACCCATTCCCACGTCGGCAAACAACTCGCCCAACTCCAACCACGTACCATCATACCACCCACCAGCCCTACCACCAAAACCAGTCGTCCCAACCAGCAACGCATGCCACCCCGATTTTCAACCCAGAAACATTTCGCCACAAACCACCACTCCCATACCCGACCCTTACCCTCCCCCAGCAAACCTGCCGCAACCCAACGCAACATCCACTATCCCTTCATTATAAGAAAACAAAATCCAGCACACAAAAGTTCCCCCCCAAACTCACACACACAACACTAACCCCTGAGAAACTCACAAACAATCCACAGACAACGGCTCTTCCTCCACCCACACACCTCCCCACGCATCCAGATACATCTTAATCGCAACCATCGGAAGACCCAAAGCCCGCAACTCACAAACAAGCCGGGGAATCTCCGGATCCGCATCATGCGGAACAAACCGCCTCGCAAAAGGATGCGCCGCAACAAACACCAGTATAACCTTCACACCACGCCGAAACAACGCACCCAACAACCGTAAATGCGACCGACCACGTTCCGTAACCGTATCCGGATACCGCGCCGACCCATCCTCCGGAAAATAATACACCGCACTTTTGATCTCCACATACCACTCTTCACCACGATACCGACAGCGCAAGTCCAGACGATGACCTCCAACTCGCGGCGCACGACTAACCACCTCCCACCCCCGTAAATCCCGCAAAAGCCCCCGGCGAAATACCTCCATAACTATCCGCTCCTGCCAAAACGTATCAATCAACGCACCCCGACAAAGTGAAACCGGTACACCTACCAGCCGACAATCCGTCCGTACACCCCGCCTCGGCAAACACCAGACCACACGACCCCCAACCAGCAAATCCAGCAACTTACCCGTATTCGTCAAATGCGCATACCAAACCCGATCACCTCCCCATACATACGCCGAAACCCGTGAAACTCGCCGAATAAACACACCCGGATGAATATCCAGCCTGTCAATCAACACCTCCGCCATCCCACCACACCCTGAACCAGCCACCCACTCAACAAAACCACAAACGGCGACATATACCGATACACACTCACCACATTCCCCACCACCATACTCAACATCAACAACGCCAACCACGCCGAAATATTCACACCCAACACCCATACGGGTAACTTCCTCCCCCTACCAACTATCCACAACCCAAACAGCGCAACCCCCAGCTCAATACCCAGCAACACCAGTAACCAGTGACCACCTCCACAAACCACCACCATATACACCGCCTGAACCACAGACAACGCCGACACCCATAAACAAACCTCCCCAACCCGGGGAAAATACGCAAACACTGAACAGGAATACGTACCGATCAGACTGGTAAACTGTCGCTGAAGCAAACTCAAATACTCACACAACACCAGAGAACCCACAACCCACACAATCACCACCACACCCAGAAAAAACAGCCAGAAAACCACACTGCGCACCCTTCTCGCCAACCACCACCACACCACAACCACCACCCAGCCCACAACCCCAAGCGCCAACACCGGCGGACGAACCAGCAAACCCAACCCACCCAAAACCACATACACCACCTGCCTCAAAACCACTCCCCGCCAAAACAAACCCAAACTCACAAGCAACAACCCCTCACGCAACGGAAAACAAACCCATACCCAAAACAACGGCGAAACAAACACTCCATACGGCGAAAGTCCCAAACCACGCCAACCCACCCACAAACCCAAACCCAAAACCAGCCAGTATACCCCATAAGCCAGCCAAAACGAACCCAACCCATACACCAAACTCGCCCAAAACACATGCCACTGCCAAACACGAGAACTCGCCCACCACGGAAAACCCACTAACTCACCGCCCAAACGCACAACACGCTCAGCATAATCCCAGCCCACCACCTCCCACCAGCTGTACCGTCCCGACCGCCAAACCCCCGCCAGCAACTCCGCATTCTCCTTCAGCGCAACCACATCCGTAAACATATGGCGCAACGCCGGAACATGCACCACCAAACCCACAACCAGAAACCCTCCGCACAACCACACCATCCACCAAACCCACACCTCCCAATTCTTCATAACCCTGGAACTTCCCATGAATGCTCCCGGTTATGAATACAAACCAGCAACCATGGAACCATTGCGCATCCGGGAAGCCATCTTAGCCGGAAAAAAAGCATACGTCCTGGGTTCACAACTGATCCTTCCTTTCCGCTGTCATGTGTACAAGATAACCCTGGAACACGAAACCTTTCACAGACTGGACCAGGAATTCGTCTTCCGTAACACACCCCGAAATACCGTCATCTTCTTCCGACGAGGATCCTGGCGCGACCACGTCAGCCCCAACCACCCCCACGCCATCTTCCTCGCCGCAGACTGGGACGTAGACCTCACCAACCCACAAAACCATATCCTCTTCCTCGTCAAAATCTACCCCGGAAGAGAAGCACCCCTGAGCTTCCCGCCCGAAGACTTTGTCTATGTGCTCTAAACGAGATTACCTCCAGCATTTTCCCATTTGAGCACACCATCCATGACCCAGACCAAAGTCCAGCTGAAACGCATAGAAGACGCTTCTGTCCTCATCCAGGACCCCATCTTTCATACCATCGCTGAGGAAGCACAACGCCTCGGCTACCGTACCTACGTAGTGGGCGGATACGTACGCGACCGACTCCTGCAGCGACCCCGGTCCCACGACGTGGACATCCTCTGCGACCGACAACCCGACCAGCTCGTCTACGCACTCCAGCGACGCCTACAACCCAAACCCTCCCTAAAAATCTACGGGCGATTCCGAACCGCCTCACTCTTCTACAAAGAATGGAAAATTGAATTTGTCGGCGCACGCAAAGAAAGCTACACGCCCGAAAGCCGAAAACCCAGCGTCGCACCCGCCACCATCGAAGAAGACTTCCTCCGACGCGACTTCACCATCAACGCCTTAGCCATCAGCCTCAACCCCGAAGACTACGGATGGCTCATAGACCCCTTCACCGGAATCCAGGACCTGCGCGAACGACGTATCCGAACACCCATCAACCCACACACAACCTTCTACGACGACCCCCTCCGAATGCTCCGCGCCATCCGATTCGCCACAGTCCTGAACTTCCATATTGACCCCGAAACCTTTGAAGCCATCCGCCAGTGCAAAGACCGTATCCAGATCGTCTCACCAGAACGGATCGCCGACGAACTCCAGAAAATCATGCAAGCCGACACACCCCACCAGGGTATCCTCCTCCTCTACCAGTCCGGACTACTGGAACTGATCCTGCCCGAAGTCCACGCCTTAGCCGGCGTAGAAGAACGCGAAGGCTTCCGACACAAAGACAACTTCCTCCACACTCTCCAGGTCCTGAAAAAAGTGGCACGCCACACCACCGACGTCTGGACACGCTGGGCAGCACTCCTGCACGACATCGGCAAGCCCCTCACCAAACAATTTGACCCCAAAGAAGGCTGGACATTCCACGGACACGACATCGTCGGCGCACGACTCGTACGAAAAATCTTCCGACGTCTCCGACTACCCCTCAACGAACCCCTCCGAAAAGTAGAAACACTCGTACGACTCCACCAGCGACCCGTCAACCTCCTCCAAAACCCCTCATCCGACTCCGGTATACGACGGCTCATCTACGAAGCCGGAAACTACTTAGAAGACCTCCTCATCCTGTGCGAAGCCGACATCACCACCAAAAACCCACGACGATACCACCACCTCATCCAGAAATACAAAAAACTCCGACAACGTATCCAGGAAGTAGAAGAAAAAGACCGAATCCGTAACTTCCAGCCACCCATCACAGGACACATCATCATGGAAGTCTTCGGCATCGGACCCTCACGCATAGTGGGCGAAATCAAAAACGCCATCAAAGACGCTATACTGGACGGCAAAATCCCCAACGACTTCGTCGCCGCCTGGCAACTCATGATCCATCTGGGCGAACAAAAAGGACTGAAACCCCGCATGACCCTTGAAGAATTCCTGACAAAAGCACGAAAACATACACCCACACCCACCAACACCGAGCCCAACCATCCATGAACCGCACACCCCCCACCAGCAACAATGCCAGAGAAGCACTCCGTCCCCGATACCTCGTCCTGATCCTCGGACCCACCGCCTCCGGCAAAACCGACATCGCCTACCAGATCGCCTGCACACTCCACACCGAAATCATCTCCGTAGACTCCCGTCAAATCTACCGCGAACTGGGTATCGGCGCCAACAAACCCCCTGCCGCCTACCTGGAAACCATCCCCCACCACTTCATCAACCATACCTCCGTCTTTGAACCCTATAGCGCCGGTCAGTTCGCCCGGGAATGCCGACAACTGCTCACCAGACGCTTCGCCCACCACAAAGTCCTCATTATGACCGGAGGATCACTCTTCTACCTGCACAGCACACTGTTCGGACTGGACCCCATTCCGGAAGTCAACCCCTCCATCCGCCGTTACTTAGAACTGCGCCTCGCTATGGACGGACTACCCTCACTCGTCAAATGGCTGCGCCAAATCGACCCCACCACCGCCCAAAAAATCCAGCTCTCCAACCCCGTACGCGTAATCCGCGCCCTGGAAGTCTACTTAGCCACGGGCAAACCCCTTTCCTCCTACTGGCAACACGGACGTATCCCTGCACCACACCAGCTCCATCAAATCCAACTGGCACAGTACAAAATCCGTCTGCTATGGTTCGGCATCTGGTGGCCACGAACCCAACTCTACGAACGCATCCACCAGCGAACCAACTCCATGATCTTCCGCGGACTCATTGAAGAAGCACGCTTCTGGTACCCATTCGCACACCTCCCCGCACTCCGTACACACGGCTACCAGGAATTCTTCCCCTACTTCGCTGGACGCATCTCCCTGCCAGAAGCCATCTACAACGTCAAACGAAACATCTGCCAGTACGCACGACGACAGATCACCTGGCTACGACGTACCTACCCCATATGCTGGCAACCACCCAACCATCTGACCCAAACCATCCTCTCCACACTCAGCGAAATTTGGGACAATAAAGCTGACCCTTCCGAACTACATACGTAAGCGTAATCATGCCAATAAACCCATAATGATCATTGTCCGTGGGATCACCCCGCTGATCACCCGGACCAAACACCAGACACTCACCCTGCTGACAGCGTTCACGCCACCGATTGGAATACTGATCCATCAACCGTGCCTGCGCCGCCGGATAATGCGCATAGTAATACTTGGGATCCGGAAACGTCTTGGACACGTCATCCAGATAATCCGTGAACGTGTACTTCAGAATAATCTCAAAAGCAATCGTCCAGTTCTTGGAAAAATTGTACTTGTACCCCAAACCAATAGGAATCGCCGGCTGAATAGACGCATACGGCTTGCGCGAAGGATACTCCGGTAAACCCTGACCCTCCGTACGCAACGGCTTCAAACGCGTGCCATCTATCGCTCGCGGGTCAAACCAGAACAGCACAAAACCCGTCATCAAATACGGCGCATGCCTGTACCGAAACGGACGATTCGGCTCATACCGAACAAGATTCCACTCGCCCAAAAACGCCAGCTCAATAATGTGCGTCTTAAAGTCCAGATTCCGGTAATAACGAGGTAAATGACCACCTGGCACATTGGGATTCAACCAGTCATCATCGCCCGTCAACATCGCCCACGACAACTGAACACGCAACGAAGTATACGGATTAAAAGTATACCGCGCTAAGATACCCAGCGCCGGACGCGTAGCCACCAGCTCCAGATCCCGAATGCCCGGACTCCCAATATCATTCGCCCCACCCAGATCCGTCAACGCATTCGCCGCACCCAGTGTAAACCCCGCTTCAATGGGCTTACGACCACGCGCACCTTCCACCACCAAAACCGAACCCAACACAAAAACCAAAACCACGCCCATTGAGAAAAACCAGGAGCCCCCACCCAACCCTGAACCAACCCAGGCACAACCACGACCACGCCACATCATGGCTCCCCAATTTCACTGCACTCACGAACCTGTCACCTGCTGCGGTAACCAGGCTACTACACTTATTTCTATACGTGCATTCAGGGGCAATTGTTTCACAGAAACGGTTTTGCGCGCCGGATACGGCGGCGTAAAAAACTCCTCATACACACGATTCACCACCGGAAAAAACTCCATATCCGTAAGAAAAATGGTTACGTCCACCACATCCGACAACGACGCACCCCACGCCTCCAAAACCTTCTGAATATTCACAAGAACCTGACGGGCTTCCGCCTCCACCGACGAACGCTCCAACTCCCCATCCGAACGCAAACCAATCTGACCAGACACAAACAAAAAATCCCCAGCACGACGAACCAGCTCATACGGACCCACCGGACGCGGTAACTCCGTCATGACTCCCCAAATTTTTCCATACCTCTCATCTTGATGCTTACGTTATGAAGAAAACGACTTTGCCCCATGAATCCGTCTCCCTCTTTAACAAAAAGATTTCACCCCGCCCCCATAAATAAGTTAAGGAACAACGCACAAAAAACAAAGTCCTCTCTACCCGCTTCCCAAACCCAAATCCCACACTGAACCATGTGTACGTGGATTATTCCCGTGGCAGGACTCGGTACGCGCATGCGACCCCTCACACTCACCACACCCAAAGCCCTCCTCCCACTCGTGGGCAAAACCACCTTAGAACGCATACTGGAAAGCCTCTCGCCCTTCCACACCCTCTGGGGTACACCACGCCAAATCGTCTTGGTCATCTCACCATGGATGCGACCCTTTGAACAAGCCTTCCACAAAGCTTGCACACGCGTCCTCCCCAACACACAATGCATCTTAGTTGAACAAAAAGAAGCACTGGGCTCAGGACACGCACTCTGGTGTGCACGTCAGTGGTTCCGTGGACGCGTCCTGGTCGTCTTCGGCGACACGCTCCTCACCTTCCCCAACACACCTTCTGCACTCTTCCCGCCAGACGCCGACGGCGTCATCTATACCTACCCGGTTAAAGACCCACGACAATACGGCGTCGTCCAAACAGACGAACAGGGATACGTACACGCCCTGATTGAAAAACCCGAAACACCAATCTCTACCTTAGCCATCACTGGCGTATATGCCCTGCGAACCGCCGAACGCGTACCCCCACTCCTGGAACGACTCATCTCTAACGACGTCCGAGAAAAAGGCGAATACCAGTGGACAACCGTCTTGCGCTGGCTCTTAAAAGAAGGCTTCCGATGGAAACACGTCCCTGTCCAAACCTGGTGGGATACCGGCAACCCGGACCTCTACCTCCAGACAGCCCACGAAATCCTCAAACAAGAAGGGACATCCATCGCCAGATCCGCCCACCTGAAAGACACCATCATCATTGAACCCTGTTACATAGGCGAAAACGTACATATCACACGAAGCATAATCGGTCCCTACACCGTCCTGGAAGCCAACGCACACATCCAGGACGCACACATCACAAACTCCATCATCTACGAAGGCGCACACATCCAGGGCATAGCCCTGACCAATAGCCTGATCGGAAAAAATGCCAGAGTGCGAAACGCTTTTTCCGTCCTTCGTGTTTCCGATTATAGCCACATCAACGTCAACGCCCAACACAACTCAGAACAACCCACTTAAAGCCACTAAATATGCACAGCAAACCAGACCAACCTCTCCAAAAACAACCCACTACACGCCCCATCCTCCACAAATTCTCCCTACTGCTCTTTACCATTGCCCTGACAACCTGCCCCCTACTCCTCACCCCACACCTCCAGGCAACACCCCCCGGAAAAAACAAAAAAGCCAAACACAAAGACCAACACACTAACCAATTGACCACACCCCGCGATACCTTCACCTCACTCCGATACCTGACCCGCGCAACCTACGCCTTGCTCACCGAAGAATTCCGACTCGCCAAACACTACCTCTTCCGAGCCATAGAAAAAGACCCACAAAACAGCGCCGCCTACTACTTATTAGGACTGCTCAGCCTGCAAAAAATGGACGCAGAAACCGCCCAAAACTACCTGGAACACGCAACACGCTACCACCCCTCCAACCAGTGGTACTGGTACGTGTACGCCAGCGTATGCGAAATCCTCAACACACCCACATGCGCACGACAGGGCTACCAGCAAGCCTTCTACTTAGATACCACAAACCTGTTCTTCGCACGCGCCTACCTCCGATTCCTGGCAAAACAAAAAGACTGGAAAGAAGCCGAACACGTCCTCCAGATCTTAGAACACCAGCCCAAATACCGGACAGAAGCTTTGCGCTGGCAAGCACGAATCCTCGCCCAACAGGGCAAAATCCAGGAAGCCCGTACCGTCCTCATCACACTCCTGCAAGAAAGCCACTCCAACCGCGAAAAAATCTTCCACGAACTCCTCCAAACCCTGTTCCGCAACCAGAACTTTGACCTGGCAAACCAGTTTTTACACCAGTGGCTCGCCGAAGACTCCACAAACCTCAATGCCCTCACCTGGGGAATCTGCCTCGCCTACCAGCAAAAAGATACCCAGCACCTCTACCACTACTTCCTGCGTATCCTGCGCCATCCCGACTTGCTCTTCCGCGATAAACTCCTCTATTTAGTTGGCTACCACCCCCGACTCGGAAAAGTCTGCCAAACCTCCACCGACCCAATCACCGAATGGGAAGACGAGCCCAACCTGACCAACACACCCACCAGCCAGCAATCACGACTGGCACAAACTCAGATCTTCACCCTCTCACTCCTGGATTCAGCACGCCTGGTCCAGCTCCTCAACCTGTTCACTCAATTCTATGCACAGGAATTCAACGCCTGGGCAATCGCCGGCGACCTCCTCCACGAACAACAACTACCCTACGCCGCCATCCACTACTACCTGCGCGCACTGGCAATGGATAGCACCTCCCCACGACTCTGGCAACAAATCATCAGCGTATACGCCGAAACAGAACAATGGCAGGAAGCACGACAAGCAGTAGAAGCCGCCCTGGAATACTTCCCCAACCACGTGCTCTTCCACTGGTTCGGCGCCTATATCTGCTACCGACAGGGCAGCTACCTGTGCGCAAGCCAGTACGCCCAACACGGCTTGGCACTCCTCGCCTACCTGGAAAACACCGAAGAAGTCCGCCGAGACCTAGAGCAAATCTGGGCAGAAGCCGCACACCACTTAGGTAACTACCGCATCAGCGACTCCCTCTTCCAGAAACTCATCCGCGAAGAACCCGACAACCCCATCATCCTCAACAACTACGCCTATTTCCTCGCACTGCGCAAAGAACGATTGCGCTACGCACGAAAACTCATCCGAAAAGCAATACGCCTCCAGAAAAACGTTCCCTCCTTTGAAGACACCTACGGCTGGGTTTACTTCCAGATGGGTAAAGTAAAAAAAGCCAAAACCTGGATTGAGCGCGCCATCCAGCACGGCGGCGACTCACCCGATATCTACGACCACTATGGCGACATCCTCTACGAACTGGGACAATGCCAGCAAGCCATCCACTGGTGGCAAAAAGCCATAGACCGACTGCCCAACCACCAGCAAAAACAACGAGCCACCATCCAGGAAAAAATTGAACGCGCCAAAACCAGCAAATGTCCATGAATCTCGCCAGACCAACTCACACCACCAGATTCTCCATACTCCTCCTGAGCACAGCTCTGACCCTCTTCCCAAGCTGCGCCCTCTTCCGAAAAGGAACAACAACAACAACAACAATACAACAGACCCACACAACAACCCCAACCCCTGAACAACCCGCCCAAACCAGAGATTCTCTCTTTCGCCAGGCACTCACCGCCAGACAGGCATGGTCCGATACCATGCGTACGCTCGCCTTCCGTGCACAAATCCACATCCAGCGCTGGGCACCACACAGCTCCGACACCATCACCCACAAAGGAAAACTCCTCCTCCGATGGCAACGACAAAACGGACTGTGGTGCATATTGCAAGGGCCCATGGATGTGGAAGTCGTCCGCCTGTGGCTACTGCCCGACACCCTGATCGCACTCAACCGAATGGAAAAAATCGCCTACGTGGGACATCCTTCACAGGTCTTTACACTCCTGAACCTGCCAGGACTAACACACCCGGACTCCCTCTTCGCCTTCCTAGAACGCCTCCTGCTACTCCTCCCCCTCGGTACAAAATACAAGTGGAAAGCAAACCATGCCGTCTACCTGAAAAAAGTACGCACCGACCTCCTGATCACACAAACCTTCTCAGAAAAAGCACTGCCCCACACACTAAGCATTGAACGAATCACACCCCTGGATACAATCTCCATCTTCCAGATCCAGTTCCTCAACGACCAGAACCAAGCCCACTATCCAGAACAATGGCAAATACTCGGAAAGCTCTTCCGCGGAACCCTGAGAATACAAACCATCAAGTGGAACAGCAAAGCCACCATCCCCAACATACGTATACCTTCCTCTTACCAGATCCAGCCAATCCGACAAGCCTACCCCGATACCCCTCAACAAAAAGCTCCAAACACCCCAACCAACAATGCGCCCACATCCCAATAACAAACGAAGCAACCACCAGCACAACACCTGCAACCAGCACAAATGGCGCTTCCCGCGTAACTGCCTGCTGCTAACCATCGTATGCCTATTCCTGACAGGCGCTACCCAACGCCAGCACCTGGAACGCGAACGAAAACGCCTCCTCCAGGAAATCCAAAAAACCGAAGCACAACTCAAACAACTGCGCGGACAGGAAACCCAGCTCATGACTTTGCTCCAAACCCTAGCTGCACAAATTCGGGAACGCGAACAACTACTGGCAATCCTCCAGAAAGAACAACACGCACTCCGCGAAGAAATCAACTGGCAAACCGATTTAATCCAGGCACTCGCCACAGACCTGGATAAACTCCGTACACGTTACGCACACCTCCTACGCGCCCTCTACCGATACCACATCCTGCGCAGATACTACCCCCACTGGCTACCCGTTCTCTGGCTGCGCACCCCACGAAAAGCCTACCTCTTCACACGATACCTGGAAGCCCTCACACGCTATCGGCGCGAACAAGCCGAATTGATCCGCGAACTCGCACACTCCCTCTACCAAAACCTGCAGATTCTCAGCGCACGACAAGCCCAGCTGGACTCCTTAGTCCAGATCCTGGAAGCACAGCGCCAGGAATATCTGACAGCACGCAAAGAACACGAACAAATCCTGAAACAGCTTCAGCGCAAAGAACGTGCCCTCAAAAAAGCCATTGAACGCAAACGACGACGCGCACAAGCCCTTCAAAATGCCATAGAAGAAGCCATACGACGAGAACTGGAACTGGCAAAAAAACGCACACAACAAAAACAACGCACAACAACCACGGAAACAACGAGTTCCTCACCCTTAGAACGCGCCCGCGGACAACTGCCCTGGCCCACCCCCGGCATCCTGATAGAACGATTCGGCGTACGACCCCATCCCGTACTCAAACACGTGAAAATCAAAAACAACGGAATTGACATCCAGACAGAAGGCGGAACGCCCGTACGCGCCGTCTACGACGGAACCGTCACCAGCATCTTCCAAAGTACTCTGTTTGGCTACGCCGTCCTGATCCGACACGGACAGTACTATTCCGTCTACTCAGGACTGGAACGCGTAACCGTACGCACCGGACAAACGGTAACACAAGGAACCATCCTCGGATACCTGCCAAGCCAGGAAAAACTCGCACGCCTCCACTTTGAACTGTGGCGAGGAACCACACCCCTAAACCCCGAAGAATGGCTAACCAACCGCCCATGAAGAACACCCCACAACAACAAACCCGACAACCAGCAATACCACCCCAAACCATAGGCGCAACCCTGGGAATCTTCCTCACCTTCAGCTTAGCCCTCTTCGGACCATCCGCCTGCCAAAAACCCAATTTCTCACCTTCAGGACGCGCCGTAGATACCCCCGTCATCTACGGCGTGCTCATGCCTGAAGATTCGGTCCAGTCGCTGATGGTCTTCCGTTCCGTATTGCACGGTGCACGCGCAGGCTATACCCCCCACCCCGACAGCCTGTTCCCGCCAACCTGGCGCATCT
Source organism: Bacteroidota bacterium (assembly GCA_026992635.1). Lineage (GTDB taxonomy): Bacteria > Bacteroidota > Bacteroidia > JAADEI01 > JAADEI01 > JALWYU01. The sequence goes on along the minus strand of JALWYU010000070.1, from coordinate 2,860 downwards.
CATTAATTACCGAAAGACGTACCCTCAGCGCTACCCGGGAAACCCTCTGGATACCACTCTGGAATTTGCCCTTCCGAATCGTGCATCAGCTCCACAGCACACTTCCCTATGGCACACGCATCCGACTGGAACTCCACGACGAACAGAAAGGATTACAGGCATGGGCAGTAATCAACCTGCCCGAACGAATCCGCGTCATCTACCCCTCCGAATTTGACACCATCACGCCACTGAACTTCTACCCGGGTGAACCCCTCCACTTCCAGTGGTACAAAACCGCCAACGTAAATCAGTACGCACTCCAGGCAATCGTCACTTACTCCGAATGGACAGGCACCCAATGGAAAGACACACAGGTCGTCCTACACCTTGCCTCGGGCTTCCAGCCACCCACCTCCGGAGGAACCTACCTCTACACACTGGAAGCCGAAGCACTCTACCAAACCCTGCGCAGTGCACTACTGACCAGCACAACCCCCAGCACCACACGGCGAATCCTTGGCATCCAGTTCATCGTATGGGGAAGCACACCCGAACTACGCTACTACCGACAATCCTACCAGGCACAGGCATACTCCATAGTGAGCGGAGAAGTCCTACCCATGTGGACCAACATCCACGGAGGACTCGGCGTACTCGCTGCCCGTACACACCGGCGACTCGGACCCTACCGACTCACACCACGTTCCATAGACTCGCTCGCCTGCCACCGCCTAACACGAGAACTGCGCTTCCAGCCCGCCACCTCATCTCAATGCCCATGAAAACCAGAAATAAAATATGAGCGAAAACCTCCGGAAAGGTCTCGTCATCCAGACCTCCTCCACAATCCAGTCCGTCCTGGACGGCCAAAACACAGAATGGCGCTGCACCGTCCGCGGGAAATTCCGATTGCACAACTTCCGAACCACACACCCCGTATGCGTCGGCGACCACGTCCTCTTCCAACCCATTGACCACGAACACCACCAAGGACGAATCGTGGAAATCCTCCCCCGAAAAAACTACCTGGTCAGACGATCACCCCACCAGCCACGAACCTACCAGCTCCTGGGCGTCAACTTAGACCAGGCAATCCTCATGGCAACATTAAAACAACCACAGACCCGAACCATCTTCATTGACCGATTCTTGCTCGCCTGCCAGGACCAGAACATCCCCGCAATCCTCCTTTTCAACAAAGCAGACCTGTACGACGAAACCGACTTCGCACACTGGGAAGAACTCAAAGCCGCCTACGAAGCCACTGGGTGCCAGGTCCTCCTCATCTCCGTGAAAACCCGACAGAACCTCAATCAGATAGAAACGCTCATCCAGGGTAAGATCTCTTTGATCGCAGGGCATTCGGGCGTGGGAAAATCCTCACTGATCAATGCGCTGATCCCAGGCTTAAACCTGCGCACACAGGAAGTCTCCGAAAAAACCGGACGCGGCAAACATACCACCACCTTCTCGCGAATGTACCGCCTGCCCACAACCGGCTGGATCATTGACACACCCGGTATCCAGGAATTTGATGTGCCCAACTTAGACGAGCGAAAACTCCGACAACTCTACATAGACATTGCCCAATGGGGTGAACACTGCCGATTTGCCGATTGCCTCCATCGGTCAGAACCCGGATGCGCCGTCCGCGAAGCCGTCACCCAGGGACGTCTCCCCGCCTTCCGCTACACCAACTACCTGCGCCTCTTAAATCAGATCTTCCGGGAAAAACCCTGGTGAAATGCGCGTACTGCTCCAGCGCGTAAAAGAAGCCTGGGTACGTGTAGCAAACCAGGAAATTGCACGCATCGGAAAAGGATACCTGCTCCTGGTAGGCATCGCTACCGACGATACCGAAGAAGAAGCCCGCTGGCTTGCTAAAAAAGTCCTGCAAGTCCGACTATTCCCCGATGAACAGGGCAAGATGAACCGATCCATACAGGAGGTGGGCGGCGCACTCCTTGTCGTGAGCCAGTTCACCCTCTATGGCATGCTGCACAAAGGGACACGACCTACCTTCCACCGGGCCGCCCCCGCACAGTCCGCCCACCACCTCTACCGCATATTCGTTGACGCACTACGCACAGGCGACGTACCCGTCTTAGAAGGCAAATTCGGCGCCTACATGGAAGTCGGACTGATCAACGACGGACCCGTCACACTGCTCATAGAACGCGAACCCAAACCTCAAAACCCCTGAACACAGAAAACACAAACACAACTTTTTCACGCAAATCCCCGATTGGGACAAAACACCCAAACCAGACAGAAAAAGTTGCACACTTTCACCCTTCTGCCGTAACTTATGTAGAAAAAAGCACCATGGGGCAACGAAATACACTGAAAAAAATTGCAGGCACCACCTTAATCGGAGGATCGCTCGCACTTGCCAGCCACCAAACCCCGTTCGCCCAGTACGTGGGAATTGGCACACAAAACCCCCAGGCACGACTCCACATCCGCGTACCCCAGGGATTCAACGCGCCCTTCCTCCAGGTAGATGACCAGAACGGAACCGTCTTCCTGATCGTAGACGCCCAGGGCAACGTGGGTATCCACACCAGCAACCCCACGCATGCCCTCCACATAGCCGGTCAGGTGCGCATAGACCAGTTCACCAATGCCGCACCCGCCGCACTCCTTTACATCAGCCAGAATCCCCCGGTCATCGGACAACTGGCACTCCCCGGCGATAGTTCACGTGTACTCCAGGGCAACGGAACCTGGGGACTGCCCGACGCCTGGCTACTCACCGGAAACGCCGGCACCTCCCCAGCACAAAACTTCCTGGGAACCAAAGACAATGCCGACCTCGTCATCCGTACCAACAACACTGAGCGAATGCGCATCACCGCCTCCGGACAAATCGGCGTCA